>JBBRVH010000028.1:0-32666 GCA_038246995.1 Sphingomonadales bacterium
CCTTTACCGACGCGCTGAAGGTCTACACCTTCGACGCGCTGCCGCTCCAATGGGCGATGACAATAGAGAATCGCGGCTATGCCCATACCGCCAAGGCCCGGCTGTCCCGCGATGCTGCCGATGCGCGCGCCGCGATCGACGATCTTGAAGCGGCGCTGACCGGGTTTGCTCATCCCGATCTCGCCCGAAACCGCGCCAAATGCGAGCGCGGGTTGGCGGCGGCGCGGGCGTTGGCGGCTGAATTGCAAAAGCGGTGATCGTCTCTCTCCAACCAGCAGAAAGGACGCGAAACAGGCTTTTGGACGGCGTTTGAAGGGCTGGACTAACTAACGCAGACCCCGGCCACCCCTCACCCGCCGCGCTGGCCGCGAGTCGACCTCTCCCGCAAGCAAATAGTTGTCGCGTGCGCCGCATTGCGCGCGCCGCCGCCTCTGCTACACAGCGCCGTAATGACTGCTGACCTCTCCCTCATCCGCAATTTCTCGATCATCGCGCACATCGATCACGGGAAATCCACCCTCGCCGACCGGTTGATCCAGACCACCGGCGGGCTGACGGCGCGCGAGATGTCGGAACAGGTGCTCGATAACATGGATATCGAGAAGGAACGCGGCATCACCATCAAGGCGCAGACGGTGCGGCTCGATTATCCGGCCAAGGACGGCAAGACCTATGTGCTGAACCTGATGGACACACCGGGGCATGTCGATTTTGCCTATGAAGTGTCGCGCTCGCTTGCGGCCTGCGAAGGCGCGCTGCTCGTTGTCGACGCGGCGCAAGGGGTAGAGGCGCAGACGCTCGCCAACGTCTACCAGTCGATCGAGCATGATCATGAGATCGTCCCGGTCATCAACAAGATCGATCTTCCCGCCGCTGAGCCCGAACGGGTGAAGGCGCAGATCGAGGATGTCATCGGCCTCGATACCAGCCATGCCGTCCTGGCCAGCGCCAAGTCCGGCATTGGCATCAAGGACATTCTCGAAGCCATCGTCACCCAGATTCCGCCGCCCACGGGCGATGCCAGCGCGCCGTTGAAGGCAATGCTCGTCGACAGTTGGTACGACCCCTATCTCGGCGTCGTCATCCTGGTGCGCGTCATCGATGGCGTGCTGAAAAAGGGCCAGCAGATCGCCATGATGGCGGCCGGCACGATGCATCTTGTCGATCGCGTCGGCTGTTTCCGGCCCAAGATCGAACAGCTCGATGCGCTTGGCCCCGGCGAGATCGGCTTCATCACCGCGCAGATCAAGGAAGTCGCGCAGACCAATGTCGGCGACACGATCACCGATGCCAAGCGCCCGACCGCCGAAGCCCTGCCCGGTTTCAAGACGGTGCAGCCGGTGGTGTTCTGCGGGCTGTTCCCGGTCGATGCGGCGGATTTCGAAAAACTGCGCGATTCGCTCGGTCGGTTGCGGTTGAACGACGCCAGCTTCTCCTTCGAAACCGAAAGCAGCGCGGCACTCGGTTTCGGTTTCCGCTGCGGGTTTCTGGGGCTGCTGCATCTCGAAATCATCCAGGAACGCCTGACCCGCGAATATGATCTCGATCTGATCACCACGGCGCCGTCGGTCGTCTACAAGATGCTGCTGCGCGATGGCCGCACGCTCGAACTGCACAACCCGTCCGACATGCCCGACCCGAGCACCATCGAACTGATCGAGGAGCCGTGGATCGAAGCGACGATCTTTACTCCCGACGAATATCTCGGCAGCATCCTGAAACTCTGCCAGGACCGCCGCGGCATCCAGAAAAACCTGACCTATGTGGGTGGCCGCGCCCAGGTCGTATATGAACTGCCGCTCAACGAAGTGGTCTTCGATTTCTACGACCGGCTGAAATCGATCTCGCGCGGCTATGCCAGCTTCGATTACCATCAGATCGGCCACCGCGAGGGCGATCTCGTGAAGATGTCGATCATGGTCAATGCCGAGCCGGTAGACGCGCTGAGCATGATCGTCCACCGCGGCGCCGCCGAAGCGCGCGGCCGCCACATGTGCGAGCGCATGAAGGACCTCATCCCCCGCCATCTGTTCAAGATCCCCATCCAGGCGGCGATCGGCGGCAAGGTGATCGCCCGCGAAACCATCGCCGCGATGCGCAAGGATGTGACGGCGAAATGCTATGGCGGCGACGCCAGCCGCAAGCGCAAGCTGCTCGACAAGCAGAAGGAAGGCAAGAAGCGCATGCGGCAATACGGCAATGTCGATATCCCGCAGGAAGCCTTTATCGCCGCGCTGCGCATGGGCGACGACAACTGACACATCGGCGCGCCGCCGGGCCGACGCGACATTACCGCTTGAACAGGTGACGCGCCCGAAAATAGGCGTATGTTCACGACATGACCCGTATCCTCTGCGTCGAAGACGATTCCACCACGGCGGACTATATCGCCAAGGGGCTGGGCGAAGCCGGCTTCACGGTCGATGTCGCCAGCGATGGCCGCGACGGCCTGTTCCGGGCCAGTGACGGCAGCTACGACGCCATCGTGCTCGATCGCATGTTGCCCGGCATGGACGGCCTGTCGGTGCTGGCGGCCCTGCGCGCCGGCGGTGTGACCACCCCGGTCATCATGCTGTCGGCGCTCGCCAGCCTTGATGAACGCGTCAAGGGCCTGCATGGCGGCTCGGACGATTATCTCGGCAAGCCCTTTGCCTTTGCCGAACTGCTGGCCCGCATCGAAGCGCTGCGCCGCCGCGCCGCGCCCGCGGTCACCGGCGAAGGCCAGGTCACGCGGCTGGCCTATGAAGATCTGGAAGTCGATCTGCTGACCCGTCGTGTCTTGCGCGGCGGCCGCCGGATCGATCTGCAACCGCGCGAGTTCCGCCTGCTCGAATTCCTGCTCCGCCATCGCGACCAGGTCGTCACCCGCACCATGCTGCTCGAAGATGTCTGGGATTATCATTTCGACCCGGGCACCAATGTCATCGATGTGCATGTCAGCCGGCTGCGCAAAAAGCTTGATGAAGGCGGCGCGCGGCCGCTGCTTCATACCGTTCGCGGCGCGGGCTATCGCCTCGGCGAGGGCTGACCTTGCCGCTGACGACTCGTCCGGCCGAAGCGTCGCCGCCACCGCCGCCAGCCCCGCTTCGCCGCCAGAATTGGCCGCGATCGACAACGACCCGGATCGCGCTGCTGGTCTTTCTTGCCATGGTCGGCACCAGCGCCATCATTCTGGGCTTCATCGCCAGGGTCACCCAGGGCCAGCTCGATGCCGACGCCCGCACGCTGATCACCGCGGAACGCGAAGCGATCGTCAGCACCTTCAATCGTGATGGCGCCAACGCGGCGCGCGATGTCATCATGGCCGAACTCCGCATCCCCCGCGCCGTGGCGTTGCGGCTCGAAGATGCCGGCCACCGCGGCATTGCCGGCAATATCTCGGCCTGGCCCGCCACGCTGCCGCGCCAGGCGGATTTCCTGCGCATCGACCTGATGCGCACCGGCCAGGACGGCCCCGAACCTTTCGCCGTGACCAGCCACACATTTTCCAATGGCTATCGCCTGCTGGTCGGGCGCAACCTGGCCGAGGAAGAACGGTTGACCGCGACGCTGACCACCAGCCTGTTCGCCGCTGTCGGGCTGGCGCTGCTGCTCGCCACCGGGATCAGCTTCCTCGTCACCCGCACCATCGCCCGACGCATCGAAACGATCGCCAATGTCGCCGGCGCGGTGGCGGGCGGCGACCTGGCGCGCCGCGTCGAAGTGCAGACGGTGGGCACCGGCGATGCCTTTGATCGGCTCGGCACCGCGCTCAACGCCATGCTGGGGCGCATCGAATTGCTGCTCGACGAATTGCGCTCGGTCACCGATGGGCTGGCGCATGACCTGCGGTCGCCGTTGACCCGACTGAAGGCGCGTATCGACCGGGTGCAGCGCGACGGCGACGCGGCGGGCACCGATATTGCCGCGATCGGTGCCGAGGCCGACGCGCTGCTCGCCATGCTCGACAACAGTCTCGAGATCAGCCGCGCCGAAGCCGGCATCGGCCGCGATCGCTTCGTCGCGATGGACCTGGCGACGCTGGCGAGCGACATGGTCGACATGTACGAACCGCTCGCCGAGGACAATGGCGTGCGCCTGACCGCCGTGGTCGCCGGCCCGGTGCCGATCCGCGCGCATCGCGAATTGCTTGGCCGCGCGCTGTCGAACCTGATCGACAATGCCCTGCGCTATGGCGCAACCGGCGGAGCGATCGAGGTGATCGCCGAAACCACCGCCGATGGCGCCCGCCTGACGATTGCCGATCGCGGCCCCGGCATTGACCCGGCCGATCGTGACGACGCGCTGCGCCGCTTCGGCCGGCTCGATGCCGCGCGCTCGGCCCGCGGCGCCGGGCTCGGGCTGGCGCTTGCCGCCGCGATCGCGCGGCTGCACGGCGGCGCACTGACGCTGCACGGCAACAAGCCGGGGTTGCGCGTAGCGATCGATCTGCCGGGGCGGGAACAGGGCTAACCCCTCCCTCCCCGTTGACGCGAAGGCGTCGCCTACGGCTGCGGGGAGGGAGTTGGTCCGTTCCTTACGCTGCCTTCTTCGCGGCGGCCCGCCCATAGAAAGTTTCGCCCGCCGCCGCCATGTCGCGAAGCAACTGCGGCGGCGTGAAGCGTTCGCCATGCGCCTGCGCCAATTTGTCGAGCGTCGCGACGACCTGCGCCAGCCCGACGGTGTCCATGTGGCTGAACGGCCCGCCGGTGAAAGGCGCAAAGCCCCAGCCGAAGATCGCGCCCAGATCGCCATCCTCGGGCGTTTCCAGCACGCCTTCGGCAAAGCAGCGCGCGCATTCGACAAGCTGGCGATAGAGCAGCCGCTCCTTCACCGCCGCCGGGCTCGGCTGTTCGGCGGCAAGGCCACCCGCCACCGTCGCCGACAATTCGGGCCAGAGGTATTTCTTGCCGCCTTCGGGGTAGAGGTAGAAACCCTTGGCATTCTTGCGGCCCTGGCGGCCAAGTTCGTGCATCTTTTCAATGACACCATCGGCCGGGCCGGGCTTGTAGGCGGCGCCAAGATCGGCCTTGGTCTGCTGGCCGACCTTGTACGACAGGTCGAGCCCGACTTCGTCGTTGACCGCCAGCGGCCCGACCGGCATGCCCATCTGCTTGCCGACATTTTCGATGAGCGCCGGCACGGTGCCTTCGCCGAGCAGCGCCAGCCCTTCCTGGACATAGGTGCCAAAGCAGCGCGAGGTGTAGAAGCCGCGGCTGTCGTTGACCACGATCGGCGTCTTGCGGATCGCCGCGACATAATCGAGCGCCTTGGCGATGGCGGCCTGGCCGGTCTTCTTGCCGACGATGATTTCCACCAGCGGCATTTTTTCAACCGGCGAGAAGAAGTGGATGCCGATGAAATTCTCGGGCTTGCTCCACGCTTCGGCAAGGCCGGTGATCGGCAGCGTCGAGGTGTTCGACCCGAAGATGACATCGGGGCCGACGACGGCTTCGGTCGCCTTGGTCACCGCCGCCTTGATATCGCGCGTTTCGAACACGGCTTCGATGATCAGGTCGCAGCCCGCCAGATCGGCATAGTCCGACGTCGGGTGGATGCGATCGAGGATGACCTGTGCCTTCGCCGGGTCCATGCGGCGCTTGGCGAGGCGGTCGGCGGTATATTGCTTGCCCTTTTGCGCCGCCGCCAGATCACGATCGAGCAGCACGACCTCGATGCCGGCCTGCGCCGTCACCATCGCGACCCCGGCCCCCATCAGCCCGGCGCCGAGCATGGCAATCTTCTGCGTCGGCATCGGCGCGACGCCCCTGGGCCGGCGCGCGCCCTTTTCGGCGGCCTGTTTCGAAACGAACAGGCTGCGGATCATGTTGCCGGCCTGGGGGTCCGAAACCACCTTGGCGAAATACTTGGATTCGATGCGGATCGCCGTGTCCATCGGCACCTGCGTGCCTTCATAGACGGCGGACAGGATCGCCTTGGGGGCGTTCATGTTGTCGCCGGCGTTGACGTGAGTCATCGCATTGCCGCCCACGAAGGTCTGGACGAAATTGGGGTTGAAGGCGCCGACACCGCCGGGGAATTTGAAGCTCTTTTCGTCCCAGGGTTGCACGCCCCTGGTCGGGTTGGCCTTCACCCAGGCCTTGGCGGTTGCCACCACATCAGCCGCCGGCACGACCGCCTGCACGACACCGAAGCCAAGCGCTTCCTGCGGGGACATGTTCTTGCCCTGCAACAGATACATCAGCGCCGGCTGCACCCCCATCAGCCGCGGCAGCCGCTGCGTGCCGCCGGCGCCGGGGAACAGGCCAACCATGACTTCGGGCAGGCCCAGCGTGATCCTGGGATTATCGGCAACGACGCGATAATGGCAGGCGAGCACGAATTCGAGCCCACCACCGAGCGCCAGGCCGTTGACCGCAGCCGCCACCGGCTTGCCGCAGGTTTCAAGGTCGCGCAGCATCTTGTTGAGGGTGAAGACGCCATCGAACAGCGCGGCGACCTTCGATTTGCCCTCAGGCAATGCCGCGCCGCCGCTGAACATCGCGCCCATGCCCTTCAAATCGGCGCCGGCCATGAAGCCGCTGGCCTTGCCGCTGGTCAGCACGGCGCCCTTGACGGCATCATCGGTCTTCAGCCGCACGATGGCGGCGGCAAGGTCGCGCTGCACTTCGGCAGTGATGACGTTCATCGACAGGCCGGGACAATCGATGGTGAGCAGCAGGATGCCATCGGCATCGAGTTCGGAACGGATTGCGAGATCAGTCATTTATGGTTCCTCGATCAGATGAATTGGTCAAAGCGGCTCGCCTCGATAGGTGCCGAAACACCAGATGTGTCCCTCGGGATCGCGACAGCTATACTCACGCGCTCCATAAGGCGTATCATATGGCTCGGTCACGATCTCGGCGCCGGCGGCGCGTGCCCGCTTGCAATGAGCATCGACATCTTCGTTGATCGCAACGCAAACACATTGATTTGTGCCGTTCAACCCCAATGGACTGTGCATGCCGTATTTATCGTCCGCATGGTCCGGGCCTAGAAAAATCAGGCTGTCCCCGCGACGCAACTGCGCATGCAGGATCAAACCGTCAGACTCGTGCACGAAGTGCCTGCCAAACCCGAGCGCATCGCACAGCCAGCCAACTGCTGCCGCAACATTGCGGTAGCGCAAGGTCGGCATCAAGGCGTCAGGCTGCATCACCAGGCTCCCTCTCGGTCAGATGCGCTCGATGATCGTGCCGGTGCCCATCCCGGCGCCGACACACAGGTTGATCAGCGCCGTACCCTTGCCGGTGCGCTCAAGCTCATCAAGCACAGTGCCCAAAATCATCGCACCCGTCGCCCCCAGCGGATGCCCCATGGCAATCGCCCCGCCGTTCACATTGATCCGGTCATGCGAGATGTTCAGCGCCTGCATGTAACGCAGCACGACGCTGGCAAACGCCTCGTTCAATTCGAACAGGTCGATATCGTCCTTGCTCATGCCGGCGCGCTGCAACACCTTGGCGGCAACAAATTCCGGCCCCGTCAGCATGATCATCGGCTCGGACCCGACCGACGCCATCGCCCGGATGCGGGCGCGCGGTTTCAGCCCATATTTTTCGCCCATTTCCTTGGAACCGATCAACACCGCCGCCGCGCCATCGACAATGCCGCTCGAATTGCCGCCATGGTGGACGTGATCGATCTTTTCGACTTCAGGGTAGCGCATCAGCGCAATCGCATCGAAGCCCGGCATCTGTTCGCCCATCGCCTGGAACGCCGGCGCGAGCGCGCCCAATGACTGCATGTCGGTCTGCGGCCGCATATGTTCATCATGCGCCAGCACGATTTCACCGATAACATCGCGGACCCCGACGACGCTATTCTTGAAGCGCCCTTCGCTCCACGCCCGCGCCGCGCGTTTTTGCGATTCCATCGCATAGGCATCGACATCGTTGCGCGAGAAGCCATATTTCGTCGCGATCAGATCGGCACCGATGCCCTGCGGCGCGAAATAGGTTTTATACGCCACCGCCGGGTCCATCGCCCAGGCGGCGCCATCGCTGCCCATCGGCACGCGGCTCATGCTTTCGACACCGCCGCCAATGGCAAACAGCGCCTCGCCGGTCATCACCTTGGCCGCCGCCATGTTGACCGCTTCCAGCCCCGAGGCGCAAAAACGGTTGACCTGCACACCCGCGGTGGTTTCGGCATAATCGGCATTGAGCACCGCGACACGCGCGATATCGCTGCCCTGTTCACCGACCGGCGACACGCAGCCGAAGATCACATCGTCGACATCGGCGGTATCGATGCCGGTGCGATCGCGCACCGCCTGCAACACCTGGGTGCCGAGCTGGATCGGCGTGATCTCGTGCAGCTTGCCATCCTTGCGGCCCTTGCCACGCGGGGTGCGGACGGCGTCGTAGATATAGGCTTCGGCCATGGTCACTTCCTTCTTCTCCCCTCCCGGCACGGAAGAGGCCGCTTCACTTCTCCCCTCCCTTTCAAGGGAGGGGTCGGGGGTGGGTTCTTTTATCCTTGACCGGGTGCAGGCCCCACGACCCACCCCCGGCCCCTCCCGTTTCGGGAGGGGAGCTAGAAAGCTGCCACCGGCAGGGCCATCATCGTCTCGGCCCCCGCCTCCAGCTTGGTCCGCAACGCCGCCACATCGGCAAAATACCGCGCCGCATAATAGCGCGCCGTGATCAGCTTGGCGTCATGGAAATCCCGGTCCGCCGTCCCGCCATCGATCGCGGCGAACGACGCCTTGGCCATCAACAGCCACATGTGCCCAAGCGCGACGATCCCCATCATGTGGAGATAGGCCGTCGCCCCTGCCCCGGCATTGTCCGGGTTGGCCATGCCGTTCTGCAACAGCCACATCGTCGACATCTGCAAATCGCCCACCGATTTTTCGAGCGGCGCGGTGATGAAGCCCAAGCGGTCGTCCTGCTTGCCATCGGCAATTGCTTCATTGAGCAGCGCCAGCCACGCCTGGGTGCCGCGGCCGCCGTTCATGCCGAGCTTGCGGCCGACAAGGTCCATCGCCTGGATGCCGTTGGTGCCTTCGTAGATCTGCGCAATCCGCGCATCGCGCACGAACTGCTCCATGCCCCATTCGCGGATATAGCCATGGCCGCCATAGACCTGCTGGCTTTCGGTGGCGATTTCATAGCCCTTGTCGGTGAAATAGCCCTTGATCACCGGGGTGAGCAGCGAAATCAGGTCATCGGCCTGCTGCCGCGCCTCGGGCGTTGCGGCCTTGCGCGACAGGTCGACCTGCAACGCCCCCCACAGCGCCAGCGCGCGGGCGCCCTCGTTGAAGGCGCGGCCGTTCATCAGCATCCGCCGCACATCGGCATGGACGATGATCGGATCGGCCTTGGTATCGAGCGACGCCGGCCCGGTCAGCGCCCGGCCCTGGATGCGGTCCTTCGCATAGGTGACAGCGTTCTGATAGGCGAGTTCACCCTGCGCCAGCCCCTGGATGCCGACGCCCAACCGCGCCGCATTCATCATGATGAACATGGCGCGCAGGCCCTTGTTCTCCTCGCCGATCAGGTAGCCGATGGCGCCATCATAATTCATCACGCAGGTGGCATTGCCGTGGATGCCCATCTTGTGCTCGATCGATCCGCACTTGACCGCGTTGCGCGCGCCAAGCGTCCCGTCGTCCTGCACGATGAACTTGGGCACGATGAACAGCGAAATGCCCTTCACATTGTCGGGCGCGCCGGTCGTCTTGGCCAGAACGAGATGGATGATATTGTCGTTCAGATCGTGTTCGCCGGCCGAAATGAAGATCTTGGTGCCGCTGATCTTGTGCGTGCCATCGTCCTGCGGTTCGGCGCGGGTGCGGATCAGCCCGAGATCGGTGCCGCAATGCGGCTCGGTCAGGTTCATCGTGCCGGTCCAATGGCCGCTGACCATTTTCGGCAGGAATTTCGCCTTTTGTGCGTGACTGCCGACCGCTTCGATCGCCGCCTGGGCACCGTCATTCAGCCCCGGATACATCGAAAACGCCATGTTGGCGCTCGACAGAAACTCCTGCATCACCATGCCGATGACATAAGGCAGCCCCTGCCCGCCATATTCGGCATCGGCCATCAACGTGCCCCAACCGGCTTCGACGAATTGGGCATAGGCGGCCTTGAAGCCCGCCGGCGTCGTCACGCTGCCATCGTCATGGCGGGTGCAGCCTTCGATGTCGCCCGACAGGTTGAGCGGCGCCAGCACTTCTTCGCAAAACTTGGCCGCTTCATCGAGAATGGCGGCGACGGTTTCGGGGGTCGCATCGGCAAAACCGGGCAGATTGGCGTGGTTCTGCAAGCCGACAATGGCATCGAGAACGAACAGCGTGTCCTTCACCGGGGCGCGATAGCTGGGCATGATGTTTCCTTGAACGGGGCGCGGGTGTTACTGGTTCGCCGCCTTGGGCGTCAGCGTTTCAATGACCGCACAGAAATTTTCAAGTTCCTCGATGGTCGCATCGATATCGGCGCGCTGTTCGGCCAGCGCTTCGATCCGCGCCCGGCACTTGTCGAGCGTCACCCGGCGCTGCGTCGACCGGCCATCGCCAAGATCGTAGAGGTCGATCATCTCGCGGATTTCGGCGAGCGAAAAACCGACATTCTTGGCGCGCAGGATCCACGCCAGCCGGGCGCGATCCCGCCGCGAATACACCCGGTTCTGGCCGTGGCGTTCGGGCGCGATCAGCCCCTGGTCTTCATAAAAGCGAATGGCACGCGGCGTGACGTTGAAGGCCAATGCCAGTTCGGTGATGGTAAAGCTTTGCGATCCGCAAGCCAGCGGTGGTTCCTGCACAATGGCAAAGGCGTGCGAGTCTTCGGACATGGCGTGTTTTTAGTTGACGTTAACGTAAGGGTCAAGTTGCCAGCGCGGCGATAGCGCGGTTCTGGTGGATAAAGCGCCCCGGTTCCTTGGCATCGCACAGCGCCGCGACTGCCTGTGCCACCGCATCGGCACCGATACCGCCATATTTGTCCAGCCCGCCGATCAGCAGCGGGTCGAGCAGCGGCGCCAGCAATTGGAACAACGCCTCCACCGGCCGCCGCTCGGGCCGCGGGCCGAGGATGAGGCCGGGCTGGAGAATATCGAGCCGGTCGAACCCCAGCGCCGCAAGATCGTGCTGCACTTCGCCCTTCACCCGCGAATAGAAAACCCCCGATGCCGCATCGGCGCCCACCGCGGTGATGACGATGAAGTGGCGAACGCCCGCCGCCTGCGCTGCCTTCGCAAAGGCCAGCACAGCGTCATGATCGACCGCGCGAAACGCCGCCTGGCTCCCCGCCGCGCGGATCGTCGTGCCGAGCGCCGAAATCGCCACACGCGCCGGCGGCAGCACTGGCAGTGCGGCAAAGTCGGCAATAACCTCCCCCGCCACCCCGGTGGCGCGCCGCCCGACCGGCACGATATCGCTGCGCAACGCGAGCACCCGCGACCCGACCAGCCCTGTCGCGCCCGCCAGCAAGACCGTCATTCCGGCACCTGCTTTTCCCCCGGCAACGGCTCGCCCAGCCATTCGAGCAGCAGGATATAACCGATCGCCAGCAGCACCGGCCCGACAAACAGCCCGAGCAGCCCCGCCGCCAGCGCACCACCGATGACGCCGATCAGGATGATCGGGACCGGAACGGCAAGGCCGATGCCCATCATGAAGGGTTTGAGCGCCGCATCGAACACCGCCACCGCCACCGCCCAGGCCACGAACAGCAGCGCCGTCTGTCCGTCCGCCACCGACCACAGGTAGAAAGCCCCCGGCACGGTGAGCAATTGCGACGGGATCTGCACGATGCCGAAGACCAGCAGCACCATCACCAGCACCCCGGCAAAGGGCAGGTCGAAAACGAAGAACGCACTGCCGAGCAGCACCGCCTGCACCACCGCCATGCCGATGACGCCCTTCAGCACGCTGCGCACCGTCGCGATGCCAAGGTCGAACAAACGTTCGCCGCGCACCGGATTGGCGGCAAAGCGATAGACCAGCCCGCGCGCGATGCGCCGCAACCCGACGCCATAGGCCAGCAGCATGGCGGCAATGGCGATGGCGCCGATGAAGCGCAAAAAGCCCGATGCCAGTTCGGACGCCCGCGCCGCCACCCACAGGATGACTTTTTCGACCAGCGCGGCATGGCCCGCCAGCGCGTGCGGCACATCGGCCCGCAGCGCATCCCATTCCTTCAACAGCATCGCGCCGGCCACCGGCAGCTTCGCCAACCACGGCAGCGCCGGCAGCACGACCACGCCATCGGGATTGGCCCGCACCAGTTGCAGCGCCGATGCCGTGAAGCTGTCGACCACTGCCACCGCCGGCGCCACCAGCAGCGCCACGCCAACCAGCCCGATCAGCGTTGCCGACACCGCATTGCGCAGCCCCCACATCCGCAGCCGCAGGTGCAACGGCCAGAACATCACCGCCAGCAGCACCGACCAGATGAGCACGACAATGAACGGCTGGGCAATGCGCAGGCAGGCGAACAGCAATGCCGCGACCATGGCAAAGCGCAGCATCGTGTCGCCCAGCCAGGGCGGCGGGCCAGCGCGCGGGGTGACGGGCGGCTCCATGCTGGCGCTACCGCGTCTGGCCGCCGTCGACCGGCACCACCGCACCGGTGACGAAACTCGCCAGCGGCGACAGCAGGAACGCCGCCATGGCGCCGATTTCCTCGGGCTTGCCATAGCGGCGCAGCGGCACCTCGCGCTTGATCCAGCGCGCCCAATCGGCCGCCTTGTCGCCGGTCGAATGCTTTTCCCAGTCGCCGCCCGGGAAGATGATGTTGCCCGGGGCGATGACATTGACGCGAATGTCGTGCCGCCCGCTGATCCGCGCCAGTTCCTTCGCCAGATGGTTCATCGCCGCCTTCGACGTGCCATAGGTCAGCGGCGTACCGAGCGCGCCCAGCCCGGCGATCGAGCTGATCATCAGCAACGCCCCCTGCCCGCGCGGGGTCATCACCCGCAGCGCGGCGCGCGCCAGCTTATAGGCCGAATCGAGGTTCTGCGACACGCCGGCGTCCCAGGTCGCATCGTCGATATCGAACCCCGGCGGGCACGGATGCAGGCCGACATTGGCAACCGCGCCCCACAAGGGCCCCAGCGCCGCCTCGGCCCCGGCGACAACGGCATCGATCGTTGCTGTGTCGCGCATGTCGCCCGCCATGCTCCACACGCGGTCGGCACCGTGGATTTCGGCCAGCCGCGCCTGTTCGGCGGCCAGCACCTGCGACCCGCGCGCCGCCATGGCGACCCGCGCGCCTTCGGCCAGCAAGGCTTCGACGATGCCCAGCCCGATGCCGCGGCTGGCGCCCGCCACCAGGATGACGCGATCGGCAAGCTTCAGGTCCATCGTCATCCCCCCGGGGCCGCGGATCGGGCCGACGTTGTTATGCTGCCGCCCCGGCGTCGACGCAACTCAGCCCGCCGGCATCAGCCCGTCACTGCTGACGATCCGATAAAAACACGACCGCTCCCCGGTGTGGCACGCCGGCCCGGCCGGTTCGACCTTCAGCCACAGCGCGTCCTGGTCGCAATCGATGCGGATCTCGACGATGCGCTGGGTGTGCCCCGATGTCGCGCCCTTGTGCCAGAGTTGCTGGCGCGACCGGCTCCAGTAATGCGCCTCCCCGGTCGCCAGCGTCGCCGCCAGCGCCTCGGCATTCATGTGCGCCACCATAAGCAATTCCCCGGTGGCGGCATCGCTGGTGACGGCGGTGACCAGCCCCCGGGCATCCCATTTCGGGTCGAGCGCCAGTCCGGTCTCGCGTTCCGACATATGACAAATCCGTTGCAGTTAAAGGGGCGACAATCGCCATCCGAAACCCTATATGCCGCCCAGACGCGGCGCTGATAAGGCAGTTTCGGCCATGACCATGCTGACAACCGATCCGTGGGAGGATGATCATCTCCACGAAGAATGTGGCGTTTTCGGCGTCTATGGCGCCGATGGTGCCGCCGCGCTGGTGGCGCTGGGGCTGCACGCCCTGCAACATCGCGGCCAGGAAGCTGCGGGTATAACCACCTTTGATGGCAAGGAGTTCCACACCCATCGCGCCATGGGCCATGTTGCCGGCAATTTCGACAGCGACGAGGTCATCAAGAAGCTGAAGGGCGATGTCGCCATCGGCCACAACCGCTATTCGACAACGGGGGAAACCGCGCTGCGCAATGTGCAGCCGCTGTTTGCCGAATTGTCCTCGGGTGGCTTTGCCATCGGCCATAACGGCAATATTTCCAATGCGATGACGCTTCGGCGTGACCTGGTCCGGCGCGGCTCGATCTTCCAGTCGACAAGCGATACCGAAGTCATCATCCACCTTGTTGCCACATCGAGCTATCGCACCCTGCTCGATCGCTTCATCGATGCGCTGAAGCGCGTCGAGGGCGCCTATTCGCTGCTCTGCCTCACGTCCGAAGGCATGCTCGCCTGCCGCGATCCGCTCGGCGTGCGGCCGCTGGTGCTTGGCCGGTTGGGGGATTCCTATATCCTCGCCTCCGAAACCGTTGCGCTCGATGTCGTCGGCGCCACTTTCCTGCGCGCCGTCGAACCCGGCGAGCTCATCATCATCAGCCCGCGTGGTTTGCGTTCGCTGCGGCCGTTCGCCGTGCAGCGGCCGCGGCCGTGCATCTTCGAACATGTCTATTTCAGCCGGCCCGATTCGATGGTCGACGGCTCCAGCGTCTATCAGGTGCGCAAGGCGATCGGCGCCGAACTGGCGCGCGAAAGCCCGGTGGACGCCGATATGGTCGTGCCGGTGCCCGACAGCGGCACCCCGGCGGCGATCGGCTATGCCCAGGAATCGGGGCTGCCCTTCGAACTCGGCATCATCCGTTCGCACTATGTCGGGCGCACCTTCATCCAGCCCGGTGACCAGATCCGCAACCTGGGCGTCAAGCTCAAGCACAATGCCAATCGCGCCATGATCACCGGCAAGCGCATCGTGCTGATCGACGATTCGATCGTGCGCGGCACCACCAGCCTGAAAATCGTGCAGATGCTGCGCGAAGCCGGCGCGGAGGAAGTGCACATGCGTATCGCCAGCCCGCCGACGCGCCACAGCTGCTATTATGGCGTCGACACGCCCGAACGATCGAAGCTGCTCGCGGCGCAGATGGATGTCGAGCGCATGCGCGATTACATCAAGGTCGACAGCCTGGCGTTCCTGACCATCGATGGCCTGTATCGCGCGCTCGGCGAAGCCAGCCGGCAGGACGATGCCCCGCAATATTGCGACGCCTGCTTCACCGGCGACTATCCGACCCGCCTGACCGACCAGGAGGAAATCGAGATTCCCGACCAGTTGAGCCTGCTCGCCGAACGGATCATGTAAACTGCCTTCTCCCCTCCCTGCCAGGGAGGGGTCGGGGGTGGGTCGTGCCGCCAGCGCCAAAACCCCCAAATCAGCACCCCCACCCCGCTCGGGCAGAGCCCGAGTCGCCCTCCCCGAGATCGAAGGTGACGCCTTCGCGTCGGCGGGGAGAGAGTAGCGAGACCGCATGACCGACACCGCAAAACCCCTCGCCCTCATCACCGGCGCCAGCCGCGGCATCGGCGCCGCAACCGCACTGGCACTCGCTGCCACCCACCATGTCATCATCACGGCACGCAGTGAAAAGGACCTTGCCGCCGTCGAAGGCCGTATCCACGGCGCCGGCGGCAGCGCCACCATCGCGCCGTTCGACCTTGCCGACAGCGACGCCATCGATCGCCTCGCCGCCGCCGTGGGGGCGCGCTGGGGCCGGCTCGATTGCCTTGTCCTCAATGCGGCGATGCTCGGCACGCTGACGCCGCTGCCGCACATCGACCCGAAGGAATGGGACAAGGTGATGGCGCTCAACGTCACTGCCAACTGGCGGCTGATCCGCGCCTTCGACCCCTGGTTGCGGCAGGCCCCGTCGGCCGAACTTGTCGCCATCACGTCGTCGCTCGGCACCCGGCCGCGCGCCTATTGGGGTGGCTATGCCGCGTCGAAGGCGGCGCTCGAAAGCCTGGTTGCCACTTATGGCCTTGAAACCGGCAGCATCACCGCGATCCGAACCCATGTCATCGACCCGGGCGCCACGCGCACCGCGATGCGCGCCCGCGCCTTTCCGGGCGAAAATCCCGCCAGCGTCAAGCCGCCCGAAGCCGTTGCCGACATGATCCTGGCGGCAATGGCGACGCCGCGCGCGGCCACGGCCTGACACGATGGCGACGCCCGATGATGGCGGCGATGCTGGCGGTAAGGCCCGGCGGCGCTGGCTGACGCTGGGCGAAACCATCGCCGTGCTGGCGCTGGTCATTTCCGCCGCCAGCTTCTGGGACGCGCACCAGGACCGCAAGATCACCCGCGCGACGGTCGAAAAACCCCGCGCCGCAACCCCGCTGGTGCTCAAGGCCAGCGCCACCGATGACGGCGACACCCTTGCCATCACCGCTGCCGGCAATGACCGGGTCATCCAGACCCAGACGATCATCTTTCCCGAAAGCCTTGGGGTCGACCCCGTCGATACGGTCGGCAACGCCCGCATCGAGGCCGGCTGGTTCGCCGACGCGCTGCGCCAGGCTTTGCCCGAACCGCGCAAGGCGGGCCGGCTGCCGGTCGGCATCGTCACAAGCTACACCGACAACGGCACCGAGCGCACCGACATCGCGCTCTACGACATCGGCCATGGCTGGCGGTCACGCCTGCTGCAAAGCGATGCGCCCCGGCTGGAAGGTATCACCCTCGTCAGCCGCGGCGGCAAGGACCTCGCAGCCAGGGTGGAAGCGCGCTGGTTGAAGGCGCATCCGGCAAAGCGTTGAACGCTTGGCGCGCCCGCATGACACGGGCCGTCACCCCCGCGCAGGCGGGGGCCCATCGCCCGCCCTTGTTCTCTCGCGGCCAACCCCCGGCGCTGGGCCCCCGCCTACGCGGGGGTGACGATCGGAACGGGGAATTCCGACCCCCTACCCAGCCTTGGCGCGGCGCAGCTTTTCCAGCTTCTTGAGCAGCATGTCGCGCTTCAGCTTGCTCAGGTGATCGATGAACAGCACGCCGTTCAGATGGTCCATCTCGTGCTGCAGACAGGTGGCGAGCAAACCGTCGATCTGCTGGTCATGCGCCGCGCCGGTTTCATCGAGCCAGGTGGCGCGGATCACCGCCGGCCGGTCGACATCGGCATACATTTCGGGAACCGACAGGCAGCCTTCGTTATAGACGGCGAAATCATCCGATTCCCAGGTGATTTCCGGGTTGATGAACACCTTGGGATCGCGCACCCATTTGACCTTCTTGACGTCCTCCTCGCTCTCGGGCTCGGGCGCATCGGGGTCTTCGGGGCGCAGCAGGTCGATGACGAGGATGCGTTCGGCCACGCCGACCTGGATCGCGGCAAGGCCGATGCCCGGGGCGTCGTACATCGTCTCGAACATGTCGGCGATCAGCGCCCGGTGCGCATCGGTAACCTGCGCCACCGGCGTGGAAATGACGCGCAGCCGCGCGTCGGGAGCTTCGATGATGTCAAGAATGGCCATGGCGGCGATGTAGGGATGCCGGGCCAAAGGGTCAAGAAACCCCTCCCTCCCCGTAGCCGTAGGCGACGCCTTCGCGTCAACGGGGAGGGCGGGCGTCATTCCACCTGCCGCCGCGCCCTGAGTGCAAGCGCCAGCGTGCCCTCATCGAGATAATCGAGTTCACCTCCCACCGGCAGGCCGTGCGCCAGTTGCATCACCCGCACCCCCGATGATGCCAGCCGTTCCGCCACATAATGCATCGTCGTCTGGCCCTCCAGCGTCGCGTTCATCGCCAGCACCACCTCGGCGATCGCGCCATCGGCCACCCGCACCAGCAACGACGCGATCGCCAGATCCTCGGGCCGCACGCCATCGAGCGCCGACAGCCGCCCGCCAAGCACATGATAGCGCCCGGGAAACAGCCGCGCCCGATCGAGCGCCCACAAATCGGCGACTTCCTCCACCACGCACAGCGTCGTCGGATCGCGCCGCGGATCGGTGCACACCCCGCACGGATCGCGGGTATCGACATTGCCGCAGATCGAACAGGTGACCAGATTCGCCTCGACCGCCTGCAACGCAGCGATCAGCGGGCCCAGCGCCGTCTCGCGCTTCTTGATGAGGTGCAGGACCGCCCGCCGCGCCGACCGCGGACCAAGCCCGGGCAGCCGTGCCAGCGCCTGGGAAAGCGCATCGATTTCGGGTGAAGCCATGCGGCGGTTATGGCCCGCTGCAGGACGCGCCGCAACCGCCGCGCCGCCCGCGCAATTATTGCCGCCGCGCGCCCTTCCCGCCCCCGCCGCCATGCGCTAGGTTATGCGATACACTTGAGCCGGGGACAAAGATCATGACCGCTATCGGACAGGACAGCCTGAAAACCCGCCGCAGCCTCACCGTCGCCGGCAAAAGCTATGGTTACTACAGCCTCGCGGCGGCCGCCGATGCGCTCGGCGATATCAGCCGGCTGCCCTATTCGATGAAGGTATTGTTCGAAAACCTGCTGCGCTTCGAAGATGGCAGCACGGTCAAGGTCGACGATCTGAAGGCGCTGGTCGCCTGGCTCGGCACCGGCAAGTCGGACCATGAAATCAATTTTCGCCCGGCACGCGTGCTGATGCAGGATTTTACCGGCGTGCCCTGCGTCGTCGATCTGGCAGCGATGCGCGATGCGATGACCAAGCTGGGCGGCGATCCGCAGAAGATCAACCCGCTGGTGCCCGTCGATCTGGTCATCGACCATTCGGTGATGGTCGATGAATTCGGCAACCCCACCGCCTATGAAGACAATATGGACCTTGAATACGCCCGCAATATCGAGCGGTACGAATTCCTGCGCTGGGGTTCGTCGGCGCTCAAGGGCTTCCGCGTCGTGCCGCCGGGCACCGGCATCTGCCACCAGGTCAATCTCGAATATCTGGCGCAGGCGGTGTGGACCAGCGAAGACGACAGCGGCGCGATGGTCGCCTATCCCGATACCGTTGTCGGCACCGACAGCCATACGACGATGATCAACGGCCTTGGCGTGCTCGGCTGGGGCGTTGGTGGCATCGAAGCCGAAGCCGCGATGCTCGGCCAGCCGGTGTCGATGCTCATCCCCGAAGTCGTCGGCATGAAATTGTTCGGCAAGATGTCCGAAGGCATCACCGCCACCGATCTCGTGCTCACCGTCACCCAGATGCTGCGCAAGCAGGGTGTCGTCGGGCGGTTTGTGGAATTCTACGGTCCGGGCCTCGATGCGCTGACGCTGGCCGATCGCGCTACCATCGCCAATATGGCACCCGAATATGGCGCCACCTGCGGCTTTTTCCCCATCGATGAAGCCACGCTGGATTACATGCGCCTGTCGGGCCGCAGCGATGAACGCATCGCGCTGGTCAAGGCCTATTGCCAGGCACAGGGCCTGTGGCGTGAAGCCGATACCCCCGATCCGGTGTTCACCGAAACGCTGGAGCTCGATCTTGGCAGCGTGCTGCCCAGCCTCGCCGGCCCGCGCCGCCCGCAGGACAAGGTGCTGCTGTCGGGTGCTGCCCCCGCCTTCGAAGGCGAATTGGCCGGCGGCTACAAACAGGCCGACCGCATGCAACAGCGCGTGCCGGTGGCCGGCGCTGCCTATGATATCGGCCATGGCGATGTCGTGATTGCCGCGATCACCAGTTGCACCAACACGTCGAACCCCAATGTCCTCGTCGCCGCCGGGCTGGTGGCGCGCAAGGCCAATGCCCTCGGCCTGACGTCGAAGCCCTGGGTGAAGACCTCGCTCGCCCCGGGGTCGAAGGTCGTCACCGATTATTTCGAAAAATCGGGTCTGCAGACCGATCTCGATGCGCTCGGCTTCAACCTTGTCGGCTATGGCTGCACCACCTGCATCGGCAATTCCGGGCCTTTGGCGGAACCGATTTCGCAGGCGATCAACGGCAATGACATCGTTGCTGCCTCGGTCTTGTCGGGCAACCGCAATTTCGAAGGCCGCGTGTCGCCCGATGTCCGCGCCAATTACCTGGCTTCGCCGCCGCTCGTCGTCGCCTATGCCATTGCCGGCTCGATGCGCATCGACCTGACGACCGAGGCGCTGGGCACCGGCAGCAATGGCCAGCCGGTCTATCTCAAGGATATCTGGCCGACCAACCAGGAAGTCGCCGCGATGGTGCTGTCCTCGGTCACCGCCGACATGTTCCGCGCCCGCTATGACAATGTCTTCGACGGCGATGATCGCTGGCAGGCGATCAAGGTCGAAGGCGGCGCCACCTACAAATGGAATGCCGCCAGCACCTATGTGCAGAACCCGCCCTATTTCGACGGCATGACGATGACGCCGATGCCGACGCAGGACATTGCCGGCGCACGGCCTCTGGCCATCTTCGGCGATTCGATCACCACCGATCACATCTCGCCGGCCGGTTCGATCAAGGAAGTTTCCCCCGCCGGGCGCTATCTGTCCGAACGCCAGGTGGCGCGCGCCGAATTCAATTCCTATGGCGCCCGCCGCGGCAACCATGAAGTGATGATGCGCGGCACCTTCGCCAACATCCGCATCCGCAACGAAATGGTACCGGGCGTCGAAGGCGGGGTGACAAAGCATATCCCGTCGGGCGAACAACTGGCGATTTTCGATGCGGCCGAACAGTACAAGGCCGAAGGCACCCCGTTGATCGTCGTCGCCGGCAAGGAATATGGCACCGGTTCGTCGCGCGACTGGGCGGCGAAGGGCACCACGCTGCTCGGCGTGCGCGCCGTCATCGCCGAAAGCTTCGAACGCATCCACCGTTCGAACCTGGTTGGCATGGGCGTGCTGCCGTTGCAGTTCGCCGAAGGATCGGACCGCAAGACCGCCGGCCTCGATGGCAGCGAAACCTTCGACATCACCGGCGTCGCCAGCCTCAAGCCGCGGCAGATGGTGACGGTGAATTTCACCCGAGCCGATGGCAGCACCGGCAGTTTCGAAACGCTGTGCCGCATCGATACCGAACAGGAGCTGGAATATTTCTACGCTGGCGGCATCCTGCCCTATGTGCTGCGCAAACTGGCCGCCTGATCGGCGCCTGCTTCGCGCCTGATCGGCGCCTGATCGAAGGCCTGGGTCGCCCGTCGCGGCCCAGGCTTTTTTTACGCGTCAAAAAGGCACAGTCGCGGTTTTTCGCATGCGAGTCACAATTAAGGGCTTGCCGACTGTAACGGCGGCTGTTTAACAATGTTTATCGGGATTATACCAGATTAATCAGGGGGTTAATGAAATATGAAGATTTTCATCGGGCTACTGGCGTCTGCAGCGCTTTTCGCGCCGGCGATGGCGATTGCGGCGCCGACAGGTCTTGTCGCGCAAACGGCCAATCTGCCTGCACGGCTGGGCCAGCCTGCAACTCGGGAAAAGCTTGCCTACACCGCTCGCAACATGATCGTCGGGGTGAATTCGACCGGCACGATCCCGGCAGGTGGAGGCGATGTACGCTATTTTCCGGTGCGTCCGTTTGCCAACAGCGTCGTCCAGCTCCTGATCAACCAGGGCAGCGCCGGCAGCTTCGTCTGCACCGGCAGCTTGCTTCCCGATCGCAAGTCGATCATCACCGCCGGGCACTGCGTCAGCAATGGTGCCGGGACCGGGGTTCCGGTATCGACAACGGCCTTTTTTTATGATGGCGTTGGCCCGGCAGACATCCTTTATACCAGCACACCTGCCGAAACCGTCAGCCGCCAGGTGGGCAGTTACTTCGTGAACCCGAACTATACCGGTGAAGTGATCGACCAGAACGATATTGCCATCTTGCGCCTTACCGAGAAAGCGCCTGACTTTGCGCGCGGCTATGAACTTGCCTCGGCCGCAGATCTCACAAGCGCCGGTTTCAATGTCTATGGCCTTGGCGGTCGCGGTTCCGGCGGTGCCACCGGCGCCACATTCGGCACCACGCGCTTGCGCCAGGGGCTCAATGAAATCGATTTCGCGCTGGGTGATGCCGCTTTTGCTGGCTTCTTCACCGATCGTGATGTGAACGGCGAAGCGTTTTTCGGTTTCGCCGACTATGAACAAAGCGTCCTTGCCGATTTCGACAATGGCTTGCCTGCGAACGATGCATCGTGCCTGCTCGGTGGCTTTTTCGGAGCCGCGCAGTTCTGCGATCTTGGCCGCGGCCTCGACGAGGTCGGCGTCGCTGGCGGCGATTCGGGTGGCCCGTCGTTCATCGACGGCAAATTGGCGCTTGTTACGTCATATGGCCTCAGCTTTGGTACTGACTTTGGTGACATTGGTGGCGGCTTGAACAGCAGCTTTGGTGAATGGAGCGGCTTCGTGCCGGTCGCCATCCATCTGGGTTTCATTGCCGCTGCGGTCCCCGAACCCGGCACCTGGGCCATGCTCATCGCCGGATTCGGCCTGACCGGTGCCGCCATGCGGCGTCAGCGCAAGGGCGTCGCCACGGCCTGATTGCATCCCGCCAAACGCGATCCGGGCGGGGCCGCAAGGCTCCGCCCGTTTTCGTTTCAGGCGCGCTCCCACAGTGATTTGTGCGGGACGCCCCAATCGACAACCGGCCAGCCGCGCTGTTCGGCGATCGCGCGAAGCCCCGGCGACGGGTTGGCCACCCGCACCGTTCCGCCGCCGGCCAGCGCCCGTTCGAACACCGGCAAATCCGATTCATGGTCCGACGTGAAGCCGAAGGCGCCGCCGCCGTGCGCTGCCAACCACGCCGCGACTCGCACGTCCTTGGCGATTCCATAGCAATTGGCACCCCCCAAACGCCACATCAGCACGTCGCCATCCCACCGCGACGGCGTCGCGAGGACGACATCGAAGCCCAATCGCCGGGCGATTGCCTCGACATAATAGGCGCATGATGCTGTCGCCAGCACCAGCGTTGCCCCCGCCGCGCGATCGGCAGCGATCGCTGCCAGCGCTTCGGGATACACGCCATCGGCCAGGATGAGGTCGGCATAGGCCGCCGCTGCTGCCTCCACCCGCGCTCTTGCCACGCGCCGGCCCATCAACAGCCGGTGCCCCAGCGCCTTCAACCCGCCGCGGCTGAGCAATTTCACGCCGAAAGCCGCCATTGCGAGCCCGACGAATGGCAACAGCAGCACCCGCCACGGCGCTTCGCGGCCCACCCAGAACACCAGCCACGGCACCCAACTGCCACCACGCGTGATGGTGCGGTCCATGTCATAGACACAGATCGTCATGGCCTTTGTGGCAACACGCGCACGATCTGTTCCGACAGATGCGCCACCGGCACCCCCATCGCGGTCACCGTACCGGTATTCAGCACCGTCTCGCCACCGGCCTGGAGGTAAAGATACTGCTCCATCACCACCGCCGGATCGGCCAGCCGATAGCGCAGATGGAAAACATTGCCGCGCACATCCGCTGTCACCGGCCCCCTGGCATCGGTCAATGTCGCGCGATAGCCATCGGCGCCGTGCCGCGTCATCACCCATTCGCGCGTCGTGCGGCTGCCATCGTTCCAACTGACGGTCTGGCGCAGGTGAAAGCGCCCCTGCGCATCGGTTTCGCCCTCGCCGACCACCTCGAACTGGCGCGACGGCCGCCCACCACGGGTCTGGAGCACCCCCCAGCCATGCGTCTTGCCGGCGAAAAACTGTTCGGGACGCAGCGCTGGCCCGGCGTTGTCGAAGCCGCCAAGCGCCATCGGCGCCACACAGCCCGACAGCAAAAGCGCCGCGATCACTCCGAAACCTGCGCGCATCACGCCTCCTGTCGTCACTTTAGGCGCGCCATCGCCGCCATACAACGCGCTTGCGCTGGCCGATGCCCGCCAATGCCCTCTTGCCCCCGGGCGTTTCCTGCCTCACCAATGGCTTATGGGAGCAGCCAGTTTCGAACAAGTCAGCGGACCAGGCACGGCGCAACGGCTTGCCGTCAGCGGTCGGCTGACCATTGCCCATATCGCCGACGTCATCGAACCGCTGCGCGCTATCGAACCGAACGGCTCGGCACTGGCCATCGACCTTGCCGGAGTCGAACGCATCGATACCGCCGGCGCCTGGCTCATCCACCGGCTCGTTGCCACCTGGACCGCCGCGGGCGTGCCCGCAGCAGTCGAAAACGCCTCGGAAGACGCGCGACGACTGATCGCCGAAGTCGGTTCGAACGATATTGCCGTCGCCATGCGGCCGCCGCGTGGCAGTGCCATTACCACCAGGTTCGCCAGCATCGGCAGCGCCGTGGTGGCGATGACCGACAATATCGGCAGCTTCCTGGCCTTTCTCGGCCATACCATGGTGGTCCTCGGCCAAACCCTCATCGGTCGCCGGCCGCTGCGCTGGAACGCCGTCATCCACCAGTGCGAAAGCATCGGGGTCAACGCGCTCGGCATTGTCGGGCTGCTGCTGTTCCTTGTCGGCATCGTCGTGGCGCAACAGGGCGCGGTGCAACTGCGCGCCTTTGGTGCCGAAGTCTTCGTCGTCAACCTCATCGGCCGCTCGATAATGCGCGAACTCGGCATCCTGCTCACGGCGATCATGGTCGCCGGGCGCTCGGCATCGGCCTTTGCCGCCCAGATCGGCTCGATGAAGCTCAACCAGGAAATCGATGCCCTTGCCACCATCGGCATGTCCCCCATCGAAGTGCTGGTCGTGCCACGCGTCCTTGCCATGGGGCTGATGCTGCTGCTGCTCGGCTTTTACGGTGCAGTAATGGCGGTCATCGGCGGCGGCTTGTTCTGCTGGTTCGCGCTCGATATCCCGCCGATCACCTTCGTCCAGCGCCTGCAGGAGGTGACACCGCTGTCGGACATGATCATCGGCCTCATCAAGGCGCCGGTGTTCGGCATCATCATCGCCATGATGGGCTGTTTCCAGGGCATGCAGGTGACTGGAAATGCTGAATCGGTCGGCACGCGCACGACCCGCGCCGTGGTTGAATCGATCTTCGTCGTCATCGTTCTCGATGCCTTTTTCGCCGTGTTCTTTTCGGCACTTGGCTATAATTGATGGCCGACCTGTCCCCCATCCTTCCTGACACCGATGACATCGTCATCCGGGTTCGCGGGCTGTTGACGCGCTTCGGCGACCAGGTCATCCACGACAGCCTCGATCTCGATGTCCGGCGCGGCGAAATCATCGGCATCGTCGGCGGCTCGGGTACCGGCAAATCGGTATTGATGCGCGCCATCATCGGGCTGCAAACTCCCGCAGAGGGCGAAATCACCATTTTGGGGCAGGACGCGCGCACCGGCACCACCGCCGATGCCAAGGACCTGCGCCGCCGCTGGGGCGTGCTGTTCCAGGAAGGCGCGCTGTTCTCGTCGCTCACCGTGGCCGAAAATATCCAGGTGCCGATGCGCGAATTTCTGGCGTTGCCCGAAGCCCTGATGGCCGAACTTGCGGGCTACAAGGTCGCCATGGTCGGGCTTCCGGCCGAAGCCGGGCCGAAATACCCCTCCGAACTGTCGGGCGGCATGAAAAAACGCGCCGGGCTGGCGCGGGCGCTGTCGCTCGATCCGCAATTGCTGTTCCTCGATGAACCCACCGCGGGCCTCGATCCGATCTCGGCGGCGGCGTTCGATGAACTGATCAAAGTGCTCAAGGAAACACTGGGGTTGACGGTCTTCCTCATCACCCATGATCTCGATACGCTGCACGCGATCTGCGACCGGGTGGCGGTCATCGGTGACAAAAAGGTGCTGGCGGTGGGAACGATTGCCGAGTTGTTGTCGTTCGATCATGTCTGGGTGCACGAATATTTCGCCGGGCCGCGCGGTCGCGCTGCTCATTCGGGTGCCCCCAAGCCCATGAAGGCCGCCTGATGGAAACACGCAGCAACTATGCCATCGTCGGCGCCGTGGTCGTCGCGCTGGTCATTGCCATGTTCATCGGCGTCATCTGGCTGGCGCGCTTTTCCGGCTCGGATGACCAGCATTTCGACATCTTCTTCAAGCAATCGATCAACGGACTCGCCGTCGGCAGCCCGGTCGCCTTCAACGGCGTGCCGGTCGGCAAGATCGAACAGATCAAGCTGTTGCCCGAAACCCCGCAATTCGTGCGGGTGCGCATTTCCATCGCCGAGGATGTGCCGGTGCTGAAGGGCACCACCGCCGTCGTCGAAGGTGTCGGCTTCACCGGCGTCAGCCAGATTTCGCTGTCGGGGGCGATGCAGGGCGAGGATCGGATCGTCGAAAAAGGCCCTTATGGCGTGCCGGTGATCCCGTCGCGGGTGGGTGGTTTCGGTGCGCTGCTCGCCAATGCGCCCGAACTGCTCAACAATATCTCCAAGCTGACCGAACGGCTCGCCG
This sequence comes from Sphingomonadales bacterium, assembly GCA_038246995.1. Taxonomy (GTDB): domain Bacteria; phylum Pseudomonadota; class Alphaproteobacteria; order Sphingomonadales; family Sphingomonadaceae; genus Sandarakinorhabdus. Next base: position 26,155 of record JBBRVH010000028.1, read on the forward strand.
AAGTGCTGAACCCCGAAAACCGCACGTCGATTGCCGGCATCCTGCGCAATGCCGATCGCGCTACCGGCGCCCTGGCCGACCGCGCCCCCGAAATCGCCCAGACCATCACCGAAGCGCGTGGCACGCTCGTCGCCGCGACCGCAACGCTGAAGCGGATCGACGCGCTCGCCGGCAGCGCCGATGCGCTGCTCAACAACGACGGCAAGCCGCTTGCCGCCGATCTGCGCACCGCGATCAAGACCGCCGAAGCCACGCTGAAGCGCATCGACGACCTGACCATCGCCGCCAAGCCGGGGCTCGAAACGCTCAGCACCGAAACCCTGCCCGAAGCGAACCGCTTGGTGCGTGATTTGCGCGAACTCACCGGCAACCTCGGCGCCGTCGCTGCCAAGCTCGATGAAGACCCGGCCGGGGCGCTCCTCGGCGGGCGGCCACTTCCCGATTATGATCCGAAAAAGCCGGAGACTGCGAAATGACGGCTGTTTTGCGCCTGGCTTGTCTCGGCGCGCTGGCGCTGCTTACGGGCTGTGGCCCACTGGTACAGATCGGCGGCAACGCCCCGGTGCCGCAATCACTGCTCACCATCACTGCCACCGCCACGCCGCGCGCCTATGCCGGCCCGGCGCGGCAGGGTGACACGATCGGCGTGGAATTGCCCGGGGTGCCGGCAACGCTGCAAACGCTGCGCATTCCGGTCACCACCAGCGCCAGCGAAGTTTCCTACCTCGTCGGTGCGACCTGGTCCGAACAACCCAACAAGCAATTCCAGCGCCTGCTCGCCGATACGCTGGCTGCCACCGGCATACCCGTTATCGATGTCCGCCAGTCGAACCTGGCGCCGGCGCGGCGATTGACCGGCACGCTGCGCGACTTCGGGCTCGATGTCCGCAATATCGCGCAACCGGTTGTCCGTGTCCGCTACGATGCGCAACTCGCCGATCCGCGCGCGCCCGGTGCCTTGCTGATCCGCCGTTTCGACGCCAGCGAACCCGCCGCCGATCAGCGCCCGGTTGCCGTCGCTGCCGCGCTCGATCGCGCTGCCAACCGCATCGCTGCCGATGTTGCCGGTTGGGCGGCCGCGCGCTAGCATTTCGGCATGCTGACCGCTCAGGGCGCCACCGCGCCGGCCTTTGCCCGCACCCGTGCCGTGCTCGGCAGCTTCGCCGGCAATCCCGTCGGCGCGGCGCGGCTGGCTTTCCGCGTCGGCTGGTTGCTCGCCGCGGTCATGCTGTGTGTCCCGCTGCACGGCCTGTGGCGCTTGCTCGGCCGCCCGTCGCCCTGGCCGCAGCGCTTCCTCGGCACAGCGGCGCGCGCCTGCGGTGCCCGGGTGTCCACTGTCGGCACGCCGCGCCGCCATGATGTCTTCTATGTCGCCAACCATCTGTCGTGGATCGACATCTGCATCCTCGGCGGCGCCACCGGCACGGCGTTCGTCAGCCAGGACAAGATCCGCGACTGGCCGATCATCGGCTGGCTGGCGCAACTAAACCACACCGTTTTCGTCTCGCGCACCGAACGCATGACCGTCGGTTCGCAAGTCGATGAATTGCGCGCCGCGCTGGCCGAACACCAGCCGGTGGCGATCTTCCCCGAAGGCACCACCACCGATGGCCGCAGCCTGCTGCCGTTCAAGGCGCCGTTGTTTGCCGTGCTTTTACCGCCACCCCGGGCCCTGGTCATCCAGCCGGTGCTGCTCGATTTCGACGAAGCCGGCAAAAGCCTGGCGTGGATCGGCGAGGAAACCGCCCCCGAAAACGCCTGGCGGGTGCTCAGCCGCCCCGGCACCTTCGATGTCACGGTGCATTTTCTCGATGCCTTCGACCCCGGTGACCATCCGCACCGCAAGATGATCAGCGCCGAAGCCCGCCGCCGTATCGCAACCGCGCTGTCGCAAAGCCTTGGCGGCGTGCCGGTCGCCTGACAGTTGGCGCCAGAAAGTTCACGGCAGACACGCCCGCGCCAAGCCGCTATCGCTTGGCCATGACAGCATCCTTTCCCGCCACGCGGCTGCGCCGCACCCGTTCCGCACCCTGGAGCCGCCGGCTGCACGCCGAAAATGTGGCTACCCCGGCCGACCTGATCTGGCCGATTTTCGTCACCGAAGGGCGTGATGTCGTCGATCCGGTGCGCACCCTGCCCGGCGTCAGCCGCCTCTCGGTCGACAAGCTCGCGGCCGCCGCGCGCGAGGCCGTGGCGCTCGGCATCCCGTGCGTGGCGCTGTTCCCCAATACCCAGCCACATCTGCGCACCGAAGGCGGCGAAGAAGCGCTCAACCCCGACAATCTGGTCTGCCAGGCGATCCGCGCGCTCAAGGACGCCGCCCCCGAACTGGGCGTGCTGACCGATGTCGCGCTCGATCCCTATACCAGCCATGGCCATGACGGACTGCTCCACGATGATGGCCGTATTCTCAACGATGCGACGGTGGAGATCCTCGTCGGCCAGTCGCTCAACCAGGCGCGCGCCGGGTGCGATGTCATTGCCCCCAGCGACATGATGGACGGCCGCATCGCCGCGATCCGCGCGGGGCTTGAAAGCGAAGGCTTCGATCTGGTCCAGATCATGGCCTATTCGGCCAAATATGCCTCGGCTTTCTATGGGCCGTTCCGCGATGCGGTCGGTTCGGGCGGCTATCTGAAGGGCGACAAAAAGACCTATCAGATGGATTCGGCCAATTCGCGCGAAGCCATCCGCGAAGTCGAACTCGATATTGCCGAAGGTGCCGACAGCGTCATGGTCAAGCCCGGCATGCCCTATCTCGACATCATCCGCGCCGTGCGCGACCGCTTCGACGTGCCGGTCTTCGCCTATCAGGTGTCGGGGGAGTATGCGATGATGGAAGCCGCCGTCGCCGCCGGCGTGCTCGACCGCGACCGGGCAGTGCTGGAAACGCTGCTGGGGTTCAAGCGCGCCGGCTGTTCGGGGGTGCTCACCTATTATGCGCCACTGGCAGCGAAGTTGCTGGCGGGGTAAAAACCCATCCCTCCCCGCCAGGGGGAGGGATAGGGGCGTGCTCAATCCTGAACCCGCAACCACGTCCGCAGCAACGCCACATACGCCGCCGGATTGTCATTCATCACCGAATGCGCGGCATCGGGGATCATTTCGAACCCTGCCCCGCCCGGCACCGCGCGCGCGAACGCCGCCACCGTCGCCGGACGTGCCTCATCATGTTCACCAGCCACAAACAGTGTCCGCCGGCCATCGAGGCGCGCCAGCAGCGGCCGCCCGTCATAATCCCTGAGCGTCCCCGTGGCGGTGAATTCAGCTCGCCCCCACATCGCGTTGTAGATGCCGGCGCTGAAACTGCGCGGCAGCGCGTCGCGATAGGCGGCAACTGCCGGCGGTGGCGGATACAACCGCACATGGCGCGCATAGAACGCCGCCGTTGCCGCGTCGCATTCCGCCAGCGGCACCGCCCCCGCCACATCGCAGCGATCGAGCAGGTCGCGCACCGATGCCGGCATCGCGTCCTTCAAGGCGCGCGCATCCTCGAGCCACACCCCCGTCGACACCAGCGGCGATTGCAGCACCAGCCCGGCCAGCGCCGCCGGCCGACGCGCGCCATATTCGAGCGCCACGGTGCCGCCCCAGCTCGCCCCCAGCACATGCCAGCGCGGCACCTTGAGCGCTGAGCGCACGGCTTCGAGTTCATCGACAAAGCGTTCGACCCGCCAATTCGCCGGATCATCCTTTGCCTGCGACCGGCCACTATCAAGCTGGTCATAGAGAATTACCGCGCGTTCATCGGCGAGCGCCGTCGCATTGAGAAAATACCAGTGCGAACTCCCCGGCCCGCCGTGAAGCATGACGATCGGCGGCCTGCCATTGCCGAGGTCACCATTGACCCGCACATAGACGCGCCCACCCGGCACCGCGACGAACAATTGTCGGTCAGGCTGTAATCGCGCCCCCGGCAACAGCACCGCCGCCGCCTGCGCCGGCATCGCTGCCAGCGCGGCCGCGCCCGCCACGACCGCTCGCCGCGTCAACACGCGTCCTGCATCCGCGCCAGCGTCGCATAGCGTGGATTGTCGACTGCCACCTTGGCGATGACCGCCTCGCACAGCGATTCGATCAGCCCCGGGGTTTCGGGCGTCAACTGCCCGGCGCGCAGCCGCCCGCACAGCTCGGCCCGCAAGCCATCAAGGCTCGTATCATGGCCAAGAAAGTCCGCCAGCGCCGCCTCTTCGGCCGCCGCCGGTGCCTGCACCAGTTCACGCGCCACAATCGCCAGCGCGTTGCCGGCCACCTTGGCATGAAAGGCACTGCGCCCGCTCAGTTTGCCCTCGACCGATTTGAGGAAGGCCGCCACCGCCTCGACGAGCGCCACCGCCGTGATCTGCTCGCTCATCAAATGTCCCCAAAGCGAATGAGGTGCAGCAGATCGAGTTCGACCTCCGACACGCGCCGGCCGATGGCGGCGCGCTCGACCGATCGCACCCGGCCCGAAACATGGTCATGCCCGAGTTGCAGGCACGCCAGCCCCCAGCGCAGCGTGCCCCAGACTTCCCACATATGGGCCCGGCCGCGATCGACCGGCGCACCACCGGCGGCTTCATAGGCGGCATACAACGCCTCGCGTTCGCCGAAACCACCGACCGGTTTCTGCCAGACGCCGAACCGCCAGGCATTGGCGCACAGCCAGCCAAGATCCTCCGCGCCGTCCCCCAGATGCGCCAGTTCCCAATCGAGCACTGCCGCCAGGCCGTGTTCATCGATGATGAAATTGCCGCTGCGGAAATCACCATGGACGATGGCGCTCGGCGCCGCATCGCCGCAACGTTCGGCCAGCCATGCAAAAGCCAGGTCGAAAACCGGCGAATTGACTCCGAACGAGCGATAGAGCGCAAACATCCGCCCGCGCGCCGCGCTGGTGCGGCCATCGGGCAGCGCCAGATCGGACACTTCGGCGATCGGGATGGCGTGGAGCCGCGCCAGCACCTGCGCGCACTGCCCCGTCAACGCGGCGCGCGCGGCGGCGAAGCCATCGCCCTTCAGCCATTTCGGCGCCAGCGCCTCGCCCGCCACCCGCGCCATGATGAAGCCCTGCCCCAGGCCATCATCGGGCTGCAATATGGCCACCACTTCGGCAACCGGGATGCCGTGGCGCCCGGCAAGGGTCTGGAGCGCCGCCTGATCGGGCTTGGACAATGCCCCCTCGCCAACGTCCCCGGCAGCAGCGCATTGCAGAATCAACGGCCAGGGCACGCCCTCGCGCCGCGCATCGACGGCATAGGTCGCCGATGCAGCACCGCCCGACAGCGCAGCAACGCGTTCGACCGCTACAGCACCGGGCGCGGTGCGCGCCAGCACGGCGGCGACCCTTTCGGGTGTCGGGTCATTCACCGGCAAGCCGGGCATAGGCAACCTCGTCGAACCATTGGCCATTTTCCTCCCAGCTTTGCAGCGTCACCGCCTCCAGCCGGAAGCGCAGCCGCTCCAGCAGGCGCTGCGCCGCCAGGTTGCGCCGGTCGGTCTGGGCGATCAAGCGGTGGCGACCGCGGGCGAACAGAAATTCCACCATCGCCCCCACCGCTTCACCGGCCAGACCCTGGCCGCGTGCCGCCGGGGCAAAGGCAAAACCGATTTCGGCCTGGCGATTGCGCGGCGTATCGAAATTGACGCCGATATCGCCCAGAAACTGCCCCGAGACACGATCGAGCACGGCGAATTGCTGCCACCCGGCCGCATCGCGAACCGGGCGCCGATCCATCGCGGCGATCAAGCGGCGAGTCTGTGCAAGGCTGCGCTTCTGCGGATCATACGGCATCTGGCCGCGGCTGGCGTGCAGCGCTTCGGCATCGCCGGCCTGCGCCGGGCGCACCCGGGTGCGCGCCGTGGTGAAATCCCATGCATCAGCCGTCACGCCGCAAATCCCTGTCTGGCCGATCTTGCGGCACTCGCCGACCACAGTGTGGCGCTGCTCGGCGAAGTCAAGCGCGTCAATTGTGTCCTATGGGCCGCAGTGGTCGAGATTTTACGCGGTTAGGCAAGCCGAAAGGTTGTCAGTCAGCGACTTTGCTGGCAGGGCGCTGTCATGGAGTTCACTGTTCGGAATCGCGCAATCGCCGTTGGTTCCGAAAAATGTTTTTCTTTTGCCGGTCACTTTCGCCCGGCACATGACGCGACAGGGTTTTTTCGAAACGAATTCTAGGCAACCGGGGCCTCCCGCTTCCAACATTTCGACTGCGGAACCACTGCAGCGCTTCAGATCATCAATCTTGGGAAGGATTTTCATGCGCACTAACTCATCCCTCATCCGGGCCAGCCTGCTGGCCTCCATCGCCTTTTCCGGCCTTGCCATTTCCGGCGCTGCCTTTGCCCAGACCGCTGCTGCTGACGACGCCGAATCCGATGCCCTGATTATCGTCACCGCGTCGAAGCGCTCCGCAACATTGCAGGACACGCCGATTTCGGTGTCGGTAACCAGCCGAGCGCAACTCGACCAGTCACAGATCCGCGATCTCAAGGATCTCCAGACCCTGGTGCCGTCGCTGCGCGTCAACCAG
>JBBRVH010000029.1:0-32324 GCA_038246995.1 Sphingomonadales bacterium
ACCAGCCCGGCCATGCCCGCCAGACCTCGCCAGCGCCTGAATCCCGAGGGTCGTGCCAAACCGGTTACCCTGTCGTCGTCATCCCAAGACCGGACCATCCGGCATTGCTGCCAATGGCATGGCGCCCGGCGATTGAACCCGCCGTGAACCTTGCCGGCCGAAGGGTCGGCTTTTCGCGGTAGCAGCGGCGCGATTTCTATTTGCGGCGTCACCGGCGCGGCGTCAATGCGCCCGGCTATCGTCGGGACGCGTAGCGATATAGGAATGCGTGTGCTTCTCCAGCCGCCTTCGCCTCGCGCTCTTGCAGCGCTCACCCATGCCGCGGGCAGTTGGAGCGACGATCCTGCCGTGCTGGCGCCGCACCTGGTCGATTGGCGCGGTCGCTTCCACGGCGCCACACCGGTGCTGCTGCAACCGCGCAGCACCGCTGCCGTTGCCGCCATCGTGCGGGTTGCCGCCGAATACCGGATCGCGCTGGTGCCACAGGGCGGCAACACCGGGTTGGTCGGCGGCGGCATCCCGGCAGCCGATGGCAGTGGCGTATTATTGTCACTGGCAAAGCTCGATAGCATCCGCGCCGTCGATGCACCGGGATTGACGCTGACGGCCGAAGCCGGGGTGATCCTGTCGCATGTCCATGATGCGGCGCGGGCGGTCGATTGCGAATTTCCGCTCTCGCTCGGTGCCAAGGGCAGCGCAACCATCGGCGGGCTGGTATCGACCAATGCCGGCGGCGTGCAGGTGTTGCGCCATGGCACGATGCGGGCGCTGGTCGTCGGTCTCGAAGCCGTGCTGCCGTCGGGTGAGATCCTGCATCAGCTGACCGGGCTCGCCAAGGACAACAGCGGCTATGATATAAAGCAGCTGCTGATCGGCGCCGAGGGTACGCTTGGTATTGTCACCGCCGCCACGCTGCGGCTGGTGCCGGCACCGGCACACCGCGCTGTCGCCTGGGCCGGGGTGCCCGATCCGCATGCGGCGCTGGCGTTGTTGGCGCGGTTGCGCACGGCAACGGCGGGGCAGGTCGAAAGCTTCGAACTCGTGCCCGATATCGGCTTGCAACTCGTGCTCCGCCATTTGCCGGCCAATCGACCGCCACTGGCCGGCAGTCATCGTTGGCATGTGCTGGTCGAGCTTGCCGGGCCGGCCAGCCTCGATGATCTGCTTGTCGAAATTCTTGCCGTGGCGGCAGCGGCCGGAGAGGTTGAAGACGCCAGCGTCGCGGCGTCGGCGGCACAGGCGGCGGCCTTGTGGCGGTTGCGCGAGGAACTGCCCGAAGCCGAGCGGCGCGACGGACCGGCGGTGCACCACGATATCGCGGTCGCTGTCGCCGACATGCCGGGCTTCGCGCTGGCGGCAACGGCGCGGGTCGAGGCGGCGTTTTCAGGGGCACGGGTGATCGCCTTCGGTCATCTTGGTGACGGCAATCTGCACTTCAATGTGCGTGCGCCGGCAGGCCCTGAGGCAACAAGTTGGTTGACCCCGCGCCGCGCGGCGATCACGGCGCTGGTCCATGATCTCGTCGCCGCTGCCGGCGGCTCGATTTCGGCCGAACATGGCATCGGAGTCCTGAAGCGCGCGGAACTGGCCCGCCTTGCCGATCCGGCAAAGCTCGCGGCGATTCGCGCCATCAAGCTGGCGCTCGACCCGTTGGGACTGATGAATCCCGGGAAAATCCTCTGAAATCACGAGATGCGCGACCATGACAGCCCCGTGCAGCCTATGGCTTGCACGAAACGCAAGCGCACCTTAGACAACGCAACCTTCAGTTCATCTTCCAGACCTTGAGAAAGACGCGAGATCATGGCCAGCACGCCCGCTTCCCCGACCGAACAGACCCTGCCGCTTTTCTATGGCGGTCTGGTTCCGCTTTCGTCGCAGATCCATCCGAGCCACGGCCTCAAGCCGCGCACCGATCTTGCCTTTACCCGCAAGACCCACGCGATTCCGGTCACCGTTGATGAATTCGCCATCGTGCAGCGTTTTTACCCCATCGTTTTCGGCCTTGGTGACAATCCGGCGCCGCTGGCGCTCGTCGGCCTGCAGGAAGGCAACAACCTGTACCTCGGTGCCGACAACCAGTGGGAAACGGGCCAGTATATCCCCGCATTCGTGCGCCGTTATCCGTTCATGCTCGCCCGCCTGTCGCCACAGAGCGATGATCTGTCGCTGTGCTTCGACGATACCGCCGGCCAGGTTGCCGCCGGCGAAGGCGAACCCCTGTTTGCCGGCACCGAGCCGACCGAAACCACCAAGGGCGTTCTCGCCTTTTGCGAACAGTTCGAACAGGCCGTGATGCGCACCCGCGCTTTCATGGACGAACTGGCCAAGCTCGACCTGCTCATGGACGGCGAAGTCACCATCCAGCGCGAAGGCCTTGCCGAACCCGCGATTTATCGCGGTTTCCGCATGATCGCCGAAGATCGCCTGCAGAACCTGCGCGGCGACCAGGCCCGCAAACTGGTCCAGTCGGGCATGCTCGGCCTCGGCTATGCCCATCTGTTCTCGCTGTCGCTGATCTCGGGCCTGTTCGAAAAGCAGTTTGCTGCGACCAACGCCGCCGCCTGAGCGACCTGAACTGCAGCGGGCCGTCGTCGCAATCGCGGCGGCGGCCCGTTTCGTTTCGGCGGAGCCGGGTGATACGCATGACGTCGCTTCGACCAGGAGGTGCAGTTGATGCCGGCCGCCGAACGCTATTCGCGCATCGCCATTGCGCTGCATTGGCTGATCGCACTTGCCATCATCGGCAATCTGATCGGCGGCCTTTCGCTCGATTGGTTTCTCGAAGGTGGCGGTCCGGCGATCAGGTCGCGCGGCCTGGTCATCATCGGCCTGCACAAAAGCCTGGGGCTGACGATCATCCTGTTGACCATGCTGCGCATCGGCTGGCGGCTGGTGAATCCGCCGCCCCCCTTGCCAGCGCACATGACCGGGCTCGAGCGTCGGCTTGCCCGGCTCAGCCATGGCGCCTTCTACGTCTTGATGCTGGTGTTGCCGTTGAGCGGTTGGGCGCTGGCATCGACCGGGCGGGCACCGATAATGTGGTTCGGGCTGTCCGGTTTACCGCGCCTGCCGGTTGCCGGCACCCAGCGCGGGTTGTTCGGGGAAAGCCATGCGTTTCTGGCCTGGGCCATGATCGCGCTGCTGGCGCTGCACCTGCTGGCCGCGCTCAAGCATCATGTTCTTGATCGAGATGATGTCGTGGCTGGCATGCTCCCCTGGGTCCGCCGGCGCCACCACCGCCTCGATTGAGCATTTGTAACCGCCACGGCGCCGAGTCGTTCTTGACACGATATAGTATCACATATAGCCATGGCGGCAACTCGGCCACGCTGTATTGCAAAAGGATTGTCATGCGTTCCCAAACTGCTTTGTTCGCTATGCTTCTCGGTTCGGCATCGCTTCCGGCCCATGCCGCCGATGTCGAATTGGCAACCGCTGAAACGGCATCAGCAGAAGCGCCTGCCGACGATTCACCCCTGCACAGCGGCTTATCGCCGGAAATCATCGTGACGGCGCCCTACGCCCGCGATCGCGCCACGACCCTCTCGGGCGTCACCGTCCTCCAGGGCACCGAATTGATACGCGAACTGCGTGGCACCATCGGCGAAACCCTGTCGCGCCAGGCAGGGGTCAGCTCGACCAGTTTTGGCCCCAATGCGTCGCGACCGATCCTGCGCGGCTTTCAGGGCGAGCGTGTGCGCGTGCTCAACGATGGCATCGGCAGCTTCGATGTGTCGAACACGTCGGTCGACCATGCCGTGGTGATCAACCCGCAACTTGCCGAGCGCATCGAAGTGCTGCGCGGTCCGGCCTCGCTGCTGTACGGCTCGTCGGCGATCGGCGGTGTCGTCAATGTCATCGACAAGCGCATCCCGCGCGAAGTGCCGATCGAGCCGGTACACCTGGATATTCTGGGCAATTACGGGTCGGCGGCGACCGAACGCAACATTTCGGGCGTGGTCGAGGTGCCGGTGGCCGATCGGATCGTCCTGCACGCCGATGGCAGCTTTGCCGAAAGCGATGACCTGCGCATCGGCGGGTTCGTGCTGTCACGACCGGTCAGGGCCGCGGCACTGGCAAGCGCCGATCCGGCGGTGCGTGACCTTGCAGGGCTCGCGGGCCGGCTGCCGAATTCGGCGGCGCGGACCTGGACGGCAGGCGGCGGTGCCGCCTTCATCGATGCCGGCGGCGAACTGGGCTTTGCCTATAGCCACTACGACAGCCTTTACGGCGTGCCGCCGCGCTTCGACCTGGGCACGGGCGAGGGTGAAGCCGTGCGCTTGCAGGTCAAGCAGGACCGGATCGACATGCGTGGCCAGATCAACGCGGGTGGCAGTTTCGTCGACACGATCAAGTTCCGCTTTGGATATGCCGATTATCGCCATTCCGAACTCGATGATACCGGTGCCATCGGTACGACCTTCCTCAACCAGGGCCTCGAAGGCCGGATCGAGGTCGCGCAGGCCAAACGCGATATCGGCGGCGGCAGCTGGCGCGGCGCCAGCGGGGTGCAGTTGTTCAGCCGGCGGTTCGAAGCGATCGGCGACGAAGCCTTCATCCCGCGCAACGACACGCTGCAGGTCGGCATCTTCACCCTGCAGGAGGTCGATTTCGGGTCCGCCAGCATCGAAGCGGCGGGGCGGTATGAACGCGCCAATGTCAAGGCATCGGTAAGCGACTTCCGCGGCGCACCGGTGTTTGCCGATCGCAATTTCGATCTTTTCTCGGGCTCGCTCGGCGCCAGTTTCGGCTTTGTCGAAGGTTGGCGGCTGGGGGTCAACCTGTCACACACCGAACGCGGGCCGGCCGCCGAGGAACTTCTTGCCAATGGTCCGCACGCCGGCACCCAGGCGTTCGAGATCGGCAACCCCAATTTCGCCAAGGAACGCGCCAACGGTGCGGAAATCGTGCTGCGTGGCAAGGGCGACGGCTACAGCTTCGAAGCATCGGTCTATTACAGCCGCTTTTCGGACTATATCTACGAAGTCCAGACGGGCGCTGTCGAGGACGGCCTGCCGGTCTTTCAGATCCTCCAGGACGATGCCCGCTATTTCGGCTTTGAAGTCCAGGGCTCGGCAACGCTGGCGCGATTCGGAGAAAGCCAGCTCAAGCTCGATGCACTGGCGGATTATACCGATGCCAAAATCCTTGGCGGCGGCGGCCCGGTACCGCGCATTCCGCCGCTGCGCGTGCTCGCCGGCATCGGGGTTACCGGCCCGGTCTGGGATGCCCGGGCCGAAATCGAACACGCGACGAAACAGACACGGGTTGCCGCCTTCGAAACGCCGACTGCGTCCTACACCCTGGTCAACGCGTCGGTCAGCATCCGGCCCTTTGCCGATCGGCCGAACACGGCGATCGTTGTTTCGGCGAACAACATCTTCGATGTCGATGCCCGCCGCCACGCGTCGTTCCTGAAGGATTTTGCGCCGCTCGCCGGGCGCGACATCCGGGTATCGCTGCGCTTCACCATCTGACAACGAGTCGCACCGACAGTTACCGAATTTCGGGGGGTCCCGCTCTTGAAAGCGGCGTTGGCGTTCCCAAATCCGGTAACGCGCGCCGGGGTTTTCCCCCTCGCTCCGGCGCTGCAACGACGATCGGTTTCGACCCTTTGTCTTCTCCCTGACCCTCGCCACTCCGCCACCCCTGGCGGAGCGGCGGTTTTTTATTCGGCAGCTTCGCGACAGGGCGGCGCGAGGCCCAGCCCGGGGGCCGCGGCCAGAAGAAGTGGTACCAACGCCGCCAGCACACTGGCGACACGATCGAAACCCGAATGCGGGACAAGCTTGATCGGATCCATGTACAGGTTCCGGTCGATTTCGATCTGAACGGCATGGATGCCGGTCGCGACCCCGGCGTGATATTCGGTGGTATAGGCGCCAGCATAGGGGTTGTTGCGCGCCACGCGCCAGCCAGCGTCGCGAAAATGCTGTTCCAGCAACGCCACTAATGCCGGCGCGGCACTGGTGCCGAAGCGGTCACCCAGCACGACCTGGGGTGGCAGCAGGCCAGCCGGCTGCGGCATCGAATGACAATCGAGCAGGATGGCATGGCCATGGCGGGCCCGCGCGCGTGCCAGCAACAGGCCGATGCGATCGTGCCAGGGGCCGTGCACCTGCGTCAGGCGCTGCACCGCTGCGGCCGGTGCGATCCGGCGCCGGTAAATATCGTAACCATAGGAAGCGACACGCGGCAGCACGCCAAGCCCGGCCGCGACCCGATCGGTATGCGTCACCGGCAGGGGCAGGGGGCCATCGAACATCGCTGGATCGAGTTCGGTCGCAGCCCGGTTGAGATCGAGAAAGGCCCGGCCATAGCGTGCCGCCAGCACCGGCACGCCGGTAACACCCGTCAACAACTGGTCGACGAAGGGGTCTTCGGCGCGGCGCAGCTGTGCCCGGCTGAGCCGCGCTGCGGCCAGGAAGGCGGCCGGATAGTCCTGCCCCGAATGCGGCGATGTCATCACCACTGGCCAGCGACCGGAATCATCGCCGCGCTGGGTGAAGGCAGGAAGGTGCGAATCGAGCATCAACCGACGTTAGACAGTTTCGTGACAGCGGGGAATGCGACCGCCTGTTGTCATCCGGTTGTCATGCAAATCGATAGCCCGGTGTCGAACGCACTTGCAACCGCTGCCGTGTCCGACTAACAGCCTCGCAGCGTGGGCGCGTAGCTCAGTGGTAGAGCACTGTGTTGACATCGCAGGGGTCACAAGTTCAATCCTTGTCGTGCCCACCATTTATTCCTCGCTTCAAACGAGACCAGGGCGGAGCCGAAAGGCTCCGCCTTTTTCGTTTCAGCGATCGGTAATCGGCCAGAATTGCGCCTGCCACCATCGGTGCGTCGGCGCCGCTACGATCGAGGGTGCGTTGCGAGCCAGGCGAGGACGGTATCGGGATCCGAAACTTCATAGGGGTCATCGTCGGTCCCCTCGTTATTGCGTCCGGGTTCCTCGAAAAAGGCCTCGATGATGCCGTCGTTCACCACCATGGCATAACGCCAGCTGCGCTCGCCAAAACCCAGATGGTCCTTGTTGACCATCATGCCCATCGCCCGGGTGAAGTGACCCGAGCCATCGGGCACGAAGCGAATGCGGTTCACGCCCAGCTTCTGCTGCCACTGGTACATCACAAAGGCATCGTTGACCGCGATGCAGATGATTTCGTCGATACCGGCGTGGACGAAGGCATCATAGTGGCGTTCATAGGCGGGGCATTGTTCGTTGGAACAGGTCGGTGTGAAGGCGCCGGGCAGCGAAAACACCACCACGCGCTTGCCGCCAAACAAGGCCTGCGACGTCAGATCCTGCCAGCGAAACGGATTTTCGCCGCCAATGCTGTCATCGCGAACCCTGGTTCGAAACGTAACCGAGGGGACGCGCTGGCCCTGCTTGTCATGCTGGGGATCGATTTTCATGCTGCAATCCTGTCTTTTGCTGGATGACCGATGGCGACGACGATAGTGCAACAACGCGCAGGACACACCCCGGTGTCAATCGACATGGCGCAACACGCTGCGACGCGCCCGCCGCTTGCCCGCGAGACACAAGCCGCTAGATTGCAGCAAGACCTGCCTCTGACGGTGGTCGCCGCCGGAGATCTGCCATCATGACCAAGGCCATCGGCCACGCCGCGCCGGGCGAATCCGGCTGGCTCGACGCGCGCCGGACGGTAGCGCCACCGGGCTTCAACCGCTGGCTGGTGCCGCCCTGCGCCCTGGCAATCCACCTGTGCATCGGCATGGCCTATGGCTTCAGTGTCTTCTGGCTGCCGCTTGCCCGCGCGATCGGCGTCAGCGACCCGGTTATCTGCACCGGCCTGACTCTGACCGACGCATTGACGACCATGGTCTGCGACTGGCGGGTCAGCGATCTCGTCTGGACCTATTCGATCTTCTTTGTCGTCCTTGGCGCGGCGGCTGCGCTGTGGGGCGGCTGGCTGGAACGGGTCGGCCCGCGCCGCGCCGGTGTGGTCGCTGCCTGCTGCTGGTGCGGTGGCTTGGGCGTAGGGGCTTATGGCGTCGCGATCCACCAGCTCTGGCTGATCTGGCTCGGCACCGGGCTGATCGGCGGCATTGGCCTTGGCATCGGCTATATCTCGCCGGTATCGACGCTGATCAAATGGTTCCCGGACCGTCGCGGCCTGGCGACGGGCATGGCGATCATGGGCTTTGGTGGCGGCGCCATGGTCGGCAGCCCGCTCGCCGATTTGTTGATGCGCCACTTCGCCGATGCCGCGCAGGTCGGCGTCTGGCAGACCATGCTCAGCCTTGCCGCGATCTATTTCGTCTTCATGATGGCGGGCGCGTTCGGGTATCGCGTGCCGCGCCCGGGCTGGGCTCCCGCCGGCTGGCGCGCACTAGGGGGTGCCGGTGCCACCACGGGCTTTCATGTGCACTTGCGGGATGCGCACCGCACCCCGCAGTTCTGGCTGGTCTGGCTCGTATTGCTGCTCAACGTATCGGCATCGATCGGCATCATCGGCGTTGCGTCACCGATGCTGCAGGAAATCTTCGGCGGTCGTCTGATCGATGCCGGTGTCGCCTTCACCGCCTTCGATGCCGAACAAAAGGCCGCTGCAGCCGCCGTCGGCGCTGGCTTTGTCGGGCTGATCAGCCTGTTCAACATCGGCGGCCGGCCGCTCTGGTCGGCCGCGTCCGACCGGCTGGGGCGCAAATGGACCTTTGCGATCATGACCGCGCTCGGCGCGCTGCTCTACGGCCTTGTCGCACCGGCACTGACCGGGGCCAGCCTTGGCCTGTTCGTGCTCGTCTTTTGCGCGCTGGCATCGATGTACGGCGGCGGCTTTGCCACCGTGCCGGCCTATCTTGCGGACCTGTTCGGCACCCGCCATGTTGGCGCCATCCACGGTCGCCTGCTCAGCGCCTGGTCTCTGGCCGGGATCGTCGGCCCTTTCATCGTCAGCCGCATGCGTGATGCCGCGATTGCCGCGGGCACGCCGCGTGATCTGGTCTATCCGCCGATCTACCAGGTCCTGGCGGGGCTCCTGTTCGTCGCTTTCATCGCCAATTTGCTGATCCGGCCTGTCGACCAGCGATTTCACAGCGCCGAACCGATGCCCGACACGGCGCCACCATCGACAGCCGCAACGCCAACCGACAGCGTGCCGGCCCCGGGTGGCGGGACAACGATAACCATCGTCGCCTGCTGGGCTGCGGTGCTCACGCCGATTGCCTGGGGCATCATTCGAACGCTGGAGAAGGTGGCGGTGCTGCTCAAATAGGCGCGAGGCATTGTAGCAGACCGCAAGGTCGCGCCGATCGGTGTCCGCCTGGCTCCTGCACTTCGAATCCTGTAACCCGGCAGACATCGCGAACCAAAGGAAACGGACAATGACGATCTCCAGCACGTCTCGCGTCCTGGTCCTCGATGGCCATCCGGATACGGAATCATTGTGTGGATCGCTCGCCAAAATCGCCGCCGAAACGGCGCAGGCACGCGGCGCAACCGTGCAGATCCTGCATCTTTCCGCGCTGACGTTCGATCCCAACCTCGCAGGCGGCTACAAGACGCGGCAGGAACACGAACCCGACCTGGTGACGTTCCTCGACGCATTGCGCTGGTGCGACACATTCATCCTTGTCCATCCGATGTGGTGGGGGGCTGCCCCCGCCAAGCTGAAGGGCCTCATCGACCGCGTTTTCCTGCCTGGCATCGCCTTTGCTTATGAAGGCGATGGCCATTTTCCGAAGAAATTGTTCGAAGGACGCACCTCGCGGGTGCTGATCACGACCGACACACCGGGCTGGTACCTGCGGTTCGGTTATCGCAACGGCTGGCTGAATGTGCTGCGCCGGCAGATCCTCGATTTCGTCGGGTTGAAGGTCACCGCCATGAAGACGATCGGCCCCATCCGCGGCGCCACACCAGCGATGATCGAAGGGTTCAAGGCCGCAGCGCGCAAGCTGGTATCGTGACGCTGCTGCCCGCCGGTTCCGTGGCCGCGCCTGCCACGGCTGCACCGGGACATGCCCGGTGATCGAGACTTTTGGCGACAATCCCGCCCGCCGCTGGCGTTTTTTCAGCGATACGGTGATGGGCGGCGTCTCGTCGGGGCGGTTGCAGTTCGACAGCGACCATGATCGCCGCTGGGCCCGAATGACCGGAACGGTCAGTACCGCAAACAATGGCGGCTTCATCCAGATGCAGGCCCGGTTTGAAGCGCCGCTGCCTTTTGGCCTTGACGGTGTACGGCTGGTCGCTCGCGGCAACGACGAAGGCTATTTCATCCACCTGCGACGCGCCGGGGAAGCGATGCCGACAGCATTTTACCGCGCCGGGTTCGATGTGACGTCCGGCTGGCGCGAGACAAGGTTGCCGTTCGCCCTTTTTACCGCCTCGAACCAGCGCATCCCGGCAAGCGTTGCCGGAACCGACATCGCGTCCATCGCTGTTGTCGCCTTTGGCAAAGACCATGGCGTGGACATCAGTGTCAGCGAAATCGGCTTTTATTGAAGCAAGCGTCCTTGAGATCGCCTGGACCCTTGGTGCCTATGCGGAACCGTTGCCACGATCGGTCTGCCACGCCGGCGGTCGCATCGTCCCGAGGATCGCTTCGACAGCAAGGCCGATCCCGAGCAATTGTCGATCGCAACCGGCCGGGCCGTCGAGCTCGATCGCGACCGGCAGGCCATTCGACAATCCGGCCGGAAGCACCAGCCCGGGCAACCCGGCCGTGCTGCCCGGCGCGATATTGCGACCCATGGCCGTTGAAAACGGCACGTCCCTATCGGCGATACGGACGATGTCCCCGGCACCGATGGGCGTTGCTGCCGTCATTGTCGCTGGCAACAGCATGGCATCGATCCGATGCTCGGCAAACCAGCCTGCCAGCAAGGCCTTCAGCGCCGGCAGATGCACATCCCGGGCCGTGACATAATAATCGTCCGGAATCGCATGGGGGGCGCCGGGCAGCGCGAATTGCTTCAACACGGCCTGCACATCCGGGCTGACCGCCGCCAGCATCTCGTCGAAACCGATCGTTGCACCGGATGCTTCCAGCCAGGCCGCCAGCGCCGGCACGACATCATGAACCTGGACCGGCAGCGTGATGGCATCCACCAAGGCCCCCAACCCGGGCACATCGGCTTCGATGATCGTCACGCCGGCAGCGACGAGCCGCTGCAGCACGGCTTCGACCAGCGCCGCCACTGCCGGATCAAGGCCGGCAAAGTAATAGGCGCGGGCGATGCCCAGCCGCAGCCCGGCGAGCCGCGGTATCGCCAGCGGCGCGTGATCACCGGTCATCACGGCGTCGAACAGGGCCAGGTCGGCGACGTGTCGCGCCTGCGGCCCGATCTGGTCGAACAGGCTGGTAATGGGCGCGCAGCCATCATTGGGATAGCGTCCGGTCGTCGGCCGGAACCCGGCGATGCCGCACAGTGCCGCCGGTACCCGGATCGACCCCTGCGTGTCTTCGGCAACGCCTAACGGTGCCATGCCTGCCGCTACCGCCGCCGCCGTGCCGCCGCTGCTGCCACCCGGAATTCGCGTTGCGTCCCAAGGGTTGCGGACCGCGCCAAAGGCCATGTTGCTGCTGGTCCAGCCCAGTGAAAGCTCGTGCAGATTGGTTTTGCCGAGCACGATGGCGCCGGCAGCGCGCAACCGCGCGACGACCGTCGCATCCCTGGCGGGGCGGAAATCGCGCAAGCCCGTGGTTCCAGCGGACGTCGGCAGATCGGCGGTGTTGATGCTGTCCTTCACGGGTATCGGCAGCCCATGCAGGGGGCCCGGCGTCTCGCCTGCCGCCAGCCGCGCATCGGCGGCCCGCGCGCCGGCGCGCACTGCATCGGGATCGAGCGTGATAAAGGCGTTCAGATGCGCCCCGGCAGCGCAGCGCGCGAGCAGCGCTTCGGCATAGGCCAGCGCGGTGAATTGTCCGCTGCGCATCGCCGCCACCGCTTCGCCGGCTGAAAGCGCAATCATTTCGTCCACCGTCATCATGCGATTTTCCCCCGATGTGCGCTCAGGCACGGCCTGTCACGGCCACCAGCGGATCGCCGGCACTGCCGTCGGCCGGCAACTGCACATCGATGCGCGTGAAGCCGGCACGTTCGAGATAAAGCTTTACCAGGGCAGCATGGCCGCTGGTATCGAGCGCACGCCAGATCGCGACGGCTTTCGTCGGGAAACAGCGGTTTGAAAAGCTGACGATGAACGGGGCGCCGGGGGCAAGAACCCTGCGCACTTGCGAAAACACGTCATGGGGCTGTTGCAGATACTGCACCCCGACGCAGCACAGGGCAGCGTCGAAGTGCCCGTCGGCCAACGCGAGCACAGGATCCTTGTTGAGATCCTGAACGAACCACCGCGCAAGCCGTGGATTGGCGGCGAGTTCTTCGCCATTCATGCCATGGCCGACGACGTCGCCATAACGGCGATCATCGGGAAGGTGGCTGATCCAGCTCGACATCAGATCGAGCACATTGCCACCTTCAGGGAGCATTGCGCGATACAGGCCCGTGAGCGCGGCGGTTGCTCGGGCGTCGATGTGCGTGACGAGCCGTGGCGGCGCGTAAAACGCGAGATCCTCGCCGGTATCCTGCTTGGTGAAGGCACCGCGTGGCAATTCCGGGAAGGCATCCGTACTGGTCATGTCGCCCCTCTGATCCGCCGCCCGGCAATCATGGTTGTGCCACGCAGAACGCTTGCGGGCGCGTTCGTGCGCGAAACCTGGCCGCCTGCGTCGCAGTCCGACCGGCTACCGTCAATGTGCCATTGTGTAACGCCAGCGCCACTGCGGCCATCATGTATCTGGATTCAGCGCGACAGGCAGGCGATGGAGAAGGATGTCGACTGAAATCACCATCATCGGCGCCGGCATCGCGGGACTGGCCTGTGCCCGGCGTCTCCTGCTTGGCCGAGTTACGCCGCTTGTTCTCGACAAGGGACGCGGCATCGGCGGGCGCATGGCGACACGCCGGGTCGCCACGGCGGCCGGCGAGATCAGCTTCGACCATGGCGCCCAGTATCTGACCGCACGTGAGCCGGCCTTTGCCGCAGCGCTCGCCGACCTGGGCCCGGCTTGCGCTCGCTGGGCCGATGGCGCCGCCGAACCGCGGTTCGTCGGGAACCCGGGCATGTCGAGCTTGCCGCGCGCCCTGGCCGACGGAATCGACATTCGTCTCGGCACGGCGGTGACCGCCGTTCGCGCCGCGCCGGGCGGTTGGGACGTCACCATCGGCGACACGCACATCGCGACGCGCCGTCTGGTCATGACCCTGCCAGCCCCGCAAGCAGCGGTGCTGCTGGGGAAAGACCATCCCCTGTATCGCCGCGTTGCCGATATTGTCATGGCGCCTTGCCTGACGCTGATGGCGGCCTTTCCGGGCGATGCGCCGCGTCCCTTCGTCTCGCGCACATCCCGGGATCACGCGCTGGCCTGGATTGCGCAGGACAGCAGCAAGCCGGGCCGCGCCGACGCCGTCACGACCTGGGTGGCGCAGGCCAGTGCCGAATGGAGCGCGCAACATCTCGAAGAAGCGCCGGAGGTCATCGCGGCGCGCCTGTTGCCGATGCTGGCCGAGGCGATTGGCGTGGCACCGCAGTCGGCGATCCATGCCGCTGCCCATCGCTGGCGTTATGCCCGAACAATGGCGCCACTTGGCGTGCCGTTTCTGTGCAGCGCTGACGAAAGCCTGTTCATCGGCGGCGACTGGTGCCTTGGCGCCCGCGTCGAATCGGCGTGGTCAAGCGGCACTGCCATCGCCGCCGCGATCGCCGACGCCATGATCGGCGAGGCTTACGCTTTTTCCTGAAAAGCCGCGCCGATGTGCTTGCCGGGCGTGATCTGATCGACGGCCTCCAGCGCCTTGGCAGCATACATCACCGACGGCCCGGCGCCCATATAGACGGCCATGGCGAGGGTTTCGGCGACTTCGGCGCGCGATGCGCCCTGCTTTACGGCGCCTTCGGCGTGATAGGCGATGCAGGGGTCGCACCGCACCGCGACGCTGATCGCCAATGCGACCAGTTCCTTTGTCTTGCCGTCGAGCGCTTCGCCGCCGTGCGCCGCGCGCGCCATGTCGGCAAACGCCTTCATCACGTCGGGTGATGCCTGGCGCAGATCGCGCACGGCGCCGTTCATGCCGCCCATCAGGGCCAACCAGTCCTCGACCATGTGCGATCCTTGCCTGTGTGTCGGATGTCGTGCCGTCTTGCTTGCCGCGGCTGTTCCAGCCGCTTTACCTGTTGCGGCTGTTCCAGGCGTTTTACCTGTTGCGGCTGTTCCAGCCGATGATGCTGTAGAGCGGGCAGGTGCTCATCAGGCCCGTGAGCAGCGGCATCAGGCCGATCCAGCCGAGCGGCGTTTTGGGGCCGATGAACACAAGTGAAAGCAAGCCGATCCCCAGCATGATGCGCAGGATGCGATCGATACTGCCGACATTGGTCTTGAACATGGTCTTGGCTCCTTGGTGAAATTCAGTCGTTGCGGCCGAGCGCCGCCGACAGGCGATAGGCGGTGGTCGTCCGCACGGCCTCCGCCTGGGCGGCGCGGGCCGTGGCAGTGATCGCTTCGCGTTCGGCATCGAGCAGATCGAGTTGCGGTTTCAGGCCCACGCGCACTTCATGGGCCACGCTGGCACGCGCGGCTTCGCTGGCACGCGCCTGGTCGGCAGCGGCGATCGCGACAAGGCGTGCGGTCCGCAACCCTTCGAACAGGGTGATGACCCGCGCCTCCACCTGCTGGCGGGCGGCGCGCAACCGCGCGTCGGCACCCCTTGCTTCGGCGCTGGTTTCGGTAATCCGGCCATCGACGCGGCCGCCATTGTATAGCTGCCAATTGGCGCGCACCCCGACAGTTGCCGAATTGGCCCGATAATCGGGGAAGAACTGGTCCTTGACGCGGCCGGCTTCGGCAAAGGCGCCGACCATCGGCAGGCGGTCGGCGCGGGCACCGCGCTGGGCAGCGCGGGCGGCGGCGAGGCCGGCTTCGGCCTGGGCAATCGCCGGGCTGTTGTGCAATGCCAGCGCGACTGCATCATCAAGCGTTGCCGGTGCGGCAGGGCCGACAGGCAGCGGGGCCAGGTCGACAGGGTCGGTCCCGACAAGATTGCGATAATGCGCGTGGGCGGCGGCGACCGCGCCTTCGGCAGCCGCCAGGCCGCCGCGGGCTTCGGCAAGCCGCGCGAAAGCCTGGTCGACATCGGTGCTCGGGCTTTCGCCGGCCTTGAACCGGAGTCGCGCCTGACGCTCGATTTCGCCCATCTGGGCCAGCAGCCGCTGCCACGACGCCAGCATCGTCGCCGTGGCCAGCACATCGCCATAGGCGGCGGCAACAGCGGCCACGAGGTCACCGCGCGCACGCACCAGATCGGCCTCGGCCATGGCGACTCCGGCGCGCGCCTGGTCCGCTGCGGCGGCGACGCGCCCGCCGGTGAACAGTGGTTGTTCGATCGAGGCCTGCGCCGTGAAGGGTGTCAGATTGGCGGCGCCGAGCCCGAAGAACCCCTGGGGATCGAGCCGGCCATAGCCAATCGAACCGCGGATGGTTACCGTCGGCCGCCCGGCGGCCCGCGCCTGGTCGACGCGGCCACCGGCGGCGTCGCGGCCGGCGTCGGCGATGGTGATCGACGGGTCATGCGCCAGGGCAGCGGCAATGGCGTCATCGAGCGTCACCGCACCCGCAGGCATGGCGGCGAGGATTGCCAGCAGCACGACAAGGCGCTGTGGGATCATCTGAAGGCGACGCCCGGCGCCACGCCCAGCTTGCGAAACACGATAGCCGCCGGACAAAAGCCGGTGAACGCCGACTGGATGAGGTTGAACCCGGCAAAGGCCGTCAGCGCCAACCACCAGGGGCTGAACAGCAGCGACAAGCCGACACTGGTCAGAACGATGCAGCCGGCAAAAGCCAGCACGGCACGATCGAGCATCATTTGCGGACCTCTTTCAACTTGTGGACACCGATGAGTTCGAGCGCGAGTTTTTCGTAAAAGGGTTCGCTCTCCCCCTTGCGGATCTTCCTGAGGAAGTATTTTTCAAAGCCGATCTTGGCGAGGTGGACCCATTTGCCCTGCGCCGACCAGTTGACGTTGCGCGGCGGAATCTGGGGCTGGGCGATGAAGCACACACCGTCGTCGCCGAAATCGGCAAGGCAGATGGCGTTCCAGCTCGCTTCGGCGGTCGGTTCGCGGCCATCGATGATCGCATCGAGGTTCATGGTGATCGCCGTTGCCATCGATTCGATCATGAAGCCGGTCTTGGGCACGCCGACCGGCACTGGCGTCGGCCCGGTTGGCGGGATGGCGACACAGACACCCAGCGCGAAAATCTCGGGGAAATTCGGGTTGCGCTGGTGCTTGTCGACGAGCACGAAACCGCGCGGGTTGGTCAGCCCTTCGATGCCGAAGATGGCGGGGACGCCGCGAAACGCCGGCAGCAGCATGGCATAGCCGAACGGCAAGTCGTGCTTTCTGGTGACAACGCCGCCCTCGGCGACTTCCTCGACATGCATCATTCCGGCTTCGACGCTGGTGACGCGGGCGCTGGTGATCCACTTGATATGGCGATTGCGCATCTCGCTTTCGAGCAGGCCCTTGGTGTCGCCAACACCGTCGAGGCCCAGATGGCCGACATAGGGTTCGGCGGTGACAAAGGTCATCGGCACCTGGTCGCGAATCTTGCGACGCCGCAATTCGGTGTCGAGGATCATCGCGAATTCATAGGCCGGGCCATAGCAGGACGCGCCCTGGGCGGCGCCGACGACGATCGGGCCGGGATTGAGCACGAAGGCGTCGAACTTGTCGGCAGCCTCGGCAGCGTGATGGGTCTGGCAGACCGAAACGGTATGGCCATCGGGGCCAAAGCCGGGAATTTCGTCATAGGCATGGTCGGGGCCGGTTGCGATTACAAGATAATCGTAATTGATGCTGCTGCCATCGTTGAGGTCGATGCGTTTTTCGGCTGGGTGGAGTCGTTTGGCGCCGACTGCAGTGAAACCGATGCCATGATCCTTGAAGATCGGCGGAAGCTGCACGCGGATCGCTTCCGGTTCACGCCAGCGGACGGCGACCCAGGGATTGGACGGCACGAACCAATAGTCCTCCGACTCGGCCACCACC
Organism: Sphingomonadales bacterium; assembly: GCA_038246995.1. GTDB lineage: Bacteria > Pseudomonadota > Alphaproteobacteria > Sphingomonadales > Sphingomonadaceae > Sandarakinorhabdus. The sequence continues at coordinate 17,089 of JBBRVH010000029.1, forward strand.
ATGATTTCAGCGCGCTTTTTGAGTTTTCCTCGCAGTTCATACGCAGCGATGGTGCCGCCCAATCCAGCGCCCAATACCACGATCCTTGGCAATGCCATGTTCGATCTCCCCAGCAGGGTGCGGCGTTCGTCGCCGCCAATAAGGTGCTTGACGGAATATAAGAGTTACTTGATATATACAAGTCATAAGTTGAAACCATAGCAGCTTGCAGGGAGATCGAAAATGTTCGGGTTCGGAAAGACCGCCAGCCACCGGGAAGTGACCCCATTGGAACTGCAGGCCATGCTCGCCGCGGGTGACGTGGCGCTGATGGATGTTCGCGAGCCGAACGAGTTCGCTGCCGAACACATTGCCGGCGCTATCAACGCGCCGCTTTCGGGCTTCGACCCCACGGCGCTCCCGGTGTCGGCGGGCAAGACGGTCGTTCTGCAATGCGCCGGTGGCAAACGCTCAAGCATGGCGCTCGACAAATGCGCCACGGCCAGCGCCGCCATCGACACACATCTTGGCGGCGGCCTTGCCGCCTGGAAGGCCGCCGGCTTGCCGACGGTCCGCTGAGGGCAGGGTTTTTGCTATGGCGATTGGCAAGAGGCGGCAGGCATGGCTGGCGGCGGCGCTGCTGGCGTTGGCCGGGTGCGATACAAAGCAGGTCGATGCGCCGGCTGCAAAGCCAGTGCCTGCCGGCCAGCAACTGAAGCTGACGCCGACAGATGTTTCCGACATGAAGACGGTGTCGGCCGAAATCACGAGCCGTGACCAGGCCGATGCCCGCGCTCGCATTCCGGGCACGCTGGTCGAACTGAAGGTTCGCGCCGGCGACAGCGTGTCACGCGGCCAGCGCATCGGCACAGTCACCGACAGCCGGCTCGAATATGAATCGAGCGCCGCCAGCGCTCAGGTCGCCGCTGCGGATGCGGAGGCCATCCGCGCCCGCGCCGACCTCGTGCGGATCGAGGATCTGTATCGCAACAAGGTCTATGCCAGGGCGCGCCTCGACAGTGCCGTCGCCACGGCTCGCGCTGCCGATGCCCGCGCCGCTGCGGCGCGCGCGCAAAAGGGCGCCAGCGCCAGCGTCGTCGGTCAGGGTGCCGTTCTGGCGCCCGCCAGCGGGCGGGTGCTGCGGGCCGATGTGCCGGCCGGATCGGTGGTTTCCCCCGGCCAGTCGATCGCCACGATCACGGCGGGGCCGCCGGTGCTGCGACTGATGCTGCCCGAATCGCTGGCCGGAAGCTTGCGCATCGGCGCGCCGGTGATGCTGATTGACCCGATCGGCGGTGCCCGTACGGGGCAGATCATCCAGATCTATCCGGCGATAAGCGGCGGGCAGGTCATGGCCGATGCCAGTCTGTCCGGCCTGTCCGAGCGTTTCATCGGTCGCCGCGTCGGTGTCGCCATCGAAACCGGCCGCCGCAGCGCTATTGTCGTGCCGCGCAATTTTGTCTCGACACGCTTTGGCGTCGATTATGTCGATGTGGTTGCCGGCGGCACGGTCAGCGCCGTCCCCGTGCAGATCACCCCCTTGCCGGGAACTGCCAGCGTCGAAATACTTTCGGGAGCCGGCGCGGGCGACACTGTTTTCCGCGCGGCGGGCGCCGCCAGATGATGACCGAGCCCGTCAATCTCGGCCTTTCCGGCCGGCTGACCCGCGCTACCATCCAGTCGCCGCTGACACCGCTGCTGCTGCTCGCGGCGCTGGTCATCGGGATGTTGTCGCTGCTCGCCATCCCGCGCGAGGAAGAACCGCAGATCAGCGTGCCGATGGTCGATATCCAGGTCATGGCGCCGGGGCTTGCGGCGGCGGATGCTGTCGAACTCGTCGGGATACCGCTCGAAACCATCGTCAAGAGCGTCGATGGCGTCGAGCACGTCTACACCCAGGCCGAAGATGATGGCGTGATGGTCACGGCGCGCTTCCTCGTCGGCTCCGATCCCGATGCGGCGGCGACGCGGATCGAGGAGAAACTGCGCGCCAACAGGGGCCGGATTCCGGTCGGCATCCCGGCCCCCAAGGTGACGGTGCGCGGTATCAACGATGTGCCGATGGTGGTGCTTGCGCTGTCGCCAAAACCCGGCGCCGCCGGTCGCTGGAGCGATGCGGCGCTGTATGAACTGGCGACCAGGCTGCGCACCGAAATCGCCAAAGTCGATAATGTCGGGCTGACCTTCATCACGGGCGGCCGCCCCGACGAAATCCGCATCGCACCTGATCCGGCGCGCCTGTCGCTGCACCGGGTACCACTGGGCAATGTCATCGAGGCGGCCACCCAGGCCAATCGTGCCGCGCCGGTGGGCAGCCTGCGCGACGCGGGCAACGCCGTCACCGTCACCTCGGGCAAGACGCTGGCGTCGGCGTCCGAAATCGGCGGGCTGACGGTGCGCGCGGTCGATGGCGCGCCGGTGTATTTGCGCGATGTCGCCGATGTGACACTGGGTCCGCGCGAGGACCAGGCGCGCGCCTGGCGCTGGGCAAAGGCCGGCGCAAGCTGGCATAGCGCCCCCGCTGTCAGCATCGCGGTTGCCAAGCGATCGGGCGCCAATGCGGTTGTCGTGTCGAGCGCGCTGCTCGCCCGGGTCGAAGCGTTGCAGGGCAGCCTGATCCCCGCCGGCGTCGATATCGCGGTCACCCGCAACTATGGCGCCTCGGCAAACGAGAAGGCCAATGAACTGCTCTACCACCTTGGCCTCGCCACCGTCTCGATCATCGTCCTCATCGGCTTTGCCATCGGCTGGCGCGAGGCCGCTGTCACCGCCATCGTCATCCCGACGACGATCCTGTTGACGATGTTTGCCGCCAATCTGATGGGTTACACGATCAACCGGGTCAGCCTGTTCGCGCTGATCTTCTCGATCGGTATCCTCGTCGACGACGCCATCGTCATCATCGAGAATATCGCCCGCCATTGGGCAATGCCCGATGACCGACCCCGCATCCAGGCCGCCGTCGAAGCCGTCGCCGAAGTCGGCAACCCCACCATCGTCGCGACCCTGACCGTCATTGCGGCGCTGTTGCCGATGCTGTTCGTTTCGGGCCTGATGGGGCCCTATATGGCGCCGATCCCGGTCAACGCTTCCGCTGCGATGGTGTTCTCCTTCTTTGTCGCGGTGATCTTCGCGCCCTGGCTGATGGTGCGTTTTGCCCGCAAGGCTTTGGCGAAACCAGCGCCTGGCCATGATGAAAGCGGCGGCAAGCTCGGCGCGCTTTATGCCCCCGTCGCGCGGCGGATCATCACCGACCGGACCACGGCGCGAAATTTCCTGATCCTGGTCGGCGTCGCCACGCTCGTTGCCGGTTCGGCCTTTTACTTCAAGGCGGTAACGGTCAAACTGCTGCCGTTCGACAACAAGTCGGAACTCCAGGTCGTCGCCGATCTGCCCGAAGGCACCAGCCTTGAAACCACGGCGCGCACCCTTGATGCCATCGCCGCTGTGGTCCGCACCCTACCCGAAGCGACGGCGATGGAGGCCTATGCGGGGACGTCGGCACCGTTCAATTTCAACGGCCTGGTCCGGCATTATTTCCTGCGCGACCGGCCCGAGATGGGCGATCTCATGGTGACCTTGCTGCCCAAGGACGACCGCGACCGTGCCAGCCACCTCGTCGCGCTCGACCTGCGTGAAAAGCTGAAAGCGATCCCGCTGCCGGCCGGTGGCTCGCTCAAGGTCGTCGAAACCCCGCCTGGCCCGCCAGTACTGGCGACGCTGCTCGCCGAAATTTATGGCCCCGATGCGCAGACCCGTCGCGCCACGGCGGACCGGGTGGAAAGGCTGTTCCGCTCCGTGCCCTATATCGTCGATGTCGATACCAGCCATGGCCAGCCGCGGCCGCGCTTGCGGCTTGCCGCCAATCGCGACCGGCTCGATTATTTCGGCTTGTCGGATCGCGAGTTGCAGGATTCGATCGGCGTGCTGATGGGCAACCGGACGCTTGGCTACGCGCCGCGCGGCGATGGCCGCACGCCGTTGCCGATCACCATCGCGCTTCCGCAATCGGCGCGAAGCTGGGGCCAGGCGCTGGCGAGCACGCCGGTTGCCGTGTCACGTGTCGATGGCACGCCAAAGCTTGTCGAACTCGGCGAAATCGTCACCGCCAGTCGCGAGACAGGCAGCTACAACGTCTACCGCCGCGACGGCCGCGACGCAGAAATGGTCACCGCCGAACTCGCCGGCGCCTATGAAGCGCCGATCTATGGCATGTTCGCGGTCAACAGCGCCATCGATGGCGTTGATTGGAAAGCCGCCGGCCTCGCCAAGCCCGATATCAGTTTCAACGGCCAGCCGGATGACGAGTCAAAGCCCAGCCTGCTCTGGGACGGCGAATGGGAAATCACCTGGGTGACGTTTCGCGACATGGGGGCGGCGTTCGGCGTCGCGCTGATCGCCATCTATGTGCTGGTTGTCGCCCAGTTCAAAAGCTTCAAGCTGCCGCTCGTCATCCTGACGCCGGTGCCGTTGACGCTGATCGGCATCGTCATCGGCCATGTGATGTTCAGCGCGCCGTTTACCGCGACGTCGATGATCGGCTTCATTGCCCTGGCCGGAATCATCGTTCGAAACTCGATCCTGCTCGTCGATTTCATCCGCAACAGTGCGCAACCGGGAAAACCGCTGCGCGACACACTGGTCGAGGCCGGCACCATCCGCTTCAAGCCGATCGTGCTGACGGCGGCGGCAGCGATGATCGGCGCGTCGGTGATCCTCACCGATCCGATCTTCCAGGGGCTCGCCATCTCGCTGCTGTTCGGCCTTGCGTCATCGACGCTGTTGACCGTGCTCGTCATCCCCGCGATTTACATCGTGCTGCGCGATGATGGCCTGCCAGCCGCCGGGAGGACAATGCCTGCATGATGACCGGAACGAGCATCCAGGCACTCGCCAGCCGCGCCGCCGATGCCGCGGCGACGCTGAAGCTGATCGCCAATGAACAGCGGCTTTTATTATTGTGCCGGCTCAGCCAGGGCGAATCCCCGGTCAGCGAGTTGGTCGAACTGACCGGCCTGTCGCAGTCGGCGGTCTCGCAGCATCTGGCGCGGCTGCGCGAAGGCGGCATGGTCCGCACCCGGCGCGAGGCGACGACGATCTTCTACCGGGTCGCCGACCAGGGCGTGCACGATCTCATCGGCATGCTGTGCGATCGCTTCGGCGGCCCGCGGCCAGCACCGGAAAGACTGACCTGACCAGCAAGCGCGTGCCGATTATCCTGCTGTTTCTCGCCAAGGTCGCAGCGGCACCGCCGGCCGACACGGCCATCGCCGGGCGCTCCCGCATCAATACAATCAACTCTGGACATTTATCACCAAATAGGTTATAACGGAGCGCGTTTTGCTCTTTGACATCGTGAGAACCCTCAGCAAGTGCGACAACAAGATATATCTTTCGCGCCGAAAACCGCGTTGGGCGTGACTTTCGTGACTTTCTTAATATCCCGTAATCTTTGCGCGGCGAGCAACGGCAGCGGGACCCGATCGCCTTCGAATTGCGTCGACCCGCTCATCCCGAGCGGGTCAGGTGTTTCAACCAGACTGCAATCGGCCCTAAAGTCGATTGCAGTTTGATTGAAACGCCAAACGCCTCCCTCCCCCTGGCGGGGAGGGCGACTCGGCGCCAGCCGAGCGCGGTGGGGTGCCTGCGCTTCGTAACTTGCGACCCCCACCCCGGGCCGGCTTCGCCGTCTCTCGCCCTCCCCTCAAGGGGGAGGGAGGTGGCGCCTTCGCGTCAACGGGGAGGGAGGTGGCGCTTCAACTTGAATGAAACCCGGTCTAAAGCATCCGCGCAAAGCTGGCAGACGAGCCGGCGGTCCTTTTGCGCCGCGGTGTGACCGGATCGGCAGGCGCTTCTGCCAGCCGGGTCGCTGTCCTGGCCAGTTGTCGCAACAAGGCTGTCGCCTGTTCGAGAACCGCAGGATCGACGCGATAGTAGACCTGCTTGGCGGCGCGGCGCGTGGTGACGATCCCGGCCTTGCGCAGGATCGCCAGTTGCTGTGACAGCGCCGGCTGGCCGACACCGGAGGCTGCGTCGATTTCGCTGACGGCCTGTTCGCCGGCGGCGAGCAGCACCAGCAGCCGCAGCCGGGTTTCATGTCCGAGGACGCGGAACAGTTCGGCGTCGCGTGCCACATCCGTCGCCGTTGCCGCGCCGTTCATTTCGCCACCGGGGCGGCAGCACTTTCCGGCGCGACGCGATGGAACCAGCTATCACCGCCGGCGCTCGCCAGCATGGCATTCTGATGGACTTCGGGTGGCATCAGCACGGCATCACCCGGATGCCAGCCTTCCGGGGTGACGACACCTTCGGCATCGACGCGTTGCAGGGCGGCGACCATGCGCAATATCTCATCGACACTGCGCCCGACCGTGGCCGGATAGCAGGTGATGGCGCGAATGACGCCGGCCGGATCGATGATGAAGGTCGATCGCATCGATCCGGCGTCGCCGGCGCCTTCGGCGATCATGCCATAGGCATGGCCGATGACCATCGACGGATCCTCGACGATCGGAAAGCTGACGGTCACGCCGAAACTGTCGCGGATGGCCCGGACCCAGGCGAGGTGCGAATAAAGGCTGTCGACCGAGATCGCCAGCAGCGCACAATCGAGCGTTGCAAAACGGTCGGTCGCCTTTGACAGCGCAACGAATTCGGTCGTGCAGACGGGTGTGAAATCGGCCGGATGCGAGAACAGCAGCAGCCAACGGCCGCGATAATCACCAAGGCTGACCTGCCCCATGGTGGTGCGTGCCTCGAAGTCCGGCGCCGTATCGCCGATGTGCAACGGACGGCGAGGGCTGATCGGGGCAGGGACGGGATCGGACATGGATATGGAATCTCGATTTGTGCTGGCGCCTTGCATCACCTTGCACCATAGGATATTTCGATTACATATCAAGCGTAATTGATAAAACGACGCTCGATGCGTTTCAGGAGGTTTCATGACAGACACCGCAATCCGGGAAGCCATCGCGCTTGGCGCCGTTTCGACACCCGAAGTCATCAGCCTGTTCGACGAAGCCACCTTCACGGCAACACACATCGTCATCGATCCCGCAACGCGCCACGCCGCGATCATCGACCCGGTCCTGGATTTCGATCCTGCTTCGGGCCGGACATCGCATGGTTCGGCCGACAAGGTGCTGGGGATCGTCGCCGAACACGGCCTGACCATCGACTGGATCCTCGAAACCCATGCCCATGCCGACCATCTGTCGGCGGCGCCCTGGCTCCAGGAAAAGCTGGGCGGCAAGATCGCCATCGGGGCCGAAATCAGCCACGTCCAGCAGGTGTTCGGCGACATCTTCAACGAAGGAAACGAACTGGCACGCGACGGTTCGCAGTTCGACCATCTGTTCGGCGATGGCGACAGATTTCCCATCGGCACGCTGCAGGCGATCGCGTTGCACGTGCCTGGCCACACGCCGGCCGATATGGCCTATGTCGTCGGCGATGCGGCCTTTGTCGGCGATACGTTGTTCATGCCCGATTATGGCACGGCGCGGGCGGATTTTCCCGGTGGCGATGCGCGCACGCTTTACCGTTCGATCCGCCGCCTCCTGGCCCTGCCTGCCGAAACCCGGGTCTTCCTGTGCCATGATTACAAGGCGCCGGGTCGCGACAGCTATGTCACCGAAACTACCATCGGCGCCGAACGCACCGCCAATGTCCACGTCCATGATGGCGTTGCCGAGGATGATTTCGTGACGATGCGCGAGGCGCGCGACAAGACGCTCGGGATGCCGCGGTTGATCCTGCCATCCATCCAGGTCAACATTCGTGCCGGCCATCTGCCACCCGCCGAAGCGAATGGCACGCGCTACCTCAAACTGCCGCTGGACATCCTGTAGGATGCTGGGGCTCGAGCCTGTCCAGTATCTGCTCGGCGGCGCCTCCGGATCGCTGGTCGGCTTTACCCTGGGGCTTGTCGGCGGCGGCGGTTCGATACTCGCCGTGCCGTTGATGGTCTATCTCGTCGGCGTGCCCAGCCCGCATGTCGCGATCGGCACCAGCGCCCTTGCGGTTGCCGCCAATGCTGCTGCCAATCTTGTTCCCCATGCGCGTGCCGGCAACGTCAAATGGCGCTGCGCCACGCTTTATGCCGGGGCGGGCGTCGCCGGCGCCTGGTTCGGTTCCAGCCTGGGCAAAGCGTTCGATGGCCAGAAACTGCTGTTCCTGTTCGCGTTGCTGATGATCGTCGTCGGTGCCTTGATGCTCAAGGGCCGCGATGCCCTCGGCAACCCGCAAGTTCATCTCAACCGCGAGATTGCCCCCAAAATCGTCGGCTTCGGCGCCATCACCGGGCTGTTTTCCGGCTTTTTCGGCATCGGTGGCGGCTTCCTGATCGTCCCGGGCCTGATCGCTTCCTCGGGCATGCCGATGCTCAATGCCGTCGGCTCCTCGCTCGTCGCCGTCACTGCGTTCGGCCTCACCACTTCGGTCAACTACGCCAGTTCGGGGCTGATCGACTGGCCGCTTGCTGCGGTGTTCATCGCCGGCGGCATCGTCGGCGGCGTGGTCGGTGCACGCGTCGCCAAGCGGCTGTCAGGCAAGAAGGGCCTGCTCAACACGGTCTTTGCCAGCCTGATCTTCGCGGTTGCCGCCTATATGCTCTGGCAGAGCAGCGCGGCTTTGCGGTGATGATTTCGGCAAAGTCGCAGACCATTTGGCTCAGCATCAGTGTTCAGCCTGAGGCGAACCCGGGACAATTCTCTATCGAGTTTCACCCATTCCAAAGCATCAAGCTGGCGGGGTGGGCGGTGCCCGCGGCGGAGGTGATCGCCCGGCGACCGTATTGGGCCTGCAGGTCAGCAGGGATAACCCACCGGGTCGAGCAGCGCCCAAACCCATCAAGAGCTTGCGACATGTTGGCGGAGTCGGAGGGATTCGAACCCTCGGATCCAGTTACCCAGATCGGCAGTTTAGCAAACTACTGGTTTCAGCCGCTCACCCACGACTCCGCGCAGCGCGGCCTATAACTGGCCTTGGCCGGGCTTGGCAACCATTGTTGCAGCTTTTCAGCGCCCGATGCTGGCATAGGCAATTCCGCGACGGGCCATTTCGTCGGGGCGATAGACGTTGCGCAGATCGGCAATGGCGGCAGTCTTCATCAGGCCCTTGACGCGATCCATGTCGAGCGCGCGAAACGCATCCCATTCGGTCACCAGCACGGCGACATCGGCGCCCGTCAGGCAGGCATAGGGGTCGGCGGCATAGTCGACGTCGGTGAGCACCAGCCGGGCCTGTTCCACGCCTTCGGGATCATAAGCGCGGATGCTGGCGCCGGCGTCCTGCAACGCCTGGATGACCGCGATGGCGGGCGAATCGCGCATGTCGTCGGTGTTCGGCTTGAAGGTCAGGCCGAGCACCGCCACCGTCTTGCCGCGGACATCGCCGCCGGCGAGCGCGATGACCTTTTTCGCCATGGCGCGCTTGCGCTGGTCATTCACTGCCGCAACGGTTTCGACGATGCGCATCGGGGCGCCGGCGTCCTGGGCGGTCTTGACCAGCGCCAGCGTATCCTTGGGGAAGCAGCTGCCGCCATAGCCGGGGCCGGCGTGGAGGAATTTGCTGCCGATGCGATTGTCGAGCCCGATGCCGCGCGACACATCCTGGACATCGGCACCAACGGCTTCGCACAGGTCGGCAATTTCGTTGATGAAGGTGATCTTGGTCGCCAGGAAGGCATTGGCAGCATATTTGATCAGCTCGGCGGTCCGGCGGGCAGTGAACAGGATCGGCGACCGGTTGAGGAACAGCGGACGGTAAAGCTCGGTCATCACATCACGGGCGCGCGCATCTTCGGTGCCGTCTTTGTTGGCACTGCCCGTGCCGATCACAATCCGGTCGGGGCGCTTGAAATCGCCGATAGCGGCACCTTCGCGCAGGAATTCGGGGTTGGAAACGACGGCGAATTCGGCCGCAGGGTTCGCCTCGCGGATGATGCGCTCGACCTCGTCGCCGGTGCCGACTGGTACGGTCGATTTCGTGACAATGACGGTGTAGCCCTTGATCGCCAGGGCAATCTCGTGGGCGGCTGCATAGACGTAGGACAGGTCGGCATGGCCATCGCCGCGCCGCGACGGCGTGCCGACGGCGATGAAGATCGCTTCGGCGTTGGCGATGCCGCGTTCCAGTTCGGTGGTGAACGTCAGGCGCCCGGCACGGGCATTGCCGTTGACCAGTTCGGCCAGCCCGGGTTCGTAGATCGGCATGATGCCCTTGTTGAGCCGGTCGATCTTGTCGGGATCCTTGTCGACACAGACGACATCATGGCCGAAATCGGCAAAGCACGCCCCCGAGACAAGGCCGACATAGCCCGAACCGATCATCGCGACGCGCATGGGGAACCCTTTGTGGCGGGGGTGGGGAAATGCACAGCTTTGCAAATCCATGTCGGCGCGGGGTTAGCATGGCCAGGGGGGCGGCGAAAAGCCATTGCGCAGTAAAGTTGCCGACTGCCCATCCGGGTCATCGGCTGTTAAGCTGGCCGCCATGATGATCACCGCCAGGTTGCGATGGGAGACGAAAATGAAGTTTGCGGGTCTGGTGTCGGCACTGCTGCTGGTCACGCCGGCGGTCACGCTCGCGCAAGCGGCGCCCGCCGCGCAACCGGCACCGCTACCCCCGGCCAAGACGCCGACCTATGCCGAGGATGATGTACTCGGCGCTGCCGAAGATGTGTTCGGCAAAGGTGCCGAGGGGCTCGCCGAGATCGTGCGGCGCAATTTCAAGGATCATGGCCAGCCGAACGGCTATATCGTCGGACGGGAAGCCGGCGGCGCGATCCTGTTCGGGTTGCGCTATGGCTCGGGCACGCTCTATCACAAGGTCGAAGGCCAGATGCCGGTGCACTGGACCGGGCCATCGGTGGGGTTCGATATCGGCGGTGATGGTTCCAAGACCTTCGCGCTGGTCTATAACCTCAACAATACCGAGGATCTGTTCCGGCGCTATCCCGCTGCCGAGGGCAAGGCCTATCTGATCGGCGGGTTCGCCGCCAATTATCTCCAGCGCGACGATGTCGTCATCGTGCCGATCAAGCTGGGGGTCGGTTGGCGCCTGGGGATCAACGCCGGCTATCTGAAATTTTCGAAAAAGGGCAAGGTCCTGCCCTTCTAGAGTCCATCGCCGGCGGCCGGTGAAGGCATCGACTTCAGCCTTTCAACTGCCCCAGCAAGGGCTGGCCCGCCTGCAACCGGGCGATATTGTCGATCAATCGCCCAAAGACGCGCTGCGAGGTTTCGGGGCAGCTCCACGAAATATGCGGGGTGACCCGGGCGCGCGGGTGGCCGATCAACCAATGTCCGGCCGGCAGCGGCTCGGGATCGGTCACATCGAGCGAGGCCCATAGCCGGTCCTTGTCGAATTCGCATTCGAGCGCGTCGTCGTCGATGATCGCACCGCGCGCGATGTTGATGATATGTGCCTGGGGCTTCATCCGCCCGAGGAAATCGGCACCCACCAGCCCGCGGGTGTTGGCATCGATGGGCGCTGCAATGACCAGATGGTCGGCGCGCGCCGCAAGATCGGCGAGCGGCACCAGCGTCACATCCGGATCGGGCGACGGCGCATCGGAATGGCGCGTCGCGATGATCTTCATGTCGAAGGCCTTGGCATAACGCACCACCTGGAGCGCGATCGAGCCGAGCCCGAGCAGCCCGAGGGTGCGCCCGGCCAGGGACCCCAGCGGCTGGCCTATCATGGCGTTGCGATCGGGCCAGGTTGCGCCCGGTTGCAGCGTGATGTCGGCCAGCCTTTTGGCCTGGGCGAGCATCACGGCCAGCACATATTCGGCGATCGGGATCGAATTGGTGCCCGATGCGCTCGCCACTACCGGTGCGTCGAACAGCCAGTCGGGATAATCGTCGAGCCCGGCGCTGGCGATCTGCACCAGCTTCGTCGTGCCGGGCCAGCCGGCCGGGCGCGGGGCATCGGCGACGGCGCGGGTATCGCCTTCGCCGTGGATGACGAACAGCACATCGGCATCGACCGGCAGGTTCCAGCGGCTTTCCTGCGGCACATGTTCGGCGCTGGTCACACCCGGCAGCCCGGCAAGCATTGCCGACATCGGTGGAGCGAACTGGTGGACGATGCGCATGGTGATTCCCCGTGGTTTTTTGCCACCCTAGGCGGCGCGCACCGGTTTCGCCATCTTGTCCTGCCACGCTTTCCCCCGCTATGGGTCAGGCGTTCATCACGCCGCTTTTCAGGAAACCGCACGCCATGGCCGAAATCATCGTCACCACCCGCGAAGGCAAGGAAATCACGCTCGCGGCCAAGCCCGGCATGTCGGTGATGGAAATCATCCGCGACGGCGGCATCGACGAACTGCTGGCGCTGTGCGGCGGCTGCTGCTCGTGCGCCACCTGCCATGTCTATGTCGATGCCGGTGATGCCGGGTCGGCCGGCGCCGATGAAGCCGATCTGCTCGACAGCTCGGATCATAAAATGCCCAATTCGCGTCTGTCCTGCCAGATTGCCTTTACCGCCGCGCTCGATGGCCTGAAGGTCACCATCGCGCCGGAAGATTGATCGGGGTGACGCCGGTCGGGTCCGCGCTGCCCGCGCCGGCCTTTGCCAGGCAGGCCGGGTTGTGCCGGGCCTTGGCAGCGCCGCGCAAGGTGGCGCTCTGCGATGCCGCGGCATTTGCGCTCGATGCCGGCGCCGCCGATTTGCCGACGCTGCGCCTGACGCTGTGGCAGGGCGGCGACGCCAGCGAGTTGTTGCTCGCGCGCGCCCACCCGCACGGGAGCTTTGTGCAATGGCACGCTTGATCCTCGCTTCGGCGAGCCCGCGCCGGGTCGAATTGCTGGCCCGGATCGGGCTTGTGCCCGACGCCATCGATCCTGCCGATATCGACGAAACCCCGGGCAAGGCCGAAACACCGCGTGCCCATGCCGAACGGTTGGCACGCGAGAAATGCGCTGCCGTGTCGGCGCGTCATCCAGGCCGGCTGGTGCTGGCCGCCGATACCGTTGTCGGCGTCGGCCGCCGGATTTTGCCCAAGGCGGAGGATGAAGCGACGGCGCGTACCTGCCTGGCGCTGCTGTCGGGGCGTCGCCACCGGGTGGTGACCGCGGTGGCGCTCGCCGATACGCAGGGCCGTATTCGCCTGCGCACCAGCGAAACCATCGTCACCTTCCAGCGGCTCGACAAGGCGGCCATCGACGCACTCATTGTGGCGGGGGATTGGCATGGCAAGGCCGGCGGCTACGCCTTGCAAGGCAGCGCCGAAGCCTATGTGCGCTGGTTGTCGGGCAGTTGGTCGGGCGTCGTCGGCCTGCCGCTTGCCGAAACCCGGGCGCTCCTGGCAGCGGCAGCGTGAGCGCCGAGATCCTCATCGAGCGCGGCATCGGCGCGACCCGGGCGCTGGTGATCGATGGCGGCACGATCGTTGCCGCGCATTTCGAGCGCGATGACCAAGGCCCGGCGGCGGGCGCGGTGCACGTCGCGCGGTTGACGAAAATCCTCGAACCCGGGCGGCGCGGCATCATGCGCATCGGTGATCACGAAGGCCTCATCGAACCCTTGCCCTATTGTCCCGAGGGCGGCTTGCTGCGTGTCGAGGTGACGCGCGCCGCGTTGCACGAGGCCGGACGGCCGCGGCTCGCCAAACTGCGCAACATCGAAGGCGATGCCACCAGCGAAGGCGAAGTGCGTGCCGGGCCGGACCTGGCGGCGCGTCTTGCCGGGCAGGGGCGGTTGGTGCGCCTGTCGGGCGTCGGCGAGGACCGGCTCGAAGCCGCCGGCTGGAGCGAGACGGTGGAAGCGGCGCGCAGCGGCCATGTGGTTTTTGCCGGCGGCCTGCTGACCATCAGCCCGACCCCGGCGATGACCGTCATCGATATCGACGGCCCCGGCGACCCCGAAGCGCTGGCACTCGCCGCAGCCGGCGCCGTGGCGGCGGCGATTGCGTGTTTCGACCTCCAGGGCTCGATCGGCATCGATTTCCCGACGCTCGAAGGCAAGGCGGCCCGGGCGCGAATCGGCGAATTGCTCGATGCTGCATTGCCGGCGCCGTTCGAACGCACCGCGGTCAATGGCTGGGGCTTTGTCCAGATCGTGCGGCCGCGGCGCCGCGCCAGCTTCGTCGAGGCCGTGCGGGCGCCCGGCTTCGCCGCGCTCGAACTGTTGCGCCGCGCCGCGCGCAGTGGCGCCGGTAATCGCACGCTGGCAGCGCACCCGGCGGTGATCGCCTGGCTTGATCGCCAACCGGCGCTGGTTGCCGAACTGGCGCGCACGCTGGGAGGTGACATACGCTTGCAAGCCGATCCGGCGCTGGCCATGGTGGCGGGTGATGTCCATGGTTGAAAAAGCGCTTGAAAAAGCCTGTGCCTTTTGCGGCAAGGGCCCCCGCGTGCCGGCCTATGCACCCTTTTGTTCGCCCGGCTGCCAGGATCGCGACCTGCTGCAATGGATGCGCGGCGGCTATGCCTTGCCGGCGAGCGACAATGAAGACGAACTTTCCGACATCGGGCGTCTGGACAACAGCGAATTGGACGGCTAGACGCCTGCCTCGGCACCGGCTTGCCCCGCCGGTTGCATCATGGGCCCGGGTAGCTCAGGGGTAGAGCAGGGGATTGAAAATCCCCGTGTCGGTGGTTCAAATCCGCCCCCGGGCACCATATTTCTCAATGACTTAGAAGAGATTTCGCCGGCCTCGCCAGTTTTCGTGGTGAATTCCTGGTGAATCGGGGTGGAAAAGTCCATTCCGAGGGTTGCGGCGGCAATATCGATATGTTCGCCGTCGACGTGCGCGTAGCGCAAAACCATCGCCACGGTTTTGTGGCCGCTGATCTTCATGATGGTCGGAATATCGGTTTTGGCGCGTACGAGTCGGGTGACGGCGGTGTGCCGCATGACGTGCGGGGTGATGACATCGGGGTCCATGCCGGCAGCGCTAACGGCCCGCCGGAAACCGTCCCTGAAATTGAAGCGGTGGCCGGTTTTCGTGTCCGAATACCGACCCGGAAATATCCAGCCCTTCGGGTCGGCCGCTTGGCCGCGTTCGTGGAGTAATGTTTCGCCCAGATCGGCGGGTATCGGCTGTTCACGGCTGCCGCCCTTTGCCACGGGCACGAAAATGCGTTTCCGGTCGAAATCGATCATCGGCCATTTGATGCTGACGATCTCGGAATGGCGCATGCCGGTGCAGAGCCCGATCGCCACGAACAGCCACAAATCCGGATCCATGTCGGCGATGGCAGCGTCCAGCAGCGCGCGGTACTGGCTGGCATTGAGAACCGAGATGC
>JBBRVH010000030.1:0-32116 GCA_038246995.1 Sphingomonadales bacterium
AGGGCATGGGCAAAGCCGGTAGAAGCGAAGGGCATGGGCAAAGCCGGTAGAAGCGAAGGGCATGGGCAAAGCCCATGCTGGCGTCGGACGAGTTCGGCGCGCAAGAGCGCGCGCCGCCTCGCCGGCCGGGCTTGCGCGTGTCCGCGCATAGCTACGCTATGCTCGGCCGCGCTGCGCCTTAAAACACCCTCTTCGCCCTCACCTGCCACGTCCGCGGCGGATTGAGATAGTTGAAGTTCACCAGGCTCGACTGGGTGAACTGCTTGTCGAAGCAATTCTCGCACTCGAGGCTGAGCGTCCAGTTGTTGTCGTCGGTGCGCATCGTCAGCGCGGCGCTCACCTGCCAGAAGCTTTCGGTCAGCGAGCCCGAGATCACATCGCCGGCAAACGGGTTGGCCGGATAGGTGATCCCGCTCGGCGTGCCGATGGGGCCGGTGAAGATCGTGCCGTTGGCGGTGCCGGTTTCCAGGCTCGACCGGTACAGCGCGTTGACCGACGGCGTCAGGATGATGCCCGCCGACGGGATCTGGAAATCATAGGAACCGCCAAAGGCGATGCTGAAATCCGGGGTGCGTACCGGGGTGGCGATATTGCCGTTGGCATCGATGATGCCGGCGGCGCAATCGGGGGCATTGTTGGCGCCGGCGCCGAGCGGCACGCGGCGGGCGGCAAGCTGCGCCTGGCAATCGAGCTGCTGGCGGCGCACCGATTTGACGCCAAATTGATTGGGCAGCAACGTGTCGGAAACCTTGTACTTGTCATCCTGGTAACCGGCGTTGGCGTACAGGGTCAGGCCCTTGAACGGCACGGCGCTGATTTCGACTTCAAGGCCCTTGTTCTGGTAATCGGCGAAGTTCTGGGTGATGAAGGTCACGCCGCCGGTCACCGGATCGACGAACGCCGATGGTGTCTGCAAGTCCTTGGTTTCAAGGAAGAAGCCGGTGACGTTCAGGCGCAGGCGACGATCGAACAATTCGGTCTTGCCGCCGACTTCATAGCTCCACACCTTTTCGGGATCGAACGGCAGCAGCGTGTTGGGCGCCGTGCCGCGGGCGTTCCAGCCGCCCGATTTGAAGCCGCGCGTCGCGCTGGCAAAGAACAGCATGTCGTTGTTGGGCTTGTAGTTGATGGCGAAACGCGGCGTCCAGATCTTGGTACGCTGCGTCGTCGGGATCGCCAGCCGCCCGGTCGGCAGGTTGACCGCCAGATTGGCGTTGGTCAGGCAGGTTGGCCGCGGCGTCGTGCAGGTGGCGCGATTGTCGAAGATGGTGATCGTCTTTTCTTCATCGGTGTAGCGAATGCCGCCGGTCAGTTTCAACTGGTCGGTGATGTTGAAATCGGCCTGGAAATAGCCGGCCTTGGCGGTGGCGGTGTTGATCAGCGTGCGGTCCGCGAGCACCGCCGGAAAGCCGGTCGGCCCGGGAATGCCCAGGATCGGGCCGAGGTTGAAGACATCGGCAAAATCGGTGGTGTTGTTTTCATTGAAGTAGAACAACCCGGTGACGAATTCGACGCGGCCGTCGAACACCTTGCCGTTCAGCTTGAATTCCTGGGTGAACTGGCTGTGCTTGCCATCATTGGTGATGACGAAGCCGCCGGCCGGATAGCCGTTGGCGACCGGATTGGGGTTGGCGGCGCTGGGCAGGCCGCGGCCATCGGCGAAATCGAGCAGGAACTGCTGCTTGAGGTTGATGAAGCCGGTGATCGCGGTGACGGTGTAATCCTCGCCGAGCGCGAGTTCGAGGTTTGACGTGTAGATCTGGGTGTCGGTGTTGTTGCCCAGCGCGTAATTCGCCTTGCGCCCCGAAATGCCCAGCGTGGAAAACGGGTTGGTCGTGCCCGGGCCATAGCTGGTGCGGACGCCGGTGGAATTGAAGCGGCCGTTGCAATTGGCGGCGTTGAGCGGATCGCAATTGAAATTGATCAGGTTTTCGCCGTCGTTGCGCATATAGGTGGCGGCAACGTTCCAGGTGAGGTTTTCGGTCAGCTTGAGCTGCAGCGCGCCCCGCAGGCCGGCCATGTCGCTGTCGTTGTTGCGTTCGCCGGTCTTGGTGTTGATGACATAGCCGTCATCGTCCTGGAAATAGCCCGAGACCTTGACCTGGATGCTGTCGCTGAGCGGCAGGTCGATCGAGCCGCGGATCATTTTCTTGTCATAGGCACCATAGGCCGCTTCGACATAGCCGCCGAGCGTGTCCGACGGGCGCTTCATGACGACATTGATCGCGCCGCCAGTGGTGTTGCGGCCGAACAGCGTGCCCTGTGGCCCGCGCAGCACCTCGATCCGGTCGAGATCGAAAAAGGCGAAGTTGTTGGCGTTCTGCCGCGACATGTAAATGTCGTCGATATAGGTGCCGACCGGCGGATCGAAGGTGGCAATGGTTTCGGTGTTGCCGAGACCGCGGATATAATAGGCGTTGGCCGACCCCAGCCCGGTGTTGTTCGACCCGAACAGATTGGGGACATACTGGATCAGTTGCAGCGGCGTCGCGATGCCGCGCTGCGACAACAGGTCGGCCGAAAAGGCGCTGATCGCGATCGGCACGTTCTGCGCCGATTCCTTGCGGCGCTGCGCGGTGACGACGATATCGGGCAACAATTCGGAATCATTGGTGGCGGCGGCCGTCGTCGCGGTTTGGGCGAGCGCCGGCGCGCACGTCATCAGCCCTCCGCAGATCGTTGCGGCGAGAAGGGCGGCGCGGCTGCCGCTGCGAATGGTGCCTGTGGTCATCGTGCCGAATACCCCCGTGATGGCGCCGCCGCGTCCCTCCGACGCAGCCGCGCCCTTCAATCTTGCCGGGTTTGCCCTGCTTTGCAACAGAGTTGTCCGGACAAATCTTTGACACTTGTTATCTTGCGCGGGATAGTCGCGTTTGCGCAACAGTCGGAATGAACAGTCATGAATGACCAACAGCCGGAGATATCGCCCCGGCCGGCTTTTCTGCTGGTTACCGCAAAGGTGACCGATGCGGGGCGCATGGGCGGCTATGCGCGCGCGCTGGCAGCGTCGGGGCTATATGCCCGGCACGGCGGTCTTTACCTGTTTCTCGGCAAGGCGGCGGTGCCGCTGGAAGATTGGCCCGATGGCACCAGCATCGTCTGCGCCCGGTTTCCGTCGCGCGCCGCCGCCGAAGCCTTTTGGGCCGATGCGCAGTACCAGGACGAGGTGAAGCCGCTGCGCGCCGGTGCCGGTGAATTCCATGTCGCCATTTTCGAGGGACTGTGATGCTGTATGCTACCCTGGAGTATGCGCATCTGCTGCTTTTCGTGCTCTGGCTGGGGGGTGACCTTGGCGTCTTCGTGCTCGGCCAGCATTTCCGCATCCGGACCTATTCGCTGCCCGAACGGCTGACGCTGCTCAAGCTGCTCGTCGCCATCGACATGGGGCCGCGCTCGGCCTGGGCGCTGATGGTGCCGATATCGCTGAGTTTGCTTTATGTCGGGGGCTGGTGGGCGGCGCTGCCGCTTTGGGGCGTCGTTGCCGGCTGGGCCGTCGGGCTGTTCTGGCTGTGGCTGGTCTGGGATGCCCATGCCCATGACATGACGCCGCGTGCCGCGCGCGACCGCCGCATCGAAGGCTGGCTGCGCTATGGGCTGACCGGCTTTTATCTCGGGTTGGGCGGGCTTTCGCTGCTGGCGGGGGCGCCGCTCGCCGAACACTGGCTGGCGTGGAAGGCGCTGCTGTTCGGGTTGATCTTTGCCGCGGCGATCATGATCGATCATGCTTTCAAGCCGGTCGGGCCGCAGCTTATGGCGCTGATCGAGCAGGGATCATCCGATGCCACCGAAGTGCCGCTGCGCGCGACGATGGACGGCACGCGGCGCTGGGTGTTTACCGTTTATGCGCTGCTGTTCGCGACGAGCTGGCTGGGAAGCGTGAAGCCGTTCTGATTTTGCCGTCACCCCCGCGCAGGCGGGGGCCCATCGCCTGAATTTGGAAACGGGTGACGAAGTGCGGGCGATGGGCCCCCGCCTGCGCGGGGGTGACGAGGTAATCCTGGTGAGCCCGGCCTCTGAAAACTTATTTGTACCGCGGCCCATCCCGGCCGGTGTTGGTGTTGGTGGGCCCGCCGCCGAGCCCGCCGGCGCCGACGCTGCCCAGATTGCCGAACAATTCTTCCAGGAAGCCGGTGTCGCGGCCCAGCGTGATCGTCTTGTCCTTTTCGGGCGAGATGCGCGCCACCTGTTCCATGCCGCGGCGTTCCACCTTGGCGACATTGCCGGCCTTGTCGAAGCTGATGATCAGGATCGATTGTTCGAGCACCTTGGGCTGGGCAAAGGCATATTGGCCGGTGTTGCGCGACACATAATACCATTCATCGGCATCGAATTGGGCGGCAAAGGTCGGCCGCCCAAGCGTTTTCGCCACCGAATCGCGGTTATCGACGCCCGGCTGGATCGACGTCAGCAAGGTTTCATCGATCAGATAGCCTTGCGACTGGCGAATGCGGCTGCAACCGCTGCTGGCGAGCGCCACTACAGCCAGGCCTGCAAGCCAAAAACAGGTCCGCACAGGGTTCCGCACCGCGGCAGGGTTACGCATCGCACTCTCCCAAACGCCGCAACCGGTTGCAAGGCGCCGTGGCACGCTCAATATGGCATAATGCTGCCGCTTCCAAGCGGCGATGACAAACGGACCAAACCCATGTCGATTCTGTCTGCGCTGCGGCGCGCCGTTGCGGTCACCCTGCCGGGTGAAGCGCTTTACAACACTGTGGTTGCGCAGGCGCGGCGCCCGGCCTGGTATCTCGATGGCGCGGTGCCCGATACCATCGATGGCCGCTTCGACATGGTGGCGCTGGTCCTGTCGCTGGTCATCATCCGGCTGGAAGACGAAGGCGCCGCGCAATTGTGCGCCGATATCACCGAACGCTTCATCACCGACATGGATGGCTCGCTGCGCCAGGATGGCGTTGGCGACCAGGTTGTCGGCAAGCATATCGGCCGCATGGTGGCAGCGCTCGGGGGGCGGCTGGGTGCCTATCGCGACAGCCGCGCCGATGATGCGGCCTTTGCCGAGGCACTGCGCCGCAACCTGTGGCGCGGTGAACCCGTTGCCGATGCGGCGGTAGCCTTTGTCGTCGTCGAAGCGCGCGCCGTCGCGGCGCGGTTGGCGGCCCTGTCATTGCCGCAATTGACCGCCGGGAAGCCGGGGGCATGACGCCGGAATTTTCGCGGCCGCTGCGCGCCCATGAAATCGGCGGCACCCTGCGCCGCCAGACGATCGAGGCCAGCGAAGCCGAGCGCGCCGCGCTGGCCGGGCGGTTCGACCTGCTGGGGCTCGATCGGCTGGTTGCCGATATCAGCGTGCGCCGCGAAGCCGCCGGCATCCGCGTCACCGGCCGCATCGATGCCGCGGGCACGCAGCCGTGCGTCGCCACCGCCGAACCGGTGCCGTTTCTGATCACCGAGGCGCTGGCGCTGCTGCTCACCGAAAACCAGCCCGAGGGGGAGGAGATCGAACTGGCCGATGCCGATCTCGACAGCGAGCCGCTGGTCGGCGACATCATCGACATCGGCGAACTGGCGGCGCAAGCGCTGGCGCTGGCGCTCGATCCCTATCCGCGCTCGACCGCGCCAGCCCCCGGCGTGATCAGCGAGGCAGCGGCGCGAGCGGTTTCGAGCCCGTTCGCGGTGTTGCGCAAGGACTGATACCAAATCCCGGCAGCAATGACGCATCAGCGCAAAGCAGAGCCTCCGGCGGCTGGGGTCTAAGACCCCAGACCCCAATCGATTTTACGGTAAGGAAATATGCGGTTCCGACTGGACCGAGCCAGCAGTCGGGGTCTGGGGCCGATGGCCCCAGCCGCCGGAGGCTTTCCTGCTTCTGGCGCTGCGGCGCCACAATCGCGCCGCCGCCAACGAAAAAGGGCCGCCCGTTGCCGGGCGGCCCTTTCATTTGGGGTCAGGTGGTTCAGGCCTGCGGGGCCGGTTCCGAAAAGCCACCGCGACGCCCCGTCTTGGGGATCGCCGAGGTGCCGGTCGCCGGGCGCGACGCCGGGGTGCCGGTGGTCGTCGACCGGTCGATGGTTTCGCCGGCCATGACCTTCTTGATCTCGTCGCCCGACAGGGTTTCGAGTTCGAGCAGCGCGGCAGCCAGCGCGTGGAGCTGGTCGATATTGTCGGTCAGCACCTGCTTGGCCCGATCATAGCCGCTGGTCACGATCGTGCGGACTTCGGCATCGATCAGTTGCGCTGTCTGTTCGCTGACATTCTGGGTGCGGGTGACGCTGTGGCCCAGGAACACTTCTTCCTGGTTGTCGGCGTATTTCAGCGGGCCGAGCTTGTCGCTCATCCCCCATTGCGTGACCATCGAGCGGGCAAGGTCGGTCGCATAGCTGATGTCCGACGAAGCACCCGAGCTGACCTTGTCATAGCCGAAGATCAGTTCTTCGGCGACGCGGCCGCCCATCGAGACCGACAAATTGGCGTACATCTTGTCGCGGTGATAGCTGTACTGGTCACGTTCCGGCAGGCGCATGACCATGCCGAGCGCACGACCGCGCGGGATGATGGTCGCCTTGTGGATCGGGTCCGACGCGGCTTCGTGCACCGAGACGACGGCATGGCCGGCCTCGTGATAGGCAGTCATCTTCTTTTCGTCTTCGGTCATGACCATCGACTTGCGTTCGACGCCCATCAGCACCTTGTCCTTGGCGTCTTCGAAGTCCTTCATCGAAACGAGCCGCTTGGCGCGGCGTGCCGCAAGCAGCGCCGCTTCGTTGACGAGGTTGGCAAGATCGGCGCCCGAAAAGCCCGGCGTGCCGCGCGCGATCGTGCGGGCGTTCACATCCGGCGCCAGCGGCACCTTCTTCATGTGGACGGCGAGGATCTTTTCGCGGCCTTCGATGTCGGGCCGGCCGACGACGACCTGGCGATCGAAGCGGCCCGGACGCAGCAGCGCCGGATCGAGCACATCGGGGCGGTTGGTCGCGGCGACGATGATGATGCCTTCATTGGCATCGAAGCCGTCCATTTCGACAAGCAACTGGTTGAGCGTCTGTTCACGTTCATCGTTGCCGCCGCCGAGCCCGGCACCGCGCGAACGGCCGACCGCGTCGATTTCATCGATGAAAATGATGCACGGCGCGGCCTTCTTGCCCTGTTCGAACATGTCGCGGACGCGGCTGGCACCGACGCCGACGAACATTTCGACGAAATCCGAGCCCGAGATGTTGAAGAACGGCACATTGGCTTCGCCGGCGATGGCGCGGGCGAGCAGCGTCTTGCCGGTACCCGGGGGGCCGACGAGCAGCGCGCCCTTGGGAATCTTGCCGCCAAGGCGATGGAAACGACCCGGATCCTTCAGGAAGTCGACGATTTCCTGCAGTTCTTCGCGGGCTTCGTCGATGCCGGCGACATCGTCGAACGTCACCCGGCCTTCCTTGGCAACGAGCAGCTTGGCGCGGCTCTTGCCGAAACCCATGGCGCCCTTGCCGGCGCCGTTCTGCATCTGGCGCATCACGAAGATCCAGATGCCGATCATCAGCACGAAGGGCAGCATGTTGAAGAACAGCTGCGCCAGCAGGCTGCGGCTTTCCTCGGGCTTGGCATCGAAACGCACGTTCTTGCTGCGCAGCCGCGAAATGAGATCGGTGTCGCCGGGGTTGTAGGTGCGGAAATCTTCGTCCGACCCGGTCTTGCCGACGATTTCGGCGCCGCGGATCTCGACCGACTTGATCGCGCCTTCATCGACCTTGGTCAGGAAATCGGAATAGGCCATGGCGCTGCCGGCACCGCTCGATCGCGACGGGCCCTGCATGACGTTGACGACCACGACGAGGCCGAGAAGGATGACGAACCACAACCCGAGGTTCTTCATCCAGGGGCTGGGCGGTCGCTTGTTGTTGTCGGCCATGAAAACGGCTTTCTGCGTAGGAGACTGCATCAAGATAAGCATGCACGGCGCGCTTGCAATCAGGCTGTGCGCTTCTGCCTCGCCTTTACCGGCGTTTCGATAGGGTTTTTGGGGCGATTCATCCGATTTGCCAGCGCAGAGGCGCCAATCTAACGGCGCGGCGGGGCCAAGGTGAAGTGCCACACTGTCCCGCCGCGCGCCTTCACCCCCGCCAGAGTCCCGGAGTCGCCAGTATCGAGTCGCGCCATCAACCGGGTGATTTCGGCGCCGCGCGGGCGGGCCGATGGCACAAGCTGGCCGATGGCGCGCGCCACCAGCCGGCGCACCAACGCCTGCGGAAGCCCGGCGGCATCGAGTGTCACTTCGGCCTTGCCGATCTCGGCGCGACCGGCCCAGGCGCGGTCTGTCGCCCAACCGAGCGCGGCTTCGGCCTCGGCAAGGTGCGCGGCGCTGGCGGCAAGGGACGCGGCATCGAGCCAGGGGGTCGTTGCCAGCAAGCGCCGGGCATGGGTGCGGTCGTAATGCGGGTCGTCATTGGTCGGATCGACAACCGCCGCGATGCCGGCATCGGCGACGACCGCCGCCAGCACGGCGCGGCGCACCCCGAGCAGCGGCCGCACCAGCGTGACCCCGGCGCCCAGCGGCCTGTGCACCCGGATGCCGGCCAGCCCGGCACCGCTGCTGCGCGCCAGCCGCATCAGCAAGGTTTCGGCCTGGTCATCGGCGTGATGGGCGGTGATCAGCACGCCGACGCCGGCGGCGGCGCAGGCATCGCGCAGCAGGGCATAGCGGGCATCGCGGGCTTGCGCCTGCACATTGGCGGCGGGCCGCGCGCCGGTCCAGTGCAGCACCCGGTGCGGGATGGCGCGCGCCGCGCACAGGCTGGCAACAAAAGCCGCTTCGGCAGCGGCCCGGGGGCGCAGGCCATGATCGACGGTCAGCGCCAGTACGCGGCCGGGGAATGCCGAATGTGCCATCAGCAGCAGCGCCACGCTGTCGGGACCGCCCGACACCGCGACAGCGAGCCGTTCGGTTGGGGCCACAGCCCGACCCAGCGCCGCGCCGAGAGGTTCAGCCAGGTCGATCAAAGCGCAAGCCAATTCCCTCCCCCTTGCGGGGAGGGCGACTCGCGCCCTTGCGCGAGCGGGGTGGGGGTTCGCGTGTCGAAACGCGTGAACCCCCACCCCGCTCGGCTGGCGCCGAGTCGCCCTCCCCTCAAGGGGGAGGGAGATAGAAGGAAACGCGGCCCGTGGTGTCCCAACCTCACCCCCTGCTCAGGCCGGGCATTTGGCCTTCGTGCGCAGCGCCTTGGCCTCGGTCTTTTGCGGCGGGGCCAGCTTTTCACCATAGACGCTGTCGAGTTCGCCGAGGACGCGGCAGGCATCCTTGGGCTTCTTGAGGCCGTTCATCGCGCCGGCGAGGCCGATCAGCGCATCGGGAGCGCGATCGTTGCGCGGGGCGGTCTGGTAGAGTTCGAGATAGGCCTTGGCCGCCAGCGCATGTTCATCGCGCAGGGCATGGCTGCGCCCGAGCCAGTATTGCGCCTGGGGAATGCGCGGCGATTTGGGATAGCCGGCGATGAAATCGGTCATCGCGGTTTCGGTACCGGGCCAATTCTTGGCGGTGACATTGGTATAGGCGGCCTTCCAGGCGGCATCGGGGGTGGCGGCCTTGGCATCGGGCTTCACCACCGGCCTGGTGCCGGGCTTGGGCGGCGTGGCGGCTGCGGCGGCGGCTCCGGTTCCGGCGGCGGGCGGCGGGGTCACGGTTGCACCGCCGCCTTCCAGCGCGGTGACGCGGAATTCGAGATCGCCGCGCAGCTTGGCCTGGGCTTCCTCGAGCTGGCGGACCTTGAACTGGCTGGCCTCGACCTGCCCGGTCAGGGTGCGCAACTGGCGTTCGAGCTCACCCACCCGCTCGGTCAGATCGACCAGCGGCGCGCTGGCCGGGGTGCCGACCGGCGCGGCGACGACCGGTACTGGCGCTGTGATTTCGGGTTCGAAATATTTCGGGTCGCCGCCCGGGAAGACCTTGCGCTGTACCGCGCGCATTTCGGATTCGAGCTTGCCGACACGTTTTTCGACCTTGATGGGGTCGATCTCCTGCGCCGGGGCAGCGATCGGGGTGAGCAGCAGCAGCGAGGACAGCAACAACAGGCGCATCGGTTCAGTTTCCCGGAATGGTGGCGGTCGGGGTGACAGTCGGCGCCGGCCTCGGCGCCGGGACCGTTGCGATCGGTGCGGGGATCGACGGATCGCCAGCCGGCGGGGTGGTGGCCGGCGTGGTGTTGGCGGTCGGGGCGGCGCTGCGGGCAACAAGGTCGGCCGCCGCCAGGCTGACATTGCGCACGGTTTCAACCGGGCCACCGAGCGGCGGCAGCACCTGGCCGCCGACGCTGACCGACAAGGCGCCGGCCATGCCGGTCCACAGCGTCAGGGCGGGGCGATCGGCGGGCACCGTGAAGCTTTCGCCCGCGGTCATCACGCCGACTTTCAGCGTGTCGCCATTGGCCTTGTCGGTGATCTTTACCCAGACATCGCGCGACGCGGTCAGCACCACCGGGCCACCGGCGGCCGCGGGCGTGGTAGCGGCGGCGGCCGGCCCGGCAGCCGGCGTGCCGATATCGCCGCCGGCTTCGGCTGGCGGCGTTTCGGCGGCGGCTGTCGTTTCCGGCACAACCGGGGGTGGCGGATCGAAGGCGCCGGCCCCCCAGGCCGAAAATACCGCGATGATGGCGATGATCGCCACGAGGCTGCCGATCCACAGGCCGCGCGATGGCAGCCGGCGTTCATCGAGCGGTTCAAGGCTGATCGGCGTCGGCACATGCGCCGATTTCGAGGTTTCGCTGCGAAACTGGTTGGCCAAGGTTTCGGGATCGAGCCCGATGGCGCGGGCATAGGATTTCACGAAGCCGATGGCATAGGGCAGCGCCGGCAGTTCGTCATGATTGTCGGCTTCCAGCGCCTTGAGATGCCGGATCGGCACGCGGGTTTCGCGCGCCACGTCGACCAGCTCCAGCCCGGCGGCGTTGCGCCCGGCCTGCAGCATCGCGCCGGTGCGCCTGGCGCCGAATTCCACCGATTCCACGCCGACGATCCTTGTGGTTCTGCCCGTTGCGGGGCGGTTGCGATCCGCTGGTGCCTGGCCGGTGTTACCACCGGTCGCGGGCCATCTTTCGATGCCGGGGGGAACCGCGCGAGTCAATGCATTGCGCGGCAAGAACCGGCGGTTTGAAGCCCCGGCTGCGCCGGATCGAAACATCGCCTGCGCCGGATCGAAACATCGCCTGCGCCGGATCGAAACATCGCCTGCGCCGGATCGAACCATCGGCTGCGCCGGATCGAAACATCGCCTGCGCCGGATCGAAGCCGCCCCCTTTCGCATGCGACCTTGTTGCATCGCATCAAAGCGGCTATGGGGCCGCGCAAGCCCCGGGCCTTGTTGTCCTTGCGGCACTCTGGCCATCCCACAGGATCGAAATTCAATGCCCTTGCGGAATATCGCGATCATCGCGCACGTTGACCATGGCAAGACCACGCTTGTCGACCAGCTGTTCCGGCAGTCGGGCACTTTCCGCGAGAACCAGCGCGTCGCCGAGCGCGCCATGGATTCGAACGATCTCGAAAAAGAACGCGGCATCACCATTCTCGCCAAGTGCACGTCGATCGAATGGACCGACAAGACCAGCAACGAAACCACCCATATCAACATCGTCGACACGCCCGGACACGCCGATTTCGGCGGTGAAGTCGAACGCATCCTGTCGATGGTCGATGGCGTCGTGCTGCTTGTCGATGCCGCCGAAGGCCCGATGCCGCAGACCAAGTTCGTCACCGGCAAGGCGCTGGCGCTTGGCCTCCGGCCAATCGTCGTCGTCAACAAGATCGATCGCCCCGATGCGCGCGCCCAGGAAGTGCTCGACGAAGTCTTCGACCTGTTCGTCATGCTCGAAGCCACCGATGAACAGCTTGATTTCCCCGTGATCTTTGCATCCGGGCGCAACGGTTATGCCGGGCGTGATGCCGAGGTGCGGTCGGGCAATCTGGTGCCTTTGTTCGAAACCATTGTGGCGCATGTGCCGCCGCCGGCCGCCGATGTGGATGGTGAGTTCAAGATGCTGGTGTCGCTGCTCGATCGTGACAGCTTTGTCGGCCGCATCCTGACCGGGCGCATCCTGTCGGGCACGCTGAAGCTGAACGCGCCAATCCGCGCGCTCAGCCCCGACGGCAAGGTTGTCGAGGAAGGCCGCGCATCGAAAATTTTTGCGTTTCGTGGACTTGAGCGGGTGCCTGTCGATGAAGCCAAGGCCGGCGATATCATCGCGCTTGCCGGGCTGACCAAAGCGACCGTGGCGGACACGATTGCCGACACGTCGGTAACCGAACCGCTGCATGCCCAGCCGATCGATCCGCCAACCCTGTCGATGACCTTTGCGGTCAATGATTCGCCTTATGCCGGCCGCGATGGCAGCAAGGTGACAAGCCGGATGATCGCCGATCGCCTGATCCGCGAAGCCGAAGGTAATGTTGCGGTCAAGGTGACTGAAAGCGCGTCGAAGGACGCTTTTGAAGTCGCCGGACGCGGCGAATTGCAGCTCGGCGTGCTTATTGAAACCATGCGCCGCGAAGGCTTTGAACTGTCGATCTCCCGACCGCGGGTGATTTACGATACCGATGCCGACGGCAAGCGCACCGAGCCGTACGAGATTGTCGTCATCGATGTCGATGAGCAATATTCGGGAACGGTTGTCGAGAAAATGGCCGGCCGCAAGGGCGAGATGACCGACATGCGGCCTTCGGGTGGCGGCAAGACCCGACTGACTTTTTCGGCGCCGGCACGCGGACTGATCGGCTATCATGGCGAGTTCCTGTCGGACACGCGCGGCACCGGCATCATGAACCGCTTGTTCGAAAAATACGGCCCGTACAAGGGCCCGATCTCGGGCCGGGGCAGTGGCGTGCTGATCTCGACGGAAACCGGCGAAGCGGTTGGTTACGCGCTTGGTTATCTGCAACCGCGCGGCATATTGATGATCGAACCTGGTGAAGCGGTTTACCAGGGCATGGTCATCGGCGAAAATGCCCGTGACGAGGATCTGGAAGTCAACCCTCTGAAATCCAAGGCGCTGACCAACTTCCGCGCCAGCGGCAAGGATGACGCCATCCAGCTGAGCCCGCCCAAGCGGCTGACGCTGGAACAGGCGATCGCCTATATCGAGGAAGACGAGCTCGTCGAAGTGACGCCGAACTTCATCCGGCTCCGCAAGCGCCATCTCGATCCGCACGAGCGCAAGAAGGCATCGCGGGCGAAGCGCGACTGATCCGGCGGTAACGCCCTGACCCCTGCGACATTTGCGCGGTTGCGCAAATGTCGCCGCGCCATCACCTGCTGCGCGGATTGTGAACGGGAGACGCCGCATGAGCGCCATTGACGACGATGATTATGGCAGCGGGCATCCGCCGCAGATCGAACCGATTCCGGCCGCCGAGGCCGAAGACGCGGTGCGCACGCTGATCCGCTGGGCGGGGGACGACCCCGATCGCGAAGGCCTGCTCGATACGCCGGGGCGGGTGACGCGCGCCTATCGGGAATATTTCCGCGGCTATCAGGAAGACCCCGGCATCCACCTCGCGACGACTTTCGGCGAAGTCGGCGGCTATGACGAGATCGTCATCCTGCGCGATATTCCGTTCCAGTCGCATTGCGAGCATCACATGGCGCCGATCATCGGCAAGGCGCACATCGCCTATCTGCCGAGGAAGCGCGTTGTCGGCATTTCCAAGCTGGCGCGGGTGCTGCACGGCTTTGCCAAGCGCATGCAGGTGCAGGAACGGCTGACCGCCGAAGTCGCGGACTGCATCCAGAAGCATCTCGATCCGGTCGGCGTCGCTGTCGTCATCGAAGCCAGCCATGCCTGCATGAGCGCGCGCGGCGTGATGACCCAGGGCGTGACGATGACCACCAGCCGCATGATGGGCGTGTTCCGCGACGATGATCGCAGCCGCAAGGAAGTGCTGTCGCTCATGGGCAAGGGCTAAAGGTTTTTTGACGGGCGGGGGCGCGGGCTGGCACCGCCTTCCGCAACGCAATCCCGGCTTAACAAGACCGCTTTGGTATTCTATAGGCTGGTCAACAGGTTCAAAGGGGCACGCGACATGGTCAATATTCTGGGCAATCTCAACCGGGCATTGCTGCTCGGCGGCACGCTGCTGGTGCTGGTCATCGCCATCCTCAACGGTGGCGATATCGTCACCAACGGCAATTGGCTCAACGCCTTCCTGCGCTTCGTCCATGCCCTTGTCGGCGTCCTGTGGATCGGTTTGCTCTATTATTTCAACTTCGTGCAGATCCCGACCATGCCCAAGGTGCCCGCCGAACTGAAGCCCGCGGTCGGCAAGTATATCGCCCCCGAAGCGTTGTTCTGGTTCCGCTGGTCGGCGCTGGCCACGCTGGTCATCGGCATCGCCATCGCCGGCGCGCCGCCGAACCTGTACCTTGTCCAGGCGCTGACCTTCCAGGAAGGCTTCCGCAATATCGGCCTCGGCATGTGGCTCGGCATCATCATGGCCGCCAACGTCTGGATGTTCATCTGGCCGGCGCAGAAGATCGCGCTCGGCATGGTCGACGGTACGCCCGATGAAAAGGCTGCCGCCGCCAAGAAGGCGATGCTGTTCAGCCGCACCAACTTCGTGCTCAGCTTCCCGATGCTCTATTGCATGGTGACGCGCGGCGTTCTGGGCTAAACTGCCGCCAAGGGCGTTTTCCGGGGGGCGCGTCAGCGATCGTGCCCTTTTCCGGAGTATTTCGTGATGACCCAGAGTTTCGTTGCCGTCGATTGGGGATCGACCAATCGCCGCATCTTCCACATTGTCGATGGCGTGGTCACGGCCCGCAGTGCCGATGATCGCGGCCTGCGCGCCGTAACCGATTTTCCGTCCGAAATCGCGCGCTTGCGCGCCGGTGCCGGGGCCTTGCCCCTGCTGCTCGCCGGCACCATCGGTTCGAACCGCGGCTGGGTGGAAGTGTCCTATGTGCCGGCGCCGGCGCGGCTCGCCGACGTGGCGGCCGGCGTGCTGGCGGTGGCGGACGGCGTTTCGATCGTGCCCGGCATCTCGTTCGCCGATCCGTTGCGCCCCGATGTCATGCGCGGCGAGGAAGTGCAGTTGTTCGGCGCGCTGGCGCTCGGGCTGATCGGCGACGGTCTGGTCTGCCTGCCCGGTACCCACAGCAAATGGGTGGAGATCGACGACAGCGCCATCGACAGTTTCCGCAGCGTGATGACCGGGGATATCCTGGCGGCGCTGCAATCGGCCTCCATCCTCTCGGATCTGCTCGTCGATGCGCCGGCGTGCGATGCGGTCTTTGCGCAAGGGGTCGACCATGGCCTCGAAGCCAATGACCTGACCGCCGAACTGTTCACCACCCGCGCCCGCGTGCTGACGCAGGGCATGAGCCGGGCCGATGCCGCCAGCCGGATTTCGGGGCTGCTGATCGGCGCCGATGTCCGCATCGGGCTTGGCCATCGCCGCGCCGATGTCGTGCCGTTGATCGGCACGCCGGCGCTGTGCGCGCGTTTTGCGCTGGCATTGCAGCGCGCCGGGCGCGAATCGGTCATCATCGACGGCGATGCGGCGTTCGTTGCCGGCGCCACCGCCGTCATGAAGGAAATTGCCGCATGACGACCGCCGCCGACGATCTTGCCCGCCATCTCGCTGCCTGCCCGCTGGTGGCGGTGCTGCGCGGTATCACGCCGGGCGAAATCGCCGCGGTCGGCAGCGCGCTGATTGCCGCCGGCATCCGTATTCTCGAAGTGCCGCTCAACTCTCCCGAGCCCTTCGAATCGATCGCGCGGCTGTCCGATCTTGCCGGCGATGCTGCGCTGGTCGGCGCCGGCACCGTCCTTGATGTGCCGAGTGTCGAGCGCGTGGCGGCAGCGGGCGGCCGGCTGGTGGTGTCGCCGTCGACCGATATCGAGGTCATCGCTGCGACCGTCGCGCTCGGCATGGCATCGCTGCCGGGCTTTTTCACCCCGAGCGAGGCCTTTGCAGCGCTCAGGGCCGGGGCGCATGGCCTGAAATTCTTCCCGGCCGAAGCCGGATCGCCCGCGGTCATCAAGGCGATGAAGGCGGTGCTGCCGCGCGGTGTGCCGGTGCTCGCGGTGGGCGGCATGACCCCCGAAGGTGTCGCGGCCTGGGCGGCGGCGGGGGCCGATGGCTTCGGCCTCGGCGCCTCGCTCTACAAGCCGGGGACGAGTGCCGAGGCCGCCGGCGCCATGGCGGCGCGCTTCGTGGCGGCGCTCGCACCTGCACAGGCCGTCATACCTTCACGGGATTAACCATGACGCCGGCCTGCGGGGCGCAATCGGGCAGTTCGGCATAGCTGGCACGGCGGCCGTCGCGGCTGATCCAGACGCGCAACGATGCGGCTTGCGGGCACGGCCGGTAGCGCCAGCGAAATTCCCAGCCATCGGCCCAGATCCGGTCCTCGCGGGCGGTGAAGTTGCGCAGCGAATCGCCGCTGCCGCGGTGATATTGCACCAGCAACTGCTCGGCGATGCGCGCCGCGGTCTTGGCATCGATATCGGGGTGATAGAAACTGAAGCCGATCAGCGCTGCCAGCCCGATGGCAATGCCGATCAATATCTTGCGGGTGCGGGTCATCCCCGGCCGGGCGGTCGCTTCCACGTTCAGCCGCGCTCGGCATAGGCGGCGAGCGGCAGCGGCGTGCCGGTCTGGCGCAGCAGCGCCTGGCGCCGGAAAAAGCGCAACAGCCCCGAAGCCCCCATGCGTGACGGCCCCAGCCCCGACAGGCCGAAGCTCGATTTTTCGGCATCGCCGATCATCGAGGTCAGCGAGCCGTCGTTGATCGATACCGCCCCGGCGTGGAGCCGCACCGCCACCGCTTCTGCCTCGGCGACAGTGCCGGCGATGACGGCGGCGGACAGGCCAAAGGCGCTGGCATTGGCCTGTGCCACCGCTTCATCGACGCTGTCGAAGGCGATGACCGGGATGACCGGGCCGAAGGTTTCGTCGGTCATCACGGCCATGTCCGGTGTCAGCCCGGTGATGACGGTGGGCCGCAACCATTTGCCGCCATGGTCCTCGATGCTGCCGCCGCACCGGATGGTGGCGCCCTTGGCCACGGCATCGGCGATCTGCGCCGCGACGATATCGGCCTGGCGGGCAAAGATGAACGGGCCGAGATCGCCCCGGCCGCTATCGGGGTGGTTGATGGTGACGGCGCTGGCCAGCCGCACCAGTTCGGCGAGGAACCTGTCGTGGATCTCGCGGGCGACATACACCCGCTCGATCGACTGGCAGGCCTGGCCGGTGGCGACGACCGAAGCGCGCAGCGCAATCGCGGCGGCGGCAACCGGATCGGCGCTGGCCAGCACCAGCATCGGGTCCTTGCCGCCCAGTTCGAGGCTGGCGGGGATGAAGGCGCGCGCCGCCGCTTCGCCGACCTTGCGGCCAGTGGCGACCGATCCGGTGAACGCGATATAATCGACCGCGCCGACCAGCGCTGCGCCGGTGTCGCCATCGCCTTCGATGACCTTGAAGACACTGGCCAGCGCCGGCACGCTGGCGATGGCCTGCATCAGCGGGCGGATGAAGCGCGGCGTGACTTCGGACGGCTTGACGATGACGGCGCAGCCCGCCGCCAGCGCCGGGATCGCGTCGATCAGCGCCAGGGTCAGCGGGAAATTCCACGG
Organism: Sphingomonadales bacterium; assembly: GCA_038246995.1. Classification (GTDB taxonomy): domain Bacteria; phylum Pseudomonadota; class Alphaproteobacteria; order Sphingomonadales; family Sphingomonadaceae; genus Sandarakinorhabdus. The sequence goes on from JBBRVH010000030.1 coordinate 17,571, forward strand.
GCTGATGATGCCGACAAGGGGATAGGGGTGCAGCCGCGTGCCGGCGGTGATGGAGGGGATGGCGGTGGGTGTGCGGGCCGATTCGATGGCGGCGACCAGCGCCGGCGATTCGCGGCTCCAGCGCGCCACCATGGCCTTGACGCCATCGAGTTCGACCGTGGCGATCGCGCGGCGGCCGGTATCATGGGCAAGCGCCGCCACGATCGCTTCGGCATGGTCGGTCAGCGCGGTGACAAAGGCGCCGAGCGTTTCGAGCCGCGACGCCAGCGAGAGCGCCGCCCAGGCCGGTTGGGCGGCGCGCAGCCGGGTCGCCAGCGCCGCAACAGCGGCCGAATCGAGGGGTTCGATGTGATGATCGGCGATTCCGCTGCGCGGATTGGCGACGGCGAGCGAGCGGAAGAGCGGGACAGACGCCATGACACTGCGACTCTAGCCGGTGTAATGTCCCCGTGCGAGGGGGGATTGCGCATCGAGGCGCGGCAAAGCGCGCGGCATTGCTGCCAAAAGCGCGGCGAAGCGCGCGGCATTGCTACGTTGTCGTGCAGCCTCACGTTGACAGGCGGGCCGCCTTGCCCTATCGCCCCGCCTTCGCAGCGGCAGGACTTTCGAGTCCGGCTGTTCACGAGATTTGCATTACCGATTTTCAGGCAAGGTTTCTAACGATGTTCGCAGTTGTGCGCACCGGCGGCAAACAATATCGGGTCGCCACCGATGACACGATCCTGGTCGAAAAGATCGAGGGTGAAGCCGGCGCGAGCGTCACGCTCGAAACGCTGATGTTCGGCGATGCCGGCGCCATCACCGCCGGTGGCAGCGTCACCGCCACGATCGTCGCGCAGACGAAGGCCGACAAGGTCATCATCTTCAAGAAGCGTCGTCGTCACAACTATCGTCGCAAGAACGGTCATCGCCAGCAGTTGACCGTGCTCAAGATCACTTCTGTAGGCTAAGGTACCATGGCACATAAGAAAGCAGGCGGTTCATCGCGCAACGGTCGTGATTCGGCCGGTCGTCGCCTTGGCGTGAAGCGTTTTGGCGGGCAGGAACTGCTCGCCGGCACGATCATCATTCGCCAGCGCGGCACCCGCGTCCACCCCGGTCGCAACGTCGGCCTGGGCAAGGATCACACCCTGTTCGCCACGGCGCACGGCGTGGTGGTGTTCCACGAAGGCAAGCTGGGTCGCAAGTATGTCAGCGTCGACCCGCGCCCGGAAGCCATTGCGGCTGAATAAGCCCGTCCGGACTTCGCCTTTGAAAAATCGATAGGGGGAGCCGGGAGACTGGCTCCCCCTTTTCGTTTGAATCGAATCCAGCATGCAATTCCTCGATCAGGCCAAGATTTTCGTGTCATCGGGCGCCGGCGGCGATGGCGCCGTGTCGTTCCGGCGCGAAAAATATGTCGAATATGGCGGGCCCGATGGCGGTGACGGCGGCAAGGGCGGCGATGTCATCTTCGAATGCATCGATGGCCTGAACACCCTCATCGATTTTCGCTACACCCAGCATTTCCGTGCCAAGCGCGGCGGCCATGGCATGGGCCGCGATCGCACCGGCCCGGGCGCCGACGATCTGGTCATCAAGGTGCCGGTCGGCACCCAGGTGCTCGCCGATGATGATGAACGCACCCTGTTGTGCGATCTCACCCGCCCCGGCCAGCGCGTCGTGCTGCTGCGCGGCGGTGATGGCGGCAAGGGCAATGCCTTTTACAAGAGCAGCACCAACCGCGCGCCGCGCCAGTTCCAGCCGGGTTGGCCGGGCGGTGAGTTCTGGCTGTGGCTGCGCCTCAAGCTGATCGCCGATGCGGGGCTGCTCGGGGCGCCGAATGCCGGCAAATCGACCTTCATCAACGCCGTGTCGAACGCCGGCGCCAAGGTAGGGGCCTATCCCTTCACCACGTTGAAGCCGCAGCTTGGCGTTGTCGGCCACAAGGGCAAGGAACTGGTGATGGCCGATATTCCGGGCCTGATCGCCGGCGCCGCCGAAGGCGTGGGCATCGGGGACCGCTTCCTGGGGCATATCGAGCGCTGCCGGGTGCTGCTGCACCTTGTCGACGCCAGCGCGCCGGCGCCGGTGAAGGCGTGGCGGACGGTGCGCGACGAAGTCGATGCCTATGGTGGCGGGCTGGTCGACAAGCCCGAAATTCTCGCCTTGTCGAAGGCCGATCTGGTCAGCCCGTCGGGGCTGGCCGCCAAGAAGCGCGCGCTGGAGGCAGCGAGCGGGCAGAAGGTGTTCGTGTTTTCGGCTGCAACGCGGCAGGGGCTGGACGAAGTGCTCGATGCGCTGATCGAACTTGCCGGGCGCGATGCGGTAGCAGCGGCAGCAGCAGCGGACCCCCGGGCGTGGAACCCCCTGTAACCGGCGCCGCTGCGCGCTTTGCGCCCGGCGTCTGCGCGCGGCTGGTCGTCAAGATCGGGTCGTCATTGCTTGTCGATGGCGCGGGCGCAGTCCGGCGCGACTGGTTGGCGAGTGTCGTCGCCGATATCGCCGGCCGGCGCGCGGCGGGGCAGGAGATCGTGGTCGTTTCTTCCGGGGCGATTGCGCTCGGTGCACGGCGGCTGGGGCTCGACAAGGGCGGGCGTGCCAGCCTCGAAGATGCGCAGGCCGCGGCAGCGGTCGGGCAGGTAGCGCTCAGCGCGGTGTGGGAGGCGCTGCTGTCCGATGCCGGGCTGACGATGGCGCAGGTGCTGTTGACGCTGGGGGATCTGGAGGACCGGCGGCGCTATCTCAACGTCTCGGCGACGCTCGATCGGTTGCTGGCGCTCGGCGCGGTGCCGGTGCTCAACGAAAATGATACGGTGGCGACCAGCGAGATCCGCTTTGGCGACAATGACCGGCTGGCGGCGCGCGCGGCGCAGGCAGCGGGCGCGGCGGGTGTGTTGCTGCTCAGCGATGTCGACGGGCTGTATACCGGCCATCCCGGGCGTGACCCGGCGGCGACGCTGGTGCCCGAAGTGCGCAAGCTTACCCCGGCAATCGAGGCGATGGCGAGCGCCGACAGCGGTTCCGGGCTGGGCTCGGGCGGCATGGCGGCCAAGCTGGCGGCGGCACGGATCGCCGGCGCGGCGGGGATTCACCTCGCGATCGCCGATGGCCGGGTGGCGCATCCGTTGCGGCGCTTTGCCGATAGCGGGCGCGGCACGGTGTTCGTGGCGGGTGATGGCGCGCGCGCCAAAAAGGCCTGGCTGGCCGGGCGGTTGACGGTGCACGGCACGCTGGTGCTCGATGCCGGGGCGGTGGCGGCGCTGCGGCGCGGCAAGAGCCTGCTGGCAGCGGGGGTGACGTCGGTCGAAGGGCGCTTCGCACGCGGCGATGTCGTGGCGCTGGCGGGGCCGGAGGGCGTCATCGGGCGCGGGCTGGCAAGTTATGATGCAGGGGATGCGGCGATGATCTGCGGGTTGCGCAACGAGGCGCAGGCGGCGGTGCTCGGCTATGCGCCGCGCGCCGCGCTGGTCCATGCCGATCACCTGGTGCTGCTGTGAGCGCCGAAACGACCATCCACGCCATGGCGCGAGCGGCGCGGGCGGCAATTGCCGGGCTGGCGCAGGCACCTTCGGCGCAAAAGGCGCTGGCGATCCGCACGGCGGCGGCGGCAATCCGGACGCGCGCGGGGGAATTGATTGCGGCCAATGTCCAGGATGTCGCGGCGGCGCGCGCGGCGGGGATTTCGGCGGCGCTGATCGACCGGCTGGCGCTCGATGCCGGGCGGGTGGAGGGCATTGCCGCGGGGCTCGATACCGTCGCGGCGCTGCCCGATCCGGTGGGCGAAGTCATCAAGCGCTGGGAAACCGCCAATGGCCTGCGCTTCGAGCGGGTGCGCGTGCCGCTGGGTGTCATCGGTATCATCTATGAAAGCCGGCCCGGGGTGACGGCGGATGCCGCGGCGCTGTGCCTGATGGCGGGCAATGCCTGCCTGTTGCGCGGCGGGTCGGAGGCGGCGCGGTCGAACGCCGTGCTGCTCGATTGTGTCGGCGAAGGGCTGCGCGCGGCGGGGTTGCCCGCGGCGGCGGTGCAACTGGTGCCGGCGGGGGATCGCGCGCTGGTCGGCGCCATGCTGGGCGCGCACGGGTTGATCGACATCATTATCCCGCGCGGCGGCAAGGGGCTGGTGGCGCGGGTGCAGGCCGAAGCGCGGGTGCCGGTGCTGGCGCATCTCGATGGCATCAACCATGTCTATGTCGATGCCTCGGCCGATGCGGCGATGGCAGCGGCGATCGTCGTCAATTCCAAGCTGCGGCGCACGGCGGTGTGCGGGGCGATGGAAACGCTGTTGATCGATCGCGCGGCGGCACCGGAACTGGCGCGGGCGGTGCTTGGCGCGCTCGCCGACGCCGGCTGCGAAGTGCGCGGCGACGTGGCGGCGCTCGAGCCGCGTGCCGTGCCGGCGCCGGCCGATGCCTTTGATACCGAATATCTCGATGCCATCGCCTCGGTGGCGCTGGTCGCTGGCGTCGATGGCGCGATTGCCCATATCGCGGCGCATGGATCGGCGCATACCGATGCGATCGTTGCCGGCGACGCGGCGGTGGCGGAACGGTTTCTGTCCGCCGTCGACAGCGCCATCGTGCTGTGGAACGCCTCGACGCAATATGCCGATGGTGGCGAATTCGGCTTCGGCGCCGAAATCGGCATCGCCACCGGCCGCCTGCACGCGCGCGGGCCGGTCGCACTGGAAGGGCTGACGATCTACAAGACCCGGGTGATCGGGTCCGGCCAGGTGCGGCCGTGATTTGATGGGGCGGGGGAAATGGGGTATCGTTTCTCCATGATGCAGCGACACCCCGGCTCGCCTGATTGCTTCCCGCCAGGTGAGGAACCTGATTGGGTGGTCGGTTATGAAATGACCAGGTCTGGGTGGAAGCCCATGGATGCGGAACGCGAAGCGGTTTTCCTTCAGGAAGGAATCGACTCGCTCGAGAAGGAAGGCGGCATCCCGCATGAGCAGGCGATGGCGCAATTGCGGGTGATGCTTGAGGCGAAGCGGGTCACACCGGTCAAGTGACGTCGGTCATCTGGTCGCGCGCGGCCGCTTCCGATCTCCATCGCATCTGTTCTATGATCGCCGAGCATGATCTGTATGCCGCTGATCGTCTGGTTCATGCGATCGATGCACGCGTCGCATTGTTGCGCACCTTTCCCGAAATCGGCACGCCATTCGTTCATGGCACCCGGAAACTGACCATCGGTCGTTATCCTTATGTGCTGTCCTACGATGTTGTCCCGTCGGCGATCCGGATTCTGGCAATCCGCCATATGGCGATGCAGCCGCGATGAAACGCATCGGGCTGCTTGGCGGCTCGTTCAATCCGGCGCATGCCGGGCATCGCCATATCAGCCTGGAAGCGATGCGCCTGCTCGGGCTCGATGAGGTCTGGTGGCTGGTTTCTCCGCAAAACCCGCTGAAGCCCGCCGCCGGCATGGCCCCCATGGCGGCGCGCGTTGCATCGGCGGTGGCGATGGCGCGGCATCCGCGCATCCGGCCGATGCTGATCGAAGCGGAATTGGGCACGCGCTACGCGGTCGATACGGTCGCCGCACTCAAGCGATTGCGGCCCGATGTGGCGTTCATCTGGTTGATGGGCGCCGACATATTGCCCGAACTGCATCGCTGGTGGCGGTGGCGCCGCTTTGCGCGGACCGTGCCGATTGCCGTTTTGGCACGTCCGCGCTATATGGGGGCTGCTCTGGTATCGCCCGCAATGGCGTGGCTGGGGCGTTGGCGGCGTCCTTCGGGGTCGATTCGCGATTGGGCGCGCTGGCCCTTGCCGGCAATCATCGTCCTGTCGATCCGCCAGACGCCCTTGTCGGCGACGGCGATTCGCGCCGCCGACCCCGGTTGGGCACAGCAATTCACGCCGGCGCTGACCGGAGCCGAAAGAACAGGACAAGCCTTTGACGACTGAACCGACCGCTGCCACCCGCGCCGAAGCCGCCACCCGTGCCGAAGCCAAGGTGGATGCGCATGTCGAAGCGCTGCACGCCATGGTGATGGCCTCGCTCGATGATGACCAGGCGGTGGAGGTCATCTCGATCCCGCTCGCCGGCAAGACGACGATTGCCGATTACATGGTCATCGCCAGCGGCAAATCGGGCCGCCAGGTTGCCTCGATGGCGATGAAGATCGCCGACAAGTGCAAGACCGATTTCGGCCGCCCGGCGCGGGTGCAGGGCCTGCCGACCGCCGATTGGGTGCTGATCGACGCCGGCGATGTCATCGTCCACATCTTCCGCCCCGAAGTGCGGGCTTTCTACAATCTCGAACGCATGTGGGCGTTCGATTCGGAGCCCAACAAGGGCGAGCCGCGCATGGGCGCCTTGCGCGACGCGCATGAGGCGCGCGATCCTGCCGGGCTTGCGGCGCGCGCTGCCACCTATGTTGACGCGCGCGATCCCGCGCTGGGCGACCCGCGCAAGGCCGGCTGATGCGGCTGGCCATCGTGGCGCGCGGCCGCATCGGCGCGTCGCCCGAGGCCGAACTGGTCGAACGCTATGCCAGGCGGCTGCGCGGCGAGATGATCGTCACCGAAATCGGCGACAGCGCGCCCTGGCCGCGCTGGGATGGCGGGCAAACGGTCGTGCTCGATGAAACCGGCAAGGACATGTCCTCCGAAGCGCTGGCGGCGATCCTGGGGGGCTGGCGTGATGGCGGCACGCGCGAGGTGCGCTTCCTGATCGGTGCCGCCGATGGCCATGGCGCGGCTACCCGCGCCGCCGCCGACCTGCTGCTCGGCTTCGGCCGGGCGACCTGGCCGCACATGCTGGTGCGCGCCATGCTGGCGGAACAGCTTTATCGCGCCATGACGATCCTGCAGGGCCATCCCTATCACCGCTCGGGGTAGCGTTGCCATGTGCCCCGCGACAACCCCACTCTGGCGCGGCGCTGGCGTTCTGCTAGTGTGACAGTCTGTAGGTTTGCCGAAAGCGAAATTGTCGTGATGTCGCAACGTGTTATGATTGCCCTGCCCCTGGTGGCCGTGCTGGCGATTTCGGGCACTGCCGCGGTTCGCGCCGCGAGCGAAACCGACACCTACAAGCAGCTCGACGTGTTGATGGACGTCTTTGAACGCGTGCGTACCGATTATGTCGACAAGGCCGATGACAAGAAATTGATCGAAGGCGCCATCAACGGCATGCTCGCCAGCCTCGATCCGCATTCGTCGTACCTTGATGTGCGCGAATATCAGAACATGCGCCAGAACACCGATGGCGAATATGGCGGGCTCGGCCTGACGGTCACCACCGAGGATGGCGCGGTCAAGGTCGTTGCCCCCACCGATGATACGCCGGCGGCGCGCGCCGGCATCAAGTCGGGCGATTATATCACCCATCTCGATGGTGAACTCATCTATGGCTCGACGCTGCAGGAAGCGGTCGACCGGATGCGCGGTACGCCCGGCAGCACCATCAAGATCACCGTGGTGCGCGAAGGCGCCACCAAGCCGATGGATTACACGCTGAAACGCGAAGTCATCCAGATCAAGCCGGTGAAGTTCGAAACGCGGGGGAGCGTGGGGGTCATACGTATCACCACCTTCAACAAGCAGACCGGCGATGCGACGCGCAACGCCGTCGCCAGCATCGAAAAGCAGCTTGGCGCCGGCATCGCCGGCTATGTCATCGATCTGCGCTCCAACCCCGGCGGCCTGCTCGACCAGGCCATCGAGGTCAGCGATGTCTTCCTCGACAAGGGAGAGATCGTGTCGCAGCGTGGCCGCACCAAGGACGATATCCAGCGCTACAAGGCCAATCCGGGCGATCTGACCGGCGGCAAGCCGGTCGTCGTGCTGATCGACGAAGGTTCGGCTTCGGCCGCCGAAATCGTTGCCGGCGCGCTGCAGGACCAGCGCCGCGCCATCGTGCTGGGCCAGCGCAGCTTCGGCAAGGGATCGGTGCAGACGTTGATCCCGCTCAGCCAGGATACGGCGCTGCGGTTGACCACGGCGCGCTATTTTACGCCATCGGGGCGCAGCGTGCAGGAAAACGGCATCGAACCCGATGTCCAGGTGCCGCAACTGTCGGATGCGACCCGCAGCGAGCGCCCGCGGCTGCGCGAGGCCGATCTGAAGAAGCATCTGATCAACGAGATCAAGGACGGGACCGAAAAGCTGGTCGAGAACGACAACAAGCCCGATCCGCGCTTTGTGGCGACGCCCGAGGAATTGAAGAAGAAGGGCGTCATCGATTTCCAGCTCGATTATGCCACAAGGCTGCTGTCGCGCCTGGCGCCGGCCGCCCCGCCGATCGCGGTGGCCTCGGCAGCGCCCGCCGGAAAGCCTGCCAACCCGAAGTGACCGGCCGCACCTCCCCCCGCGCGACCGGAGGTCGCCTCCGGCGACGGGGGGCGAGGCAAGGAGAAGTGTGACAGCGCTGCGATTGCGCGCATTCGCGGCGCCGCCTATGGGGCTGGTGTCGCCCCGGATCAGGACTGGAACGCCCCTTGTTGCGCCGCCTTTACGACTGGACCCTCGCTCGCGCCGCCGGCCCCGGGGCCGAAAAATGGCTGATGGGCATCAGCTTCGCCGATTCGTCGTTTTTCCCGATTCCGCCCGATGTCATGCAGATCCCGATGTCGATCGCGCGGCCGGAAAAGTCGCTGCGCTATGCGGCGCTGTCGACGCTCGCCTCGGTCGCCGGCGCGCTGCTCGGCTATGCCATCGGCTCGTTGCTCTACCAGGCGATCGGCGTGCCACTGCTGCAATTCTATGGCTATGAAGACAAGTTCGTCACCTTTGCCGCCAGCATCAAGGCACATGGTTTCCTGTGGATGCTGGCCTTTGCCTTCCTGCCTATCCCCTACAAGGTCGCGACGATCGCGGCGGGCAGCGTGTCATTGGGCTTGCCGGTGCTGCTGGCGGCGTCGCTGCTCGGCCGCGGCGGGCGCTTCTTTCTGGTGGCGCTGATCCTGCGCCGCTATGGCGCCGCGGCCCAGGCGATCATCGATAAATATTTCCACCAATTGGCGCTGGTGGCGACCGGCTTGTTCATCGGCGGCTTTGTCGTGGTCAAATATGCGTTCTGAACGCTCGGTAACGGCGCTTTTGCTGCTCGGGCCGACGGCGCTGCTCGGCGGGGCGCTGGCGTTCGAATATCTCGGCGGGTTGGCGCCGTGCGAAATGTGCCTGTGGCAACGCTGGGCACTGGCGGCGGCGCTGGCGCTGGCGCTGCTCGGCTGGGCGACCGGTCATGCGCGTGCCGTGCTGGCGCTGGCGGCGCTGGCGGTGCTTGGCGGCGCTGGTATCGCGGTGTTTCATGTCGGCGTCGAACAGCATTGGTGGCAGGGCATCACTAAATGCGCCGCAACGCTGTCGTCGGGCTCCAGCGCCGATGTCATGGGGCAGATCCTCGCCCAGCCGCTGGTGCGCTGCGACGCTATTCCCTGGTCGCTTTTCGGCATTTCCATGGCAGGGTGGAACGCGGTTGTTTCGACCCTGATCGGAGGCACGGCGCTGTGGCGGCTGAAATGAGGCATTTGCCGGGGGATGCCCGGATCGACACCCGCCCGATGGTGCGGGTCGATCAGGCCGGCGAAGTCGGTGCGGCGCGCATTTATGCCGGGCAATTGGCGGTGATGGGCGATCGCGCCCGGGTGTCGGGTGAAATCCGCCACATGGCCGCGCAGGAAAAGCGCCATCTCGATGCCTTCAACGCGCTGATGGTCAAGCGCGGCGTGCGGCCGACACTGTTCGCGCCGATCTGGCATGTCGCCGGCTATGCGCTGGGGGCGGCGACGGCGCTGCTCGGGCCGAAGGCGGCAATGGCGGCGACGGTGGCGGTCGAAACCGTCATCGACCAGCATTATGGCGAACAGGCCGCCGCGCTGGCCGATGGCAGCGACCCCGAACTGGCGGCGATGGTCGATGATTTTCGCGCCGATGAAGTCGAACATCGCGACACGGCGGCGACGCACAGCGGTGCCAATGGCTTTCCGCTGATGCAGGCGGCGATTCGCACCGGCGTGCGCGCCGCCATTGCACTGGCCGAGCGGGTTTAGACGCGGCCGACTCAACAAGAACGCGTCATCCCCGCGCAGGCGGGGACCCATCGCCCGAACCTGGCCGTATGTGGCGGCGCTTCGGCGATGGGCCCCCGCCGGCGCGGGGGTGACGGTGTTATTGGTAGATCAGAAAGCGATGTCGATCGTCGCGCCATAGGTCGCCGGGTCGCCATAGATCACCGAGCCGACGCCGATCTGGCCGAAATCGATCCCGCGCGAGATATATTCGCTGTTGGTGATGTTCTTGCCCCAGAAGGTCAGGCCCAGCCCCTTGGTGAAGCTGCCGACCTTGATGTTGTCGATCCGCAGTTGCGCATCGAACAGGCTGCGCGCGCCGGCCTTGATCTGGTTGTTGAAGGGCGCCGTCAGCGGGTTGGCAAAGAAGGTCTGCGACGAAACATAGCTCCAGCCGACGCGCGCCGTCAGCTTGGCATCATTGCCGAGCGGATAGACGAAATTGCCCGCCAGGTTGCCGGTGTAGTCGGGCGAATTGCCCGGCGTGATCACCGAGGCGATGTTGCGGATCACACCCGTGGTATCGGCGCCGGGAAAATTCTTCACGTCCTTGTGCACATAGCCGAACGAGCCGTCCATGCTCAGGCTGTCGGTGATGGCCAGCCGGCCTTCGATTTCGACACCGGTATAGTTGATCTTGCCGGCGTTGGTGACCTGGGTACCGAAGGTGGCGCCGCCCGGGATCGGGATGGTCGCCTGCAGATCGCTGTATTCATTGTAGAAGACCGCAGCGTTGAGGCGCAGGCGGTTGAACAGTTCGGTCTTGGCGCCGAGTTCGTATGACCAGATGGTTTCTTCCTCGAAGGGAATCAGGCCCAGATTGGCCGCGGCATTGGTGGTCTGGCGGGCGTTGAAGCCCCCCGAACGATAGCCGCGCGCGATGCGGCCATAAAGGTTGACGTCATCACCGGCGCGATAATCGACGGTGAAATGGCCGGTCGGCGCGCTGAAGCTGGCCTTTTGCTTGTTGAGCGCGAGATCGACCGAATTGGTGAACGGCGTGGCGCCATTCTGGCTGCGGTCGAAACCCTTTTTATCCCAGGTGTAACGCAGGCCCGCCGTGATGCCGAGCGCACCGTCGGCGCCGCCCGGCCGCCAGGTGCCCTGGCCATAGACGGCAAAGCTGTCGGCATCGGATTTATAGGCGAGGGTCGAGCTGGGGGTCGAGAAATTGCGGAAACGCGCCGGGTTGGCGGCGGCCAGCGACGGCCCGAGCGCGCCGAAATTGGCGAGGAAGATCTGGTTGGTATCGAGAATGAAGCCAAAGCTCTGGTCGTTCGATTCCGAGCCTTCCTCGTGGAAGTAGAAACCGCCGAGCACCCATTGGAAATCGCTGTCGTAGTTCGAGACGATTTCGAGTTCCTGGCTGAACTGGTTCTGCGAACGCAGGTTCCTGGCCTGGAAGATCGGCTGGGTGGTGGTCGGCACCGGCAGGCCCGCCACGATGCCGGCGGCGGGGCCGACGATGAACTGCAACAGGCCGGCGGGCAGGCCGTTGAGCAGGCTGGCGTTGGTGAACGCCGCGCCGCGCACGGTGCCGAGGCCATCGAGATCGCTGCCTTCGATATTGTTGCGCCATTCGCGATACGACGTCGACGAGCGGATTTTCACCGGCCCGGCATCGACTTCGACGCGCAACAGATTGCCCCACAGCTTGTCACGCGAATTGCGCGCGCCTTCAAGGCAGATGCTGTCGAGACGGGCGCGCTGCACCGGCTTGCCGCAGCCGGGTTCGAGCGCGACGGTGGACGCCTGGCCGAGATAGCCCGCGACATTGGCAGGCTGCACCTGGGCGATGCTGCCGCCATCGAGCGAGACATTCGGGCGGAAAACGCCGTCGCCGACCGCGGCGAGCTGGTTGGCCGGGGCGACGCCATCGATGACGGTGTAATCGAAGATGTTGGTGATGGTGACGGTATCGCTGGGTTCGATCTTCACGGCGAAGCGGAAGGCATCGGTGTTGTAGCCGCCGGGATCGCGGCTGTTGCGGGGTTCGAGCAGATTGTCGACGACCCCGTCGCGCTGCTTGTGAAGATACGACAGGGTGGCCGACAGCGCATCGCCGAGCTTGCCGGTGTTGAGCACGACGCGGCCGGTCCATTGGTTGTAATTGCCATAGCCGCCGCGAACCTTGAGGCCGAATTCGTCATCGGGCAATTTGGTGATGAAATTGACCGCGCCGCCGGTGGTGTTGCGGCCGAACAGCGTGCCCTGCGGCCCGCGCAGCACTTCGACCCGCTCGATTTCGGCGACTTCGAAGGAAGCGGCCGACGATCGCGCCAGATAGACGCCATCGAGATACAGGCCGATCGGCGAATCATAGCCCTGGGTTTCATCGGCAGCGGTCGGGATGCCGCGGATGGTGATGACCGCGGCCGCGGCGTTGGTGGTGCCGCCCGAAATCGACAGGTTCGGCGCCAGCGCGCTGAGGTCTTTCACGTCCGTGATGCCGATCAGATCGAGCTTGGCCGCCGGGATCGCCGAGATTGCCAGCGGGATGCGCTGCAGATTTTCGCTGCGCTTCTGGGCGGTGACGATGATTTCCTCGAACCCGTTTTCATCGGCAGCCGCCGTTGCCGGAGCGGCGGTCTGTGCGCTTGCGGCGGTGGCGGCAAGGCTGGTGCCGGCCAGCAATGCCACGGCGAGCGCACGGTCGAATGTCTTCATGATCAGCAATCCCCCAAAAAATCCTGCCGCCCGGGGTCTGCGCCCCGTCTGCGGACTTGCCAGTTGCGAGCCTTGCGTTGGCCAGTCCAGAAAACGCAAATCAGGCATCTGAAAAATGCGCGTATGTCATCAATGCGCCATGGGCAAGCGCATTTTGCGAAATAGATGTCAGAAAATTTTACGGCGACCGGCTTTGGGTCGCCGCAGCGGTGGGTCAGGCGACGCTCGGCCAGGGTGCCTTGGTGGTGCCCTGGGTTTCGACATGGCCGTTGACGCGCGCCTGGAATTCCCGGGCGCGGGCGCGCGGGTTGTAGAATTGCTTGTACCAGATGCGCAATTTGGCAAACGGCCCGTCGCCCTTGACGATCATCGGGTTGATGCAGGCGCGCTTGTGGGTCCAGATCTCGAAATCCTGTGAAAAGGCTTCGAGGCTCGCTTGCTGGTAGGCGCGGGCGATCGCCACGTCTTCGGGGGTGGCGACGGCGTGGGGCGATTTGACCAGCAGGGCGTGCCAGACCTTGACGACGCCATCATCGACCGGCGTGTGGCAGATGAGGATCAGCGAGGGATATTCACCCTCCATCGTCGATTGCAGGATGCCGGGGCCGGTGTACCAGGTGTCGTTGGTCATCGGGCCGTCGCTGCTGGTCAGGGTGCGATGGCCGCTCGACAGCAATTGCCGCACGACATGATCTTCGAAGACATTTTCGAACAACACCATGTTGCGGCTGCCGTGCACCGGATCGAGATGTGCCTTGTCGGTCATGTTGTCGACGATTTCCTGCGGGTGGCAGGCGAGTTCGCCGAGCCGGTCGATCTGCCAGCGCACCCATTGCGGATTGTCCCAATTTTCGAACGCCGGCAGGTCATATTCGGGTTCGCCGCCCTCGGCATCATGCCATGCCCAGATGCAGCCGGCGCGTTCCTTGATCGTCCAGGTCTTCAGGCAGGCGGCCTTTGGAATCGGCGCCGGCGAATAGGGAATGTCGTTGCAGCGGCCATCGGGGCCGAAGCGCCAGCCGTGGTAGGGGCAACGAATATTGTCCCCCTCGATATGTTCCTTGTCGCGCATGATGTACGAGGTGGTATTCTTCGCCAGATGGGTGCCCATGTGCGGGCAATAGGCCTCCACAAGGAAAACCCGGCCGCTCTGGCCGCGATACAGCACCATGTCCTCGCCGAAATAGCGCACCGCCAGCGCAGTGTCGGTCACTTCATCGGAGGCAGCGACCATGAACCAGCCGCGCGGAAAGGCGAATTCCCCCAATCCATAGTCTGCCGACGTCGCCATGGCGTGATTCCTGCTGGTCCCAAGTTGCCACAGGATAACGCTGCTGCCGCATCTTTGGCAAGGAAAAAGCATTGATAACCGCTATCATCATGGCTTTTCGCGTTGAAATGCGTAAAACTGGCTAAAATAATCTACGCGAACCGCCAAACTTCGCCCGATGGAGTCGCCATGGACCCCCGTCTTGCCACGCTGATCGCCAAGGATGCCATCCGCGATCTCGTCATGGCCTATGCCCGCGCCGCCGACCGCAAGGATGCTGCCCTGATGCGCAGCCTCTACCACGCCGATGCGGTGGAGGATCATGGCGCCTTTTTTCAGGGGCTGGCGCACGATTTCATTGATCGGCTGCCCGAAATCCAGGCGCCGATCGACATCCTTCAGCACCATGTCACCAGCCACAGCATCGTCGTCGCCGGCGACCACGCGGAAGGCGAGGTCTATGTGCTGGCCATGCACCGGGTGCAGCGCGGGGCCGGCGATGCTGTTACGGGGCATCACAGCGGCGATGCTGTTACGGGGCATCACAGCGGCGATGCTGTTACGGGGCATCACAGCGGCGATGCTGTTACGGGGCATCACAGC
>JBBRVH010000031.1:0-30754 GCA_038246995.1 Sphingomonadales bacterium
GCCGGTGCCCCGGCTTCGAAGCCGCGCACGGCGGTGATGAGCGCGCGGGTTGCCTCGGCCGCCGCGCCATCGCCCCAGGCGAGCAGCACGTCGCGCGTCCGTTCGCTGCCGAAAAAGCCGCCGCCGGCGTTCTGCGCCTCGCGCACGCCATCGGTGATGATGACCAGCCCGTCGCCAGGGCCGAGCCGGACGCTTTCCAGCGGATAGGGATAGCCCGCCATGGTGCACAAGGGCAGGCCGCCTTCCATCACTACCTCCTCCAGCGTGCCATCGGCGCGGCGAATCAGCGGGTTTTCGTGTCCGGCGTTGACCAGTTCGATCGTGCCGGTGGCAAGATCGATGATCCCGCACAGCAAGGTGACTTCGACAAAGGTTTCGCCGTCGCCCTGCAGTTCATCGTTGAGCATGCCGATGATCGCATCGAGCGGCGCGCCGCCGCGCCTGAGCAGGCTGTGCGCCAGCGCCTTCGACACTGCCATGAACAGCGCCGCCGATGGCCCCTTGCCGGTGACATCGCCGACAAGAAAGACGATGCGGCCATCGGGCAGGCGAAAGGCATCGTACAGATCGCCGCCGATCGCCTGCGCGGGTTCCAGCACGGCATCGAGATCGAGCCGCGCATCGAGCCCGGCCAGCACCGCCGCATCGGGCAGCATGGCGCGCTGGATCTCGCGCGCCGCCTTCATTTCGCCGGCCTGCGCCAGCGCGGCCTCGCGCATCTGCTTGGCCAGCCGCGTCGTTTCGGCGAACAGCGCAGCGGTCACCGCCAGCGCCGGCACCCCGCCGAGCAGCAGCGGCCGCAACGGATCGAGCAGCAGCTTGCCGGTCAGGAAAGCGGCGATACTGCCGCCGAACAGCAGCACCACGACCAGCGCCGGCAGCACCGCCAGCCAGCGCCAGCGCAGCCGCGGCAGCCCGATGATCGCCAGCGCGGCGAGCAGCAGCCCCAGCCCCCATTCCGCCGCCGCCGCCCAGCCTGGCCGCACCAGCCAGCCGCTGGTGAGGATGGCGTCAATCGCCTGGGCATGGAAACGCACACCATAGTCGGTGCGCCCGAGCGGCGTCGACCGCACATCGCCAAGCCCGACGCTGGCCGGGCCGATGAGCACGATCTTGCCCTTCAGCGCGCCGGGCTGGCGCGGTTGCCGGATGATGTTGACGGCGGATGTTTCGGCACCTTCGGGCAGGGTGCCGAAGTGCAGCCGCGCCTCGCCGCGATTGTCGACAGGAATCCGGTGCGTGCCGATCTGCAAGGCTGTCAGGCTGTCGGCACCGCCGACCGGGGTGATGGCATCGGCCTTTTGCGCGACGCGCACCAGTTCGAGCGACAGCGACGGCATGGCGTGGCCAGCGACGATGGCGACCATCGGCAGCCGCCGCGTCACGCCATCGGCATCGGGGTTGCCGTTGATCAGGCCATGGCCCTGGGCGTTGAAATCGATATCGACGACATTGGCGAGCGCCAGCGGAAAGGTCGGCACCGTATAGGGCAGGCCCGGGGTGAAGGGATCGTCAAAGGTCAGCGCCGCGGTGTCGGCGGCGGTCAGCCCCTGTGCCTCGGCATTGCCGGGCAGCAGCGCCGTGCGCGCCACTACCGTCGGCGCGCGGCCAATTGCATCACCGAAACGGGCGTCGAGTGATGGAATGGCGCCGATCTCGGCGCGCGCTGCCGGAGACAGGGTGGCATAGACATCGTCGATTCGCGCCGTGTCGGTCGCCGGATCGGCCTCGGCAAAGACGATGTCATAGCCGATGGCGACCGCGCCGGCTTCGCGTAGCCGGTCGGTGAGCAGTTCGAGATAGGAGCGTGGCCAGGGCCAGCGGCCAAGGCCCTGCGGCGCGGCGCGCAGGCTTTCGGCATCGATGCGGACGATATGGACGCGGGTATCGGCGGCGATCTGGCGGGGCTGCCAACGCTGGTAGCGATCGAATAGTGGCTCGGCGAACAGCGATCCGGCAAAGGCCGCCAGCAGCGCAGCGACAAGCAGCGCGGCGGCAAGGCCGATCAGCCGGACGCGGGCATGGCGCACGCCGGGGTTCATGGCGCGCAACGCCCTCCCCGCAGGGGGGAGGGAGAAGGACGGGTCACCACCCCCGCGTCACACATCCACTTCCAGCCCGTCATAGGCGCAGATGACCGCCACTTCGGCCTCCTCGCCGCGGGTCAGCGCTTCATAGCTGATCGCTTCGGCATGGATCGTCTGCAACTGGGCGTCGCTGTAGGTCGGTTCATGGTGGAACAGCGCCAGCGTCTTCGCCCGCGCCATCCGGCACAGGTCGATGGCGACAAGGCTGCTCGAATGGCCCCAGTCCTGTTTCAGCGAGACGGTGTCGCCCAGTGAATACATCGTGTCGCACACCACCAGGTCGGCGCCGGCGAAGAACGCTTCGAAGCGTTCCTCGGTGTCCATCTGGTCCGATCGGTGCTCGCTGTCGGTCGAATAGACGACGCTTTTGCCACCGGCATCGAAGCGATACCCATAGGATTTGTGCGAATGATATTGTTCGAGCAACGTCACCGTCACCCCGCCGATGATGTGCGGGACATCGGTCGCGAGCGTGACGAATTCGATTTTGGCGCGCAGCCAGTCGAAGGCGACCGGGAACGAAATTTCCTCCTGCTGGCGGCGCAGCGCGGTTTCGGCATCGGGGTGGCCGCTGTGGATGACGATCGTCGCGTCGGGATCGAACGCCGGCACGAAGAAGGGGAAGCCCATGATATGGTCCCAGTGCAGGTGCGACAGGAAGATGTGGTAACGGCGCGGATGGCCGCCGCCGGCGCGGCGCATGGCATCAAGGCCGAAGTCTCGCAAACCCGAGCCGAGATCGCACACGATGAAGGCGCCGTCGCCGGCTTCGATTTCCACGCACGAAGACGCGCCGCCAAAGCTGCCGCGCACCGCAAAATCGAGCTCGTCATCGACGAAGGCCGCCGCTTCGGCGCGATCGGCAAAGCGCCGTCCCGATGCCGCGAGCACCCCCGATACCAGCTTGTCGCGCACCGTATCGGCGCGCATCGCCACCGGCAGCGAGCCTCGTGTTCCCCAGAAGCGCACGCGCATCGGCCGTCTCCCCCTCAACTCAGCACCGCTTCGACGCTGGCGTGCACGACGAACAGCTTGTCATAGCGGCTGATCGCCAGAATCTCACTCATCGCCGGCCCGGGCGCCGCCAGCGCCATGTCGACTCCGGCCTTTTTGGCCGCCGCCAGCGCCGTGCTCAGCGCGCGCAGGCCGCGCGACGACATGTAATCGACCCCGCCGAGATCGATGATGAAGCGTCGCCCGCCGGCATCGGTGATCGCCGTTGCCAGGTGCGCTGCAAAAACGCTCCAGTTGCTTTCATCGACCCGGCCCTGCGGCTGGCCGACCAGCGCGCCCGGCGTTTCGTGCCTGTTCCACAGCATCGGCCGCCCCTTTTCTGACCCCAAGCCAACTTGGCCACAGACCGACGGGCGGCGTCAACCATATCGAAAGCATGGCCTCGGTGGCGCTTGCCAGTCGCAGGCCGGCACCGTAAGTTTTGCGCCGCGCTCAAATTTTTGCGACTCCGGGGGTTTTCCATGGCTGCTTTTCCGCTGACGACGCTGGCGATCATCGTCGCCATCCTGCTTTATTTCGTTCTTGGCGCGTTCGTCGGCGCAGCGAGGGCAAAATTCAACGTGCCGGCGCCGCTGCCCACCGGCCATCCCGAATTCGACAAGCGCAACCGTGTCCATATCAACACGCTGGAGCAATTGGCGCTTTTCCTGCCGGCGATGTTTCTTGCAGCGCCGGTGCTCGGTGACCAGGTGACGGCGATCACCGGGCTGGTCTGGTCGCTGGGGCGCATCGTCTATGCGCGCGGCTATTATGCCGATCCGGGCAAGCGCGGCCCGGGCTTCGGCATCACCATGCTGGCAACGCTCGTGCTTATTGTCGCCGCCGGCTATGGCGCCGTGGCGACGCTGATCGCGTGATGATCACGCCCGACCCGCTGCGGCCGGGGCAGGAAAGCGTCTGGGATTATCCGCGCCCGCCGCGACTGGAGGCGTCGACGCGCCACCTGCGCATCGTGCATCGCGGCGTCACCATCGCCGACAGCCGCAGGGCACTGCGCCTGCTTGAAACCAGCCACCCGCCGAGTTGGTATATCCCGCCCGCCGACCTGGCGATGCAGCATCTGCGTGCCGCGGCGGGCAGCAGTTTTTGCGAATGGAAAGGCCGGGCGGCGTATCGCGATGTCGTTGTCGGGGATGACGTGCTCGCCAATGTCGGCTGGTGCTATCCGTCGCCCACCCCGGGCTTTGCCGCGTTGCGGGACCATGTCGCCTTTTACGCCGCGCCCTTCGACAGTGTGACGATCGATGGCGAACAGGTGCGCCCGCAACCCGGCGGCTTTTACGGCGGCTGGATCACGGCCGATGTCGCCGGGCCGTTCAAGGGCATAACCGGCAGCCAGTTCTGGTAGCTGGCAAGACCGGCCCGACCGGGTAAGGTGCAGGGACCATAGCGTGACCGAAACGCGCATGGTCAGCGGGAGGATTGAAATGGGACGTCTGGACGGGCGCGTTGCCTTTGTCACCGGGGCTGCCGCCGGCATCGGGCGCGCCGCCGCGATCGCGCTGGCCCGCGAAGGCGCGGGGGTGTTCATCACCGATATCGACATGCCGGCGTTGCGCGAAACCGCAGCGATCATCACGGCCGCCGGTGGCAAGGTTCAGGCGCGCGGCCAGGATGTCATCGAGGAAGACCGCTGGGCCGAATTGATGACGCGCACCATGGCGCTGTTCGGCCGGCTCGATATTCTCGTCAACAATGCCGGTATCGCAATAGGTGGCCCGCTGCTCGAGATGAGCCTGGAGGCATGGAACCGCCAACTGGCGATCAACATGACGGGGGTGTTCCTGGGTATCAAGCACGCCATCCCCGCCATGCGCGCCGACAAGCCGGCCAATAGCCTTGCTGGCAGTTACCGTGGCGGCTCGATCATCAACATTTCCTCGGTGGCCGGGCTGGCGGGGGCGCCGGGGTTGGCGGGCTATTGCGCCACCAAGGGCGGCGTGCGGCTGCTCACCAAGGCGGTCGCGATGGAATGCGCCGAAGCGCGCGACGGCATCCGCTGCAATTCGGTCCACCCCGGCATCATCGACACCGCGATCTGGAGCAAGATCGACGCCGGCGGCGCGCTCAACAATGTCGTGCCCGAAGGCTCGAACATGCCGCATGCCGATGTGATTGCCGCGGCGGGCACGCCTTTGGGGTTTGCCGGCCTGCCCGCCGATATCGCCGATGGCATCGTTTTCCTGGCGTCGGACGAATCGCGCTACATGACCGGTGCCGAACTGGTCATCGACGGCGGCTGGACGGCGCGATAGGAGAAATTCCCTCCCCCTTGCGGGGAGGGCGACTCGGCGAAGCCGAGCGGGGTGGGGGTTCGCCCTTTTTTACCAAGCGCGCACTCCCACCCCGGGCCGCGCTGCGCGCCTCTCTCGCCCTCCCCGCAAGGGGGAGGGAGTTGAAAGTTTACGGAGCCCCCCATGCCACTGCCCGCAGACCGCACCCCCGTCATCATCGGCATCGGCGAGATCAACGATCGCCCTACCGATCCGGCGCTGGCGCTCGAACCGCTGGCGCTGATGGATGCGGCGATCCGTGCCGCCGATGCCGATGCCGGGGGCGGCTTTCTCGAACGCATCGATTCGGTCGATGTCATCCACCTCGTTTCCTGGCGCTACGATCGCGTCGCGGCGCGGCTGACCGACCGGCTCGGCATCAATCCGGCGCGCGCGGTCTATGGCATCGTCGGCGGCGAAACCGCGACGACGCGCATCCACGAAGCCGCGCTGCGCATCATGAACGGCAATTCGATGGTCGCCGTCATCACCGGCGGCGAAGCGATGAACGCCGTCGGCAAGGCGCGCGCCGCCGGGATCGACCTGCCCTGGACCCCGCCCGCCGCGTCTCCCGAAAACCCGATCGTCGCCAGCGATCATGTCACCCCGATCGCGGTGCGCAGCGGCATCATGCAGCCGGTGCACATCTACCCGCTGTATGAAAACGCCACCACTGCCGCCTGGGGGCTGACCCCGGCCGAAGCGCTCGCCGAAAGCGGCGCAGCCTATGCCGCGATTTCGGCCGTAGCCGCCGCCAACCCGCACGCCTGGGGGCGCAAGGCCTTTACCGCGGAACAGATCATCACCCCGGCGCCCGACAACCGCATGATCGCCTGGCCCTATACCAAGCGCATGGTCGCCAACAACACGGTCAACCAGGCCGGCGCCGTGCTGATGACCAACCTTGCCATCGCGCGGGCGGCGGGCATACCCGAGGACCGGATCATCCATGTCCATGGCGGGGCTGCGGCGGCCGAACCGATGGATTATCTGGCGCGCAACCAGTTCGACCATTCGGTGGCGCAAAATGCCGTGCTGGCGCAGGCGATCCGGATGGCGCCCGATGGCTTCGACCGGGTGGAGCTTTATTCCTGCTTCCCGACCGTGCCCAAGATGGCGCGGCGCACGCTGGGCCTGCCGGCCGATGCGGCGTTGAGCGTTACCGGCGGGCTGAGTTTCGCCGGGGCCGGGCTCAATTGCTATATGCTGCAGGCGGCGTGCGCGATGGTGCGCAGCCTGCGCGCCGCCCCCGCCGCGCGCGCGCTGCTCTATGGCCAGGGCGGCTATGTCACCAAGCATCACGCGCTGGTCATCGGCAGCGAAGCCGCCGAGCCAGCCAGCCTGATGCTGCCCAAGGATGTCCAGGACGATGCCGAAACCCGCCGCGACCCGGTGCCGGCGCTCGATCTCGCCTATGCCGGGCCGGCGACGATCGAGACGTTCAGCGTGGTTTACGACCGCGATGGTGCCGCGGCCTATGGCGGTGTCATCGGCCGCACCGCGGCCGGCACCCGGGTGTTCGGCAAGGTGATGGGCGATGATGCGGCAACGCTCGACCAGCTGTTGGCGCTCGACCGGTCACCGGTGGGCGATGCGGGGACGGTCAGCGTGGGGGATGACGGCGCGCAGGTCTGGCGGGCGTAGCGCCAATAGCGCGCACAAACTGATCGTCACCCCCGCCTGCGCGGGGGTGACGGCTTCTTGTTAGTCGTTCACCCTTATGGCGGGGTCACCTCCACCAGCAATTTCCCGAAATTCCCGCCCGAATACAGGTCCTTCACCGCCGTCGCGGCATTCTCCAGCCCCGGGCGGATATCCTGGCGGGTCTTCAGCTTGCCCTCCAGCATCCAGCCGAGCATCGCCTGGCCGCTTTCGGCAAAGCGCGGTGCAAAATCGGTAACGATGAAGCCGCGCACCGTCAGCCGGCGCATCAGCATCATCGTCCAGAACCCCGGCGGCTCATCGCCTTCCACCGCATTGTAGCTGCTGATCATCCCGCACAAAGGCATCCGCCCGAACAGCTTCATGCGCTTCAGCACCGCGACCATGATCTCGCCGCCGACCTGTTCGAAATTGATGTCGACGCCATCGGGCGCCAGCCGGTCGAGCTCGGTCCCGACATCCTGCGACTTGTAATCGATACAGGCATCGAAACCGAGTTCATCGACGACATAGTCGCACTTGGCCTTGCCGCCGGCGATGCCGATGACCGTGCAGCCCATGATCTTGCCGATCTGCCCGACGATCTGGCCGACCCCGCCCGCAGCGGCACCGACGACGAGCACCTCGCCCGGCTGCGGCTTGCCGATATCGAGCAGCCCGAAATAGGCCGTCGGCCCGACGAGCCCCAGCGTGCCGAACGACGCCGCCAGCGGCACGCCCGGAATTTCGGGCAGGCGGCTCAACCCGGTGCCATCGGTGATCATGATATCGGCCCATTCGCCCAGGCCCGCGAACAGGTCGCCGGGGTTGACCCCGTCCTTGCGACTTTCGACGACCCGCCCGGCGACGCCGCCGCGCATCGGGGCGCCGACGACGACCGGGGGCATGTATTGCTCCTGGTCGCTCATCCAGATGCGGTTGGTCGGATCGAGCGACAGATAGGTGACGCGCAGGCTGAACTCGCCGTCTTTCAGCGCCGGCACGGCCTCGCTGCCATAGACCAGATCACCATCGGCGATATCCCCCACCGGGCGCTTCGCCAGCCGCCAGACATTGCGTGTCGTCATCGTCATTCTCCTGCGCTCAAATCGTCCAGAAACCGGTCGATCGCCGCCATCGCCACCGGTTCCGCCAGCGTCGGAGCATGGCCGACCCCGGGCACTTCCACCACCGTCATTTCGGGCAGTGCCGCCTGCATGCGCGCCTGGGTGGCCGGCGTCAGCACATCGGAGCGTTCGGCGCGCAGGCTGAGCACCGGCAGCCCGGCAAGCGCGCCGAACGCCTGCCACAAATCGACTCCAGCATCGCCATTGGGCAGGCGGAACGGCTCGGCGATGCGCGCGTCATAATCGAAGACGATCCGCCCCGATGGCCCGACGCGGCACAGATTATGCGCAAAGCCCAGCCAGTCGCCGAGGCCCCAGCCCGGATACAGCGCCTCGTGGCGCTGCCCGAGGTCGCGCGCCGCGTGCACCCAGGTCGGCCAATTGGCCTGGCGGCCGACATTGCCGCGCAGCCGCGCCAGCCCATCGGCTTCGATCGCCGGCCCGAAATCATTGAGGATGACGCCGGCCATCGCGTCGCGGTGCGCCGTGGTCAGTTGCAACGCCAGCGCCCCGCCGAGCGACGAGCCCAGCGCGACGAAGCGTTTGATGCCGGCGGTTTCGATAAGCAGGCGCAGATCGCCGAGATAGGTCAGCGGCACATAGCTGAGCGAATCCCTGGGCCAGGCCGAATCGCCGCGGCCACGCAGATCGACCGCCACGACCCGCCAGCGCCCGGCCAGCCGCTGCGCCAGTGCGTCGAAATCACGCGCGGTGCGGGTCAGGCCGGGCAGGCAGAGCAGTACCGGGCGGTCGGCGGCACCACCCGTTACCACCGGCCCCTCGCGCCAATGCAGGCGCAGGCCGTCGCCCGACCAGTACCAGCCGTCGATCATCGCACCGGTCATCGGCGGCAATTCCCAGGGTTCGGATATCGCAATATTTTGACTCCGACTCAGCTGATGCGCTATACGATCGGCTTCCCGGGGGGGATAAGGAAGATCAAGGCCAGTGGCAACGCGCGCAATCGATACTCGTCCTGTTGAATCAAAGACAACCGAATCCCGGGCACCCGAAGCCCGGACCGACAGCCGTGCCCGCCGCTATGATCCCGCCGAAACCAAGCAGCGCGTGCTCGCCGCCGCCCACATGCTGTTTTCGACCAAGGGTTTTGCCTGCACCGGTACTGCCGACATCGCGCGTGAAGCCGATGTGTCGGAAGGCTCGATCTTTTATCATTTCGGCTCCAAAAAGGCGCTGCTCGCCGAATTGGGCGTGCGCCACGGTCGCATGATGATCGAGGCGATGGAGGGCGACGACGCGCTTGAAGACCTCGAACCCGGTATCATCATCCCACGCGTGTTCGAATTCTGCCGCAACAACATGTTGTGGGAAGGCATGGGGGATGCGTGCAGTGACACCGGCATCAAGGCCGGCCCCAAGGCAACCATGGCGGCCAGCACCGACGCCGAACCCTTTTACCACGCCGCCAAGGCAACGACGACCGATTGGATCTTTCGACAGATGACCGCCGGCATGGCCAAGCGTGGCATTGCCGATGTCGATATCGAGATTGCCGCATCGTTCACCCACCATATCGTCGGTGATGCCATCGATCGTATCCTGACCGCCAGCTCTCCTGATGAAGCTGCCCGGGTCGAACGGGAAACCGTCCGCTTTGTGCGTGCCGCCTGTAAATACCCTGGCCCGTTGGGCTCGTTCTGATCGAATTTCGCCCGTCGCGGGCCTTATTGGCGCTTGGTGACGACTTTTTCGATCCCGTCGCCCCGGCCGATTTTCCGCAAACCATCCTGCGCTTTCGCAACGATCGGGCGGCGGCGCAGATCGGTCTGGACGGATTGAGCGATGCCGACTGGCTGCGCCATTTCGGTCGGTTTGCGCCGTTGCCCGGCAGCCTCGATACCCCGCTGGCGCTGCGCTATCACGGCCACCAGTTCCGCACCTACAACCCCGATCTGGGTGATGGCCGCGGGTTTTTGTTCGCCCAATGTCGCGACGATGCGGGCCGCCTCATGGATCTCGGCACCAAGGGCAGCGGCACGACACCGTGGAGCCGCGCCGGCGATGGCCGGCTGACGCTGAAGGGCGCCGTGCGCGAAATCCTGGCGACCGAAATGCTCGAAGCCCTGGGGCTGCCCACGTCGCGCACCCTGTCGGTCATCGAAACCGGCGAAAAACTGCAACGCGGTGATGAGCCCAGCCCGACGCGCAGCGCCGTGCTTGTCCGTCTCAACCACAGCCATGTCCGCTACGGCAGCTTCCAGCGCCTCGCCTACCACCAGAACGCCGAAGCGATGCAGCGGCTGGTGGATTATTGCCACGCCAACCTGCTCGGCACCGGCAACTCTGGTGGTGCCGTAAACGGCACGGGCGATGCCGTCAGCCTGCTTGATCACGCCGTCACCACCGCGGCCGGCCTTGCTGCGCACTTCATGGCGGCAGGCTTTGTCCATGGCGTGCTCAACACCGATAATATCAACATCACCGGGGAATGTTTCGATTATGGGCCGTGGCGCTTCACCCCGGCCTGGGACCCCGATTTCACCGCCGCCTATTTCGACCACCAGGGCCTTTACAGCTTTGGCCGCCAGGCCGAAGCGCTGCAGTGGAACGTCTTTCAACTCGCCGGCGCGCTGCGGCTGATCGCACCGCTCGAAGCGATCAAGCCGCCGCTTGCCGCTTTTGCCGATCGCTACAAGGCAGCACTGGCGACGGCGCTGCTGGCGCGGCTCGGGGTGGGCTCGCGCGGCGAAGACGCCGACACCGCGCTGGTGAAAGCCATCGAAACCGCGCTGGTGGGCAGCCGGATGAACCCCGATCGCTTCTGGTTCGATTGGCGCTGTGGGGCGCGGCGGCAGGCCTCGCCCGCCGATGCGATTTACGACGGCGCCGATTTTTCTGCCTTTCGCGCCGCGGTCGCCCCCTTTGCCGGTGCCGCGCCGACGCACGCCTATTGGGCCGATGCAGCCCCGTGCACCATGCTCATCGACGAGGTCGAAGCGCTCTGGGCGCCGATCGCCGAGCGCGACGACTGGGCGCCCCTCCACGCGAAGATCGCTGCGATCCGGCGTATGGGCGAAGCAATGGCCTGATCACCTCTCCCCTTGCGGGAGAGGTCGAGAGACGGCGAAGCCGGCCCGGGTGAGGGGTTCCAAATGGGCGCGCGCAAACCCCTCACCCGGCTCGGCTGCGCCGAGTCCGACCTCTCCCGCAAGGGGAGAGGTAAGGTTCACCGCACCAGCATCGGCCCCAGCGCCTTGCCACCAAACAGGTGCACATGCAGGTGCGGCACCTCCTGATGCGCATCGATCCCGGCATTGGCGAGCAGGCGATAGCCCGGTTCCTCCAGCCCCAGATCCCGCGCGACGTGCCCGATCGCGCGCACGAACCCGGCAATCTCCGCCTCGCTGGCGCCCGCCGAAAAATCCGCCCAGCTCCGCCAGCGCCCGCGCGGAATCACCAGCACATGCAGCGGCGCCTGCGGGGCGATATCGTGAAAGGCGATCGCCCATTCATTCTCGAACACGCGGCGGGACGGAATTTCGCCGCGCAGGATCCGCGCAAAGATATTGCTGTCGTCGTAATCCCCGGTAGCCGTCACTGCCATCGCCTTGCCTCCCGAATAACAAGGCTTCGATAGCATCCTGGCTGCCAGGGCGGGAGGGGTGTTGCAAGCCCTTGCCCGACCCGGCGACCTCGCATAGCTTCGGAATGGGTCAGGAGAATTTGCCGATGCTGCGCGCGTTGACTGCCCTTGCCTTTTTGATGGCTGCCCCGGTGGCAGCGGCAACCACCATCCAGCAGGATTTCGACGCGGCGCAGGCGCTGCTCGATGCCGGCAAGGTCGCCGAGGCACGAACGACGTTTGCCGCGCTGCTCACCCGCTTTTCGCCGACATCGCAGGGCAAGGCCGCCAGCATGGTGCGCGCGCGGCTGGGCAACGCGTTGATCGCTACCGGTGATGCCGACCAGGCTGAACCGATTCTGGTGGCGGCGCTTGCCGGCCTCAAGGGCATCACGCAGCCGGATATCGAGGAGCGCGGCGTGGCGCTGTACGATCTCGGCCGCGCCCGCGAATCGATAGGATCGCTCGATTCAGCGGCTGAATCCTATCGCGCTGCCGTCGCCAGCGGGGCCTTTCCCGTCGCCGGCCGCAACGATATCGGCGCCCGCGCCGCTTTGGCGCGCAGCGTCATCTGGTCGAACCCGGCAGAAGCGCGCCAGTTGCTCGATGGCCTGCTGGCGCTTCCGCCCGAAACGTTCGGCAAATCGCAGGATCTGCGCGCCTTGTTGCAGACGCTGCGCGGCCGTGTCGACCTCAACAACAATAATCCCGCCGAGGCAAAGCGCTGGTTCGCCCTCGCTGCACGCACCGCCGGCGGCGCCGAAACGCAAAAGGTCAGCATTGCCGATGTCCGTATCCGCAGCGACCTGGCGCTCGCCAATTTTAAGCTCGGCAAGATGGACGAAGTGCAGAAATATGTTGCCTTTTCGGGTGCCGGTTCGCTGGTGGCCGAAGGGTTGACCCAAGCCGCCGACACGCCGTTGCCGGCGTGTGCACCGGCGTCGGGGCTTGCCACCGATGCTGTTGCCGTCGTTGAATTCGCCATCGGCGCCGTTGGCCGGGTCAGCGGGGTCACGCCGGTTTATGCCAGCCGCGGCAGTGGCGGAGCAGCGGCGCGCGATGATGGCCCCGAAGTGCTGTTTCCCCAGGCTGTCCGGCGCTGGGTCTGGAATGTCGAGAAAGTTGCCAAGCTCGACCCCTTTTGGCGGCAGGCCGTGCGCGTCGAACTGCACTGCTTCACGGCGCGCGGCAACATCAACCCTGTCCGCCGGTCGTTCGTGCGCGATTTGGCCGACTGGTTCGCCGCGACGGGCCTGCGCCCCATGCCGGCGCTGCCCGACAATGATGCCGCCGCACTGCCGCTGATCCGCGCCGAATTGGCCCGCCGCGAAGCCGCGGATGGCGCCGGATCGCCGCAATTGATCGTGCCGCTCGGCAGCCTTGCCACCAATGACGCCGCTCCGGATGCGGACCGCAGCGCCGCCATCGCGCGCCGGTCGGCACTGTTGATCGCGACACGGCCGTCGGTTGCGGTCATGGGAATCGATCGGCTCGATACGATCGAAAACAGCAGATTTGTCGGCAACGGGCCTGCCGATAGGGCGCGCAAAACCCGTGACGCGCTGCTTGCCCTGTTGGCCGAACAAGAGGCTGCCGGCGCCGGCGAAACCCGCATCGCCATGTATAGCCGGCTGCGGCTCGCCGAGGCCCATGACGACATGCGCGCCACCCCGGCATCGCGCGCGCTGCTCGGCCGCATCATCGCGGCCCCGGAAAGCCTGTTGCCCGACGGCGACCCGATCCGCACTGCCGCGTTGTTGCGCCTTTCAAACCAGGCTGCCGCCGCGAAGGATACGGCCTCCGCCGCCAGCGCCTTTGCCGCGACCGGCCTGTCACCCGAACAATGTTCGCTGATCGATATCCGGCCACAGGCGGTGAATGCCAGTATCAGCAGCAACGCCTTTCCCGATGAGGCGCGGCGCTGGAGTACCGGCGGTTTTGTGCGGATCGGTTTCGATATCACGGCCGCCGGCAAGCCGATCAACATACGCACGATCATCGCGTCGCCGCCGTTCGTGTTCGGCCCCGCCACCGAAAAAGCAGTGGCGCAGTTCAAATATCGCCCGGTATTCCGCCCCGGCAACACGGTGGGCTGCACCGGTTCGGTCCGGTCGGTGAGTTACCGCGTGAAGCCTTGACCCCGCCGACCACCGCGCCTATCTTCACATCACCGCGCCGGTCCTCGTGCGCGGTCATTCAGTCCCGCCATCGCCGGTTACACAGCCCCGACAGCGCCCGGACTCCTATCGCAAAGACCCCAAATGCATCTTCATGATCTCAAGCGCAAAACCCCGGCCGAACTGGTCCTGATGGCCGAAGAACTCGGCATCGAAAACGCCTCGACGCTGCGCAAGCAGGACATCATCTTCGCCATCCTCAAGGCCACCGCCGAGGCCGGCAATGAAATCACCGGCACCGGCACGATCGAGGTGATGCCCGATGGCTTCGGCTTCCTGCGTTCGGCCGACAGCAATTATCTCGCCGGCCCCGACGACGTTTATGTCACGCCGCAGATCGTCCGCAAATTCGGCCTGCGCACCGGCGATACCATCGAAGGCGAAATCCGCGGGCCCAAGGATGGCGAACGCTATTTCGGCCTGGTGCGCGTCATCGCCATCAATTTCGACGATCCCGATGTGGTCCGCCACCGCGTCAATTTCGACAATCTGACGCCGCTGTACCCGGATGAAAAGCTCAACCTCGACAACAACGACCCGACGATCAAGGACAAGACCGGCCGGATCATCGATATCGTCGCGCCGCTCGGCAAGGGCCAGCGCTGCCTGATCGTGGCGCCGCCGCGCGTCGGTAAAACCATGATGATGCAGAATATCGCGCGCAGCATCTCGGCCAACCACCCCGAAATTTTCCTCATCGTCCTGCTAATCGACGAACGCCCCGAAGAAGTCACCGACATGCAGCGCACGGTGAAGGGCGAAGTGATTTCGAGCACCTTCGACGAACCCGCGACGCGCCACGTCCAGATCGCCGAAATGGTCATCGAAAAGGCCAAGCGCCTGGTGGAGCACAAGCGCGACGTCGTCATCCTGCTCGACAACATCACCCGCCTCGGCCGCGCCTACAACACCGTGGTGCCATCATCCGGCAAGGTGCTGACCGGCGGTGTCGACGCCAACGCCCTGCAACGCCCGAAGCGTTTCTTCGGCGCGGCGCGCAACATCGAGGAAGGCGGCTCGCTGACCATCATCTCGACCGCGCTGATCGATACCGGCAGCCGCATGGACGAAGTGATTTTCGAAGAGTTCAAGGGCACCGGCAACAGCGAAATCGTCCTCGACCGCAAGATCGCCGACAAGCGCGTCTTCCCGGCGATCGATATCGGCAAGTCGGGCACCCGCAAGGAAGAATTGCTCGTCGACAAGACAACGCTCGCCAAGATGTGGGTGCTGCGGCGGATCCTCATGCAGATGGGGACGGTCGATGCGGTCGAATTCCTGATCGACAAGATGAAGGATTCGGTGACGAACAAGGATTTCTTCGACGCGATGAATCACTAGCGAAGCCGCGGCGCGCAACGCTTGTTGCGCGCCGACAGGCGCAGCGGTCGGCCAGCGAGGCGGTCAGCTTCGCTGGCCGAACTCGTCTGACGTCAGCTTGGGCTTTGCCCAAGCCCTTGCTTCTTCTAACTGAAAACTAAAAGAAAAGCCGGCTCCCGGGTCAAGCCCGGGATGACGCCCGGGTGCAAACCCCCACCCCGACCCTCCCCACTCTACGTTCGCTGCGCTCACGTGGGGGGAGGGGGAAGAAGTTACAGCGCTCCCATCACCTCCGCCGAGCCCCATTTCAGCGTCCCCGCCACGCGCCACACTTCGCGGCCCTTTTCATCATACAGCACCGACATCGGCAGCCCGCGC
This sequence comes from Sphingomonadales bacterium, assembly GCA_038246995.1. Lineage (GTDB taxonomy): Bacteria > Pseudomonadota > Alphaproteobacteria > Sphingomonadales > Sphingomonadaceae > Sandarakinorhabdus. The sequence goes on from JBBRVH010000031.1 coordinate 15,601, forward strand.
GCGCCGATCTTTTCGGCAAACGACCCCGGCTGGTCGAGCATCGGCTTGAGCATTTTGAACTTGCCCGGCTTGAAGAATTTGTTGACCGCCTGCCAGCCTTCCATGTCCTGGCTGAGCGGAATCACGAGCAGTTGCGCGCCCTTCACCGCGGCCAGTTTGTCCAGATCGGGCATTTCGGCGATGCACGGCGCGCACCAGGTCGCCCACAGATTGACCAGCACGCGCCGGCCCTTGAAGGCGGCGAGGCTGGTCTTCTTGCCCGGGGTTGCCTCGAACATCAGCCTGGGGGCCGGGGTGCCGGCCATGCTGCGATCGATGCTGTTGATCGCCGGCGGTGCGGCGGCTGCGGGCAGCGCCAGTGCCAGCGCGGCGACGGGGGCGAGGAAAAGCCGGGCGATGGTGGCGGGCATTGCGAAAAATTCCGTTGCTTGAAAGGGGACTGTCACGCCTATTCAGATAGGCGCAGCCCGGGGTGCCGACAAGCACGGGCGGCAAACGGGCGCAACGGGGGACACGGGAATGACGGTATCGCGGCGCGAGGCCATGCGGATCACGGCGCTGGGGGCGGCGGCCACTGTTGCTTGCGGGGCGGACGCGATTCCCCTATCGCCCGGGGTCATGGACAAGGCCGGACCAGCGACGAAGATCAAAAGCGGCGAAGGCGTCGTCAAAAGCGGCGAAGGCGTCGTCAAAAGCGGCGAAGGCGTCGTCAAAAGCGGCGAAGCCGCGGCGAACAGCCTGTGGGGCGGCCGCTTCGGCGCCGGGCCATCGGCGGTGATGCGCGAGATCAACGCCTCGATCGGCGTCGACAAGCGGCTGTGGCGCCAGGATATCGCCGGCAGCCGCGCCCATGTCGCGATGCTGGGCGCCAGGGGCATCGTGTCGCCGGCCGATGTCGCTGCGATCGACAAGGGTTTGCAGGCGATCGCTGCCGAATATGAAGCCGGCAAGCTGGTCGAAAACCTGGCACTCGAGGATATCCATCTTCACGTCGAAACAAGATTGAAGGAATTGATCGGCCCGGCGGCCGGGCGCCTGCACACGGCGCGCAGCCGCAACGACCAGGTCGCGGTGGATTTCCGGCTGTGGGTGAAGGCGGCATGTGCGGAGGCCGATGCGGCGCTCGCCGGGTTGATCGGGGCGCTGCTGGTGCGGGCGGAACAACATGCCGACACGATCATGCCGGGCTTCACGCATTTGCAGGTCGCACAGCCGGTGACGCTGGGCCATCACCTGATGGCCTATGTCGAAATGTTCGGGCGTGATCGCAGCCGCTTTGTCGATGCGATGCAGCGCATGGACGAATGCCCGCTGGGTGCCGCGGCGCTGGCCGGCACCAGCTTTCCGATCGACCGGGCGATGACGGCCAAGGCGCTGGGCTTTGCCGGGCCGACGCGCAACAGCCTCGATTCGGTATCCGACCGCGATTTCGCGCTCGAATATCTCAGCGCTACCCACATGACCGGGCTGCACCTGTCGCGGCTGGCCGAGGAAATGATCATCTGGGCGTCGCAGCCCTATGGTTTCGTGACGCTGCCCGACGCCTGGAGCACCGGCAGCAGCATCATGCCGCAAAAGCGCAACCCCGATGCCGCCGAACTGGTGCGGGCCAAGGCGGCGCATTTCCTCGGCGCCTTCACCCGCCTGTCGGTGGTGATGAAGGGCCTGCCGCTCGCTTACTCAAAGGACATGCAGGACGACAAGGTGACGGTGTTCGCGGCGCACGACGATCTCGGCCTGTGCCTCGCCGCGATGAACGGCATGGTCGCCAGCATCACCTTCAACCCGGTGAAGATGCGCGCTGCCGCCAACAGCGGCTTTTCGACCGCGACCGACCTTGCCGACTGGCTGGTGCGGGCCGGCGGCGTGCCGTTCCGCGAGGCGCATGAAATCACTGGCCGCTGCGTCAAGGCTGCCGAGGCCAAGGGCGGCGATCTCAACGGGCTGAGCGATGCCGAGTTGGCCGCCATTGACGTGCGCATTACGCCGGCGGTGCGCAGCGTGCTGTCGGTGGAAGCTTCGGTGGCCAGCCGGACGAGTTTCGGCGGCACCGCGCCGGCGAATGTGCGCGCCGCGATTGCCGCGGCAAAGGCGCGTTTGTGAACCTTCCCTCCCGTTCTTCTCCCCTCCCGCTTCGGGAGGGGTCGGGGGTGGGTTCTGCCGCCGTGACGAAGCTTGGTCGCTCAGCAAGACCCACCCCCGACCCCTCCCGTTCCGGGAGGGGAGCAGGAAAAAGGAGCGCCGCGTTGCTTCTCCTCCTCGCCCTTGCCGCGTGCGGCAAGGTTGGCAAGCTGACGCCCGTGGCGCCGCAGACCGCGCCGCCCAAGCCCGTCGCCATGTCGGTCGCGCCGGTGCCCGAGGACATGCTCCGGCTGCCGCCGCAATCGCAGCCCAACCGCGTCGATGATCCGGTTGAAAAATCGCAGGAACGCCCCGACGACCCGTTCAACCTGCCGCCCACCAGCCAGCACTGAAGCACCCGCCATGGACCATTTCGAAATTCGCGACGGCGTCATGCACGCCGAAGACATCAGCCTGGAAACGCTTGCCGCCAAGGTCGGCACGCCTTTCTATTGCTATTCGGCCGCTACCATCGAACGCCATTACACGGTGTTCGCCGATGCGGTTGCCGGGCTGGGGCAGGGGGCGCCACTCGTCGCCTTTGCGGTCAAGGCCAATCCCAATTTGTCGGTGCTGGCGACTCTGGCGCGGCTGGGCGCCGGCGCCGATGTCGTTTCGGGCGGCGAACTGGCGCGGGCGCTCGCCGCCGGCATCCCCGCCGACCGGATCGTGTTTTCGGGCGTCGGCAAGCAGAATCACGAACTCGCAGCGGGCATCGAAGCCGGCATCCTGCAATTCAACGTCGAATCCGAAGCCGAAATCGATATGCTCGGCAAGGTCGCGGCGCATTACGCCCGGCCGGTCGAGATCAGTATCCGCATCAACCCCGCCGTCGACCCGCGCACCCATGGCAAGATCAGCACCGGCGGCGCCGATGCCAAGTTCGGCATCCCCTGGGACCGGGTGCCCGCCGCCTTTGCCCAGGCCGCAGGCCATGAATGGCTGCGCCCGATCGGGCTTGCCGCGCATATCGGCAGCCAGTTGTTCGATCTGGGGCCGGTCGAGGATACCATCCGGCGGCTGGGTGAACTTGGCCTGGCGATGACCGCTGCGGGCCACACGATCAAGCGCATCGATTGCGGTGGCGGCCTTGGCGTGCCGTATCGCCCCGACCAGCCCCTGCCGCCCAGCCCGGCCGATTATGCCGCGATGGTGGCGCGCGTTACCGCCGGCTGGCCGTGGCGGCTGATGTTCGAACCCGGGCGGATGATTGTCGGCAATGCCGGCGTGCTGGTGTCGAGCGTGATTCTGACCAAGGAAGGCGCGTCGAAGCACTTCATCGTCGTCGATGCCGCGATGAACGACCTGCTGCGCCCGTCGCTGTACAACGCCTGGCACGATTTTCGCGCCATCCGGCCGCGTGACGAGCGGCGCATCGCCACCATCGTCGGCCCGATCTGCGAAACCGGCGATACCTTTGCCGAAGATCGCGATGTCGAGACGGTGGCGAGCGGCGATCTTGTCGCCTTCATGACGGCAGGGGCCTATGGCGCGACGATGGCGAGCACCTATAACTCGCGGCCGCTGGTCCCCGAGGTGATGGTCAAGGGCGGGCAATGGTCGGTGGTTTCGGAACGCAACCAGCCGGCGGCCATGCTGGCGCTCGATGCGCTGGCGCCCTGGCTTTAGGAACAGCTGCCTCCCCCTGCGGGAAGCGAGTCGGGTAGCAACCCCGGGGTGAATGGCGCGTTCAAGGCACTGCAACACAGTCCTTGTGCCAAGGCACGGGAAAACCGTAACAATGTTCGCCTAACGCACGCGAATGACACGAAAAGGGCAGGGCATGGCAATCAAACCGGTCACGACAGCGGTGTTTCCGGTCGGTGGCCAGGGCACCCGCTTCCTGCCGGCGACCAAGGCGGTGCCCAAGGAACTGTTGCCGGTCGTCGATCGGCCGCTGTTGCAATACGCCGTCGATGAAGCGCTCGCCGCCGGCATCGAGCGCCTGGTGTTCGTCACCGCCCGCGGCAAGAATGCCCTAGAGGATTATTTCGACGTGGCGGGCGAACTCGTCGCCAGCCTGAAGGCCAAGGGCAAGACCGCCGAACTCGCGGTACTCGAGGAAACCCAGCTCGCCCCCGGCCAGATCGCCTATGTCCGCCAGCAGGAACCCGCCGGCCTCGGCCATGCCGTCTGGTGCGCGCGTCACATCACCGGCAACGACGCCTTTGCCGTGCTCTTGCCCGACGAACTGCTGTGGAGCCCTGCCGCCCCGGCGCTCGCCGAAATGCACGACGCCTACAAGCGGCTGGGCGGCAACATCATTTCGGTGCTCGAAGTGCCCGAGGAACATACGTCGCGCTATGGCATCGTCACCCCGGGCGCGGTCGACGGCAAGCTTACCGAAGTGTGCGCGCTTGTCGAAAAGCCCGCCCCCGGCACCGCGCCGTCACGCCTTGCCGCGATCGGCCGCTATATCCTGCAACCCGAAGTGATGGGCGTGCTGGCGCGCGGCAAGCGCGGCGCTGGCGGCGAGATCCAGTTGACCGATGCCATGGCCGAAATGATCGGCGTGCAGCCTTTCCACGCGCTCACCTTCACCGGCACGCGTTTCGATTGCGGTGACAAGGCGGGGCACATCACCGCCAATATCGCGCTGGCGCTCGAACGTGATGATGTCGGCCCGGCGGTACGCGAATGGCTCAGGGCGCAGAAATTCTAGAGTTTCTTTCAATGAAGTTGAAAGAGGCGCTAGGCGCGTTCCAGCTTGTAGCCGAAGCCATAGATCGCGCCCAGCCGCAGGCCGTTTTCCGGCACCAGCCCCAGGTGGCTGCGGATCTGCGAGACATGCGCATCGAGCGTGCGGCTGCCCTGGTCGAGCAGGCGGCCCCACACCGCCTCCATCAGGTGCGCGCGCGACAACGGCCGCCCCAGGTTGCGGAAGAACAGCAGCGCCAGGGCAAATTCCTTGGCCGTCGCCGGGATGACCGCACCGTTGATCGTCACGCTGCGCGCGATCAGATCGAAGGCATGGGCGCCATAGACTTCGCTGCCGCCGGCCGCATCGACTTGCGCGAAGCGCTTGCGCAGCACGGCATCGACATGCTCGTTGATGCTGTCGACCTTGTCCGGGGTCTGCACGCAATCATCTGCCGGATTATGCGCGCTGCTGTGGTTGCCGCGGCATTCCTGCCGCGTCAGCATGATCACCGAGGGCGACGACGGCGCCGAGCCGCGCATCCAGTGAATGAGGTCTGCCGATGGCATGTCGGCGAGGCATTCGTCGATCACCACAAGGTCATAGCTTTCGCGCCGCAACGATCGTTGCAGCGCATCGCCCGAATAAAATTCGGTGCAATCATGCCCCGCCGATCTTATCGTTCCTGCCACACGGGCACAGAGTGCCCGATCGTGTTCGACCACAGCCAGGCGCATGTTGAACCCTACCCTCCACTATTGTCCGCAGCGTGGTGAAATGTTAGATCAGGACGGCGCAATCGATAGTTGCAAATTTTACATTTATCACCGATTTAACAATTTCCACCGCCGAAATCGGACTTTCGCTACGCGATCTTTGCGAAATCCGCCCCGATAGCCATTGCTTCGGCGCGATCATGCGTAACGAGCAACACCGGCGTTGCCCGGCTGATCTCGGCGACCAGCGCCATCAGGTCGGCAGCGCGCGCCGCATCGAGATGGGCGAAAGGTTCGTCGAACAATAGCGCCGCCGGGCGCGCCAGCAAGGCCCGGCCCAGCGCCACTCGTCGTGCCTCGCCCCCCGACAGGTGCCGCGGCCAGCGGCCGAGCAGCGGCGCCAGGCCGAGTCGCTGCGCCATCTCGGCGATCTCGGCCGCCGTCGCCCGGCCGGCATAGCCAAGGTTCGCCCGCACATCGAGGTGCGGGAACAGCCGCACATCCTGGAAGGCCAGCCCCAGATTGCGTTCGCGTGGCAACAGATCGATGCCCGCCGCCGCATCGAACAGCGTGCGGCCACCAATGCGGACATGGCCCGCCAATGGTCGCACCAGCCCGGCAATGGCGAGCAACAGGCTGGTCTTGCCCTGGCCCGATGGCCCGACAAGGGCGGTGGCGGCACCCGAGGCGACAAAGGCGAAGCGCCCGGTGAAGTCGCCGCGCTGCAGCGTCACATCGATATCGAAAACCGCGCTCATCGCCGGTGCGCCCCGGCCCGGCGTTGCCAATATTGCGCCGCGACCAGCGCCAGCACGGCGATCGCCACCGCGAGCAGCGCCAGCCGCAGCGCCGCCGCCTCGCCGCCGGGCACCTGCAACAGCGCGTTGATGGCCAGCGGCAGCGTTTCGGTTTCGCCCGGGATCGCCGACACGAAAATCGCCGTCGCCCCGAATTCGCCGAGCGCCTTGGCAAAACCCAGTACCGTCGCCGCGATGATGCCGGGCAGGATCAGCGGCAGGGTGATGCTGACAAACACCCGGGCGCGTGAGGCACCCAGCGTTGCCGCCGCCGCCTCCAGCCGCCTGTCCATGGCTTCGAGCGCCTGGCGCATCGGGCCAACCATCAACGGCAGCGCCATCACGCCGGCGGCAATGGCGGCGCCGGTCCAGCGGAACAGCACGCTGATGCCGATCGTGCCGAGCGCCTGCCCGGCCCAGCCATCGCGGCCGAAGGCGATCAGCAGCAAGTAGCCGGTGACGATCGGCGGCAGCACCAGCGGCAGGTTGACCAGCGCATCGAGCAGCGGCTTGCCCGGAAACTGCCGCCGCGCCAGCGCAAAGGCGAACGCAAAAGCCAGCGGCATGGTGAACAAGGTTGCCGCCCCGGCAACCTTTAGGCTGACCAGGATCGCAGCGATTTCGGGCGGCGACAGCGGCGTCACGCGGTCATTCGGGCCCGGCCGCGACGCGCAGCGCCACCAGTTGCCGGACCGAACGTGCGGCGCGGTCTTCGCCGGGTACCACCAGCCGCAATGGACCGTCTTCGGCGGTAAGCGGCGCACCGGCGCAGCGATCGACGATGAAAACCGGCTTGTTGCCCAGCTTCGCATCGATTTCGCCAAGGCTGAACAGGACGCGATAGCCGTCCTTGCCGCTGGCGATCACGACGCTCGCCAGCGCCGGGCCGCGCAGGGCCTCGCCCGCCGGCACCCCGGCGCGTGCCAGCAGCGCGGTGAGCGCGACACCTTCGCAGGCAATGGTCTTGCCATGCGCGACGAGCAGCGCCGGCTGGCGCGGCAGGCCCGCCAGATCGAGCGCAATTTCGGTGGCCGCCGCCGGCGTGGCGGCAAGCAGCAGCGCAGCGAGCAGCGATTTCATGGCGGTCCGAACCCCTTGGCAGCAAGAATGGCGCGGCCCCTGGGGCCGCTCAGATAGGCAAGGAAATCGCGTGCCCCGGCATCGGCATGGCCTTCGACCAGCGCGGCGGGATAGCGGATCGGCGGGTGGCTGGCAGCGGGGAAAATGCCGGCGACGACCACCCGGCGCGAGGCGCGGGCATCGCTGGCATAAACCACCCCCGCCGCCACTGCACCGCGTTCGACATAGGCAAGCGCGACGCGGACATTTTCGGCGCGCGCCAGGCTGGGCGCGGCCCTGTCCCAGGCGCCGAGCGAGACCAGCGCGGCGCGGGCATAGCGGCCGACCGGCACCGATGCGGGATCGCCCGTGGTCCAGCGCCCGGCGCCGACAAAGGCAGCAAGATCGAACCCCGGCACCAAACGGGCGCGGCGCGGCGCGGCGGCGGGCACCACCAGCACCAGCCGGTTGCCGGCAATGGCGCGGCGGCTGCCGGGTACCAGCCGGCTGGCAACCGCATCCATCCAGGCATCATCGGCGGCGATGAACACCGATGCCGGAGCGCCGGCAAGGATCTGCCGCGCCAGCGCCGGGGTGCCCGCCAGCACCAGCAGCGGGCGCGGCCGGCCGGTGGCGGCATAGCCATCGGCGACAGCGCCGATCGCCTCGGTCAGGCTGGAGGCGGCGTAGATGCGCACCGGTCCGGCGCGCAGCGGTGCAACGATCATGAGCGCGAGGAGGAGGAAAAGCCGGTGCATGCGATATATCTGGCGGGATATATCGCAGCCTGTTGCGGCTTTGGCCAGTGCCGCGCAAACTGGCACCCGGGCGCCACAACGGCGCACATTATGCCGCAATGTTGCCGCCGGTGATTGACCGCGCGCGGCGATGGCGTAGGGGGAGCGACACTATGGATATCGCCACCCCACCCTTCGATGCCCGCCTGTTGCGCGATGCCTTTGGCAGTTTTGCCACCGGCGTCACCATCGTCACCGGGCGTGACGATGATGGCAACCGCATCGGCCTGACCGCCAACAGCTTCACCAGCGTTTCGCTCGATCCGCCGCTGCTGCTGTTCTGCCCGGCCAATGGCGCTTCGGCGCTGCCGGCCTTGCGCGCGACGGGGCGCTTTGCGGTCAATATCCTTGCCGCCGATGCGGCGCATGTGTCGGACCGGTTTGCAAAGAAGGGCATCGACCGCTTCGCCGAAGCCGATTGGCTGGAATGGGAGGGCCTGCCGGTGCTCGCCGATGCCAAGGCGGCGTTCGCGTGCACGCTCTATGCCGATCACGACGGCGGCGACCATCGCATCATCGTCGGCGAAATCACCCGGCTGGGCTTTGCCCCGGCGCGCGAGGCGTTGCTCTATCTCCATGGCCGCTACCGGCTCGTGCATGTCGCCGACTGACGCTGTAGCGGCCGGGGCTGCCGAAACCGCCGCGCTGGCCCGCGGCGGGCGCACCAGTTTCCTGGGCTATGTGTTGCGGCTGGCGGCGCGCTTTCCCTTCCTGTTCATCGCCGGGCGGCTGTATGGCGCCGAAGCGCTCGGCCGGTTTGCCTATGCGACGATGGTCGTCGAGCTTGTCGCGATGCTGGCGACGCTCGGCCTGAAGCGCGGGCTGGCGGAGGATATGGCGGTTCGCGGTGCCGCGTCTGGCGACCGCCCGGCCACCGAAGCCCATGCGCTCTATGATGCGCTGCTCGTCACTGTCCTCGCCGCCCTGCTCGGGGCGGCGCTGCTGATGGCGGTGCCGCAGATCGTCTTTCCCAACACGCAGTTCAGCCTGATCGACCGGCTGTTTCCGCTGATCATCATTCCGATCGTGGTGTCGGACATCAGCTTGGCGGCGCTGGCCTTTCGGCTCGATATTGCCGCGACGGTGCGGGCACGTTCGCTCGTTGAACCCTGGGTGCTCAGCATCGCCGCGCTGGCACTGGCCTACAGCCTGTTGCAACCCGATGGCCTGATCATCGCCTATCTTGCCTCGATGGTCGCCGCCGCGCTCGCCTCGCTGTGGCCGGCGGCGCGCGCCTTTGGCTGGGCGGCGCACTGGCGCCCCGATGCGCGCGCCTTGTGGCGGCTGGTGCGCAGCAACGTGCCGCTGGCCGGCGCCGATATCGCCGAATGGGGGGCGCGCCGCCTCGATGTCTTCATCCTCGGGCGTTTTGTCGGTGCCGATATCGTCGGCATCTATTATGTCGCGCAACAGATCGCATCGTTGCCGCAGCGGCTGAAATCGAGCTTCGACCCGATCCTGGCGCCGGTGCTGACCACCAATCTCGCGGCCAACCGCATCGACAAGGTCGCGGCGCATGTCCGCCAGATCAGTTTCTGGGTCGGTGCCGCGCAGCTTGGTGTCGTGCTGGCCCTCGGCCTTACCGGCAAGGCCGGGATGGGGCTGTTCGGCCCGGTGTTCGCCAGCGGCGCGACCATCCTCGCCATGCTGCTGACGGTGGAACTGTTCGCCGCTCAAGCCGCTGTCGCCGAATCGGCGCTGATCTATGTGGCGCGCAACGCCAACCTGATGTGGTCGCTCGCCGGCATCCTCATCCAGATTGCCGTCAGTCTTTTGCTGGTGCCGCTCTATGGCGGAGTCGGCGCGGCGGGCGCCCTCGCCATTTCGGCGCTGTTCCTGTCGGTCGCCAAATCGCGGCTGCTGGCGCGATTGCTCGGCGCGCCGGTATCGGGCTGGCGGCTGGTCATGCTCGCCGCCGCGCTGCCGGCGTTCGCGCTGGGGCTGGTGTTCATGCAGGCGCCCGAATGGTTCCAATTGGCGCTCGGCCAGTTCATCGTTCTGGCGCTTTATGGCGCGATCATCTGGCGTTTCGGCTTCAAGGGTGCTGATCGCCTGTTGTTCGCGCGTGGTTTGCGCGGCAAGACGGTGCCCATCGAACCTGTCGTCCCCCAAGGGAGTCCCTGACCCATGTTCCAGCTTGCCACCAGCCGCCGCGCCCTGCTCGGCAACGCTGCCGCCCTGTCGGCGCTCACCGCTGTTCCCGGCGCCGCGCGCGCCGCCACCACGGGTGACCCCGCCCTTGCCGCCGCGCTGTCGACCATCGCCGACCGGCTGCTCCAGCGCAGCCCCGAAGCCGCGACAACGCTCGGCATGGACAGCGGCAGCAATGCCGCGCTGGCGGGCAAATTGTCCGACATCAGCGCGGCCGGCGAAGCCGAGGACCGCCGCATCCAGGCCACCGCCAAGCGGCTGCTCGATTCGATCCCGCGCGACCGGTTGCAGGGCGCCGACATCAACAATTATGATTCGGCGCAATGGGCGCTGGGGATTGCCGCTGAAGGCGCGAAATTCGATTTCGGCTTTTCGGGCACCAGCGGCGGCACCCCCTATGTCGTCAGCCAGCAGAACGGCACCTACAGCCAAGCGGCCGAATTCCTCGATACCTATCACCGCGTCGAGGATGCGGCTGGCCTCGAAAACTATTTCAGCCGCCTCGAAAAGGTCGGCCCGACGCTGGCGGAGGAAACCCGCCGCATCGCCGCCGATGCCGGCAAGGGGGTTGTCCCCCCTGATTTCATCGTCGCCAATACGCTCGGCCAGCAGGCGCAACTGCGCGCTGTTGCCGCCGCCGACAGCAAGTTCGTCACGTCGATCGCCAACCGGGCCAAAAAACTCGGGCTGCCCGATCCGTCGGCGCGCGCCACGGGAATCGTCGAAAAGGCGATCTACCCGGCACTCGATGCCCAGATTGCGGCGCTGAAGGCGTTGCAGACCAACAGCGATGCCGGGGTCTGGAAGCTGCCGCAGGGCGATGCCTATTACCAGTATCAGCTCAAGGCCTCGACGACGACCAGCCTGACCGCCGCAGAAATCCACAAGACCGGCTGGGAACAAAATCGCGCCATCGAAGCCGAAATGGACAAGATCCTGCGCGCGCAGGGCCTGACCCAGGGCAGTGTCGGCGAACGCGCCGCCGCGCTCACCGCCGACAAGCGCTTTCTCCAGCCCGACAGCGATGCCGGCCGCGCCGCGGTGATCGCCGATTGCCAGAAGGCCATCGACGCGATCCGCCCGCGGATGGCGCGGCTGTCGAAACTGGGGCTCAAGGCCGACGTCCAGGTCAAGCGCGTGCCGGTCGATATCCAGGAAGGCGCCGCCCTTGGCTACATGAATTTCGCCAGCACCGACGGCAAGCGCCCGGCGATTTACTACATCAATCTCAAGAAGATGGACTATTGGCCATCGTGGACGCTGGCGTCGCTGACCGCGCACGAAGGCATTCCGGGCCATGCCTGGCAGGGGGCGTACCTTGCCGAACATCCCGATATCGTCTCGCCGATGGCGCAGTTGCTCGGCTTCAACGCCTTTGTCGAAGGCTGGGCGCTGTATGCCGAACAACTCGTCGATGAAGACGGCTTTTATGCCGATGATCCGTTCGGGCGATTGGGCTATCTCAACGCCGCGCGCTTCCGCGCCGTGCGGTTGATCGTCGATACCGGGATGCACGCGATGAAGTGGAGCCGCGACAAGGCGATCGCCACGATGGTCGCCGAAACCGGGCGCTCGGTCGGCAGCGTCACCAGCGAGATCGACCGCTATTGCGCCAGCCCGGGCCAGGCCTGTGGCTACAAGATCGGCCATAACGAGATACTGAAGCAGCGCGCGCGGGCGAAGGCGGTGCTGGGGCCGAAATATGATGTCCGCGATTTCAACGATGCGCTGGTGGCCACCGGCGGCGTGCCGTTGTCGGCGCTGCCCGGCGTGGTGGATCGGATGATCGCGGCGGTGAGGGCATAACCTTCACCTCTCCCCCTGCGGGAGAGGTCGAGAGACGCCGAAGGCGGCCGTACTTACGCTGCCGCCGGCGAACCCCTCACCCGCCGCGCTGCGCGCGAGTCGACCTCTCCCGCAGGGGGAGAGGTTAAGGCTAGGCCGGGCATTTCCCCGTGCCCGGTCCCTTGACGAACCGCCCCGCCGGCCGCCCCGTCGGCACGCCGTCCTTCAACACCTGCACGCCATTGACGAACACCTGGTTGACCCCGACCGCATATTGCGCCGGCTTGTCATAGGTGGCGCGGTCCCCCACCGTTGCCGGATCGAAGACCACGACATCGGCGAAATGCCCGGGCTTCAACAGGCCACGGTCCTTGATCCCCAGGTTCGACGTCGGCAGCGACGTCAGCCGGCGGATCGCGTCAGCCAGCTTCGTCGTCTTTTCATCGCGGACATAATGGCCGAGCAGCCGCACGAAATTGCCATAGGCGCGGGGATGGTCGTTCGACAGCAGGAACACGCCTTCGGCCGACGGCGCCCCGGCATCGGAGGCAAAGCTCATCCACGGCAGCGCCGTCTGGCGCTTCACATTGGCTTCGTCCATCAGGAAATAGGCGGTGCCGACGCGGCTGCCATCCTCGATGACAAGGTCGATCGCGGTATCCTCGGGAGTCGTGCCGCGCATCCGGGCCACCTCGCCCAATGTCTTGCCGGTCAACGGCTTCAATTTCGGGTTCTTGAAGCCGAGCAGCAGCACTTTTTCGGGCGATCCGGCGCGCTTCAACAGGTTTTCCCACGGCACATCATCGGCGCGCATCTCGGCGAGCACCCGCGCCCGCAGCGCCGGGTCGCGCAGCCGTTCGATCCAGGCCTCCAGCCCGCCATCCTGCACCCACAAGGGCATCGCGGCATCGAGGCCGGTCGCGCCGGCGGTGTAATTGTACATGTCGGCGGTGATGCGGATGCCGGCGGCGCGCGCCGCCTCGATCTTGCCGACAATCGCGTCCATCTTGCCCCAATTGGGCTGGCCCGACATCTTCATGTGATAGATTTCGGCTGGTCCGCCCGAGACGCGCGCAATCTCGATGAGCTCGTCGACGGCCTTTTCGATGCGGTCGCCTTCGGAGCGCATGTGGCTGATGTACATGCCGCCGCATTTGGCGCTTTCGGTGGCGAGCGCGATCAGCTCAGGCGTTTCGGCATAGGCCGCGGGGGCATAGATCAGCGACGAACCGACCCCCATCGCGCCTTCGTTCATCGCGGCGCGGACCAGCCCCTGCATGCGGGCAAGTTGCGCCGGCGTCGGGTCGATATCCTTTTCGCCGAGTTCATGGACACGCACGGTCGTGGCACCGACAAAGCTGGCGACATTGGGGGCGATGCCCTTTTTCTCGAGCATCGTCAGATAGTCGCCCAGCGTCGTCCAGGTGACCGGGAATTTGATATCGTCCTGGCGCGCGGCGGCGAGCGTTTTCATCTGTGGGTTGAGCGGCCCCATCGAATTGCCCTCGCCCATCACTTCAAGGGTGATGCCCTGGCGCAAATCGCTCTGCGCGCGGCCATCCGCGATCAGCGATTCGGTCGCCCAACTCAGCATGTTGACGAAGCCCGGCGCGATCGCCTGGCCGCCGGCGTCGAGGCTGCGCTTGGCATCGGGCGCCATGCCGGGGCCGATCGCTGCGATGCGATCGCCCAGGAACGCCACCCAGCCCTTGTAGGGCTTGCCGCCCGAGCCGTCGTAGATGACGCCATTGGTGATGACGACATCGAGATCGGGCCTGGCGGCAGCGGCGGGGGCGGCAAGCGCCGCGCCCAGCAGCAGGATGGCGATTGTGCGCATGAATTTGCCCCTTTGTTCAGGGGCGAAAGCGTAGGTCGCGGCGAAGAGCGCCGCAAGCGCCGACCGTCTCCCCTCCCGCTTCGGGAGGGGTCGGGGGTGGGTCTTTCCGCGCGGGCAAATATGGTCTCGGCGGCAGAACCCACCCCCAGCCCCTCCCGTTCCGGGAGGGGAGAAGGTCAGAGCCGCTCGATCCGGCTTGCCGCCTCATCGAGGATCGCCGCGATATCGAGTTGCAGTGCCTTTTGCACCGCCTCGTCGCCGTCCTGCTGCGCCATGCGCGCCTGCAGCACGGTGTGGAGGTTGCGCATCGCCCGCCGCACCGGCCCCGATTCAGGCCGGGTGTTGAGCTTGGCGAGATCCTCCAGCCGCGCCACGGCTGCCGCCACCGCCGCGGCTTCATCGCCGAGCAGTTGCGCGCCGGCTCCGTTGATCGCGAAGCGCTTGCGGCTGCCATCGGCGCTTTCATCGACCAGGCCCTGGTCGGCGAGCAGGGTGAGCGTGGGGTAGACCATCCCCGGGCTCGGCGCATAGACGCCGCCCGACAAGGCTTCGATCGCCTTGATCAGTTCATAGCCGTGGCGCGGCTGTTCCCAGATGAGTTTGAGCAGCACGAGCCGCAGTTCGGCGCTGTCGAGGACACGACCCCGGCTGCCGCCGCCTGCGCGCCGGGTGCGATTTTCGCCAAAACTGTCGCCAAAGCCCGACCAGGCCCCGCTCCAGGCGCCTTCATTGATCTGTTCGCGGATTCTTTCGGCAAAGGCGTCCCAGCGCGGGCCGTGGCGGTGTCGTCTGAAGTGCATGATGTATCTCCCGAGAGAACCCCTCGGCAATCAAGATATATCTTGGACTGTTTTGTGCAAGAGGCTTTAAAGATATATTTTCAACCAGATCTCGTACCGCCGCCGTCAGCGGCTATTTCTGAAACGCCGCCGAAATATCCAGCTTCACCATGTCGCCGAGCATCGGCACAAAAAAGCCGAGCCCGAAATCGCTGCGCCTGATCATGCCGGTGGCGTGGAAGCCGACATTGTCCTTGCCGCCCATCGCCACCGGCAGCTTGCCGGCGCCATAGAATTGCACGTCGAGCGTCACTGGCCTGGTGACGCCATTGCAGGTGAAATCGCCGGTCACCTTGGCGGTCTGGCCACGGGCGACGACTTTTGTTGAAACAAAGCGCGCATCGGCCGGCGTCGGCCCGAAAAAGTCGGGCTTGCCGCCGTCCTTGCCGGGGCGCAGCAGATGCTGGTTGAGCC
>JBBRVH010000032.1:0-29628 GCA_038246995.1 Sphingomonadales bacterium
CATTGTCTGGCGGGGGCGGCTGCGGGGGCACCGGCGGTGGCGGCCGCCGCCGCGGGCCGGGGTGCCCCGGCGCGCGGTTGGGCGCCGCGACGGCCGCCAGCAATCCACCGACCGTCGCTACGACAACCTGCCATCCTGCACCGTTAGGGCACGACCGCTATCGGCGGCGGAACCGCACGCCCTGGCCGATTATTTAGGCTGCGCTGCAGCAATCCGGTTGCTACAGCAGCCCGGCAACGGGTGCCATCATGGCTTTTTTCGACTTCAGGGGTCCGATACAAAGATGCGGGCTGATAACTCCAGCGCGACAAGCACGCGCCCGGCAACGCATGCGGCGCCGCGTCAACCGCGCGCCGC
Source organism: Sphingomonadales bacterium (assembly GCA_038246995.1). Classification (GTDB taxonomy): domain Bacteria; phylum Pseudomonadota; class Alphaproteobacteria; order Sphingomonadales; family Sphingomonadaceae; genus Sandarakinorhabdus. The sequence continues at coordinate 358 of JBBRVH010000032.1, forward strand.
GCTTGCCGATTTCGGCAGCAACCCGGGCGGCCTGACCGGTTGGCTGGTCCGGCCGGCCCGGCGATCCGCGCCGATCGCCCTGTCGATGCCGCTCGTCGTTGTCCTGCACGGTTGCACCCAGAATGCCGGTGCGATCGATCATGGCGCCGGCTGGTCGACGCTGGCGGCCGAGGCGGGTTTTGCGCTGCTGTTCGTCGAGCAGGCGCGCGGCAACAATCCCAATATGTGCTTCAACTGGTTCCAGCCCGGCGATGTCCGGCGCGGCAGCGGCGAAGTCGAATCGATCCGCCAGATGGTCGCGGCCCTGGTCGGCGATGGCACGGCCGATCCGGCACGGGTGTTCGTTACCGGCCTGTCGGCAGGCGGCGCGATGGCGGCCTCGCTGCTCGCCACGGCACCGGAGGTGTTCGCCGGCGGCGCGATCATCGCCGGGGTCGCGCATGGCATCGCCGGTTCGATGGGCGAAGGGCTCGACCGGATGCGTGGCAGTGGCTTGCCCGATGCCGCAACCATCGCCGGCCGGGTGCGCGCGGCGTCGCCGCATACCGGGCCCTGGCCGCGCCTGTCGGTCTGGCACGGCGCTGCCGACCCGACGGTCGCGCCGACCAACGCCGAAGCGATCATCGCCGGTTGGGCACAATTGCACGGCCTGTCGGCGCCATCGGCGGCGGCCCGCATTGCCGGCCATCAGCGCCGCGTGTGGCGCGATGCCAGCGGCGTCGAACAGATCGAAGCCCATGTCATCACCGGGCTTGGCCACGGCCTGCCGATCACGAGCATCGGGCCGGAAGCCTGCGGCACGCCGGGGCCGTATTTTCTCGAATGCGGGCTGTCGTCAACGCGCCGCATCGCGGCCTTCTGGGGCATTGCGCCAAAGCTTTAGCTTACCCCGGCGAGCACGCGATTGACCAGTTCGCTATCATCCCAATCGAGCGAAGGCTTGCCGATCCGCACGATGGTCAGCCCGGCGGACGGCACGACATAGACACGCTGGCCGCCGGCGCCATCGATGAACACGACATCGTCGCGGCCAAAGGGCTTCGCCGCCGCAACCGTCATTGCCACCGCCCTGGCATAGCGGCGTACCGGGGCGTGCGGGCTGCCGCGCCAGAAATTCATGCCGAAATTGGGGTTGAGCGGTGATGGCGCCGTCACTGCCTTCACCCAATCGGCGGCGACGACCTGGCTTTTGCCGACCTTGCCGCCGTTGCGCACCAGTTCGCCGATGCGCAGCCAGTCGCCGGCGCTGGCCTGCAGGCAGCAAAAGAAATGCGGGTTGCCGCCCGGCCGATCGAGCCACAGCGCGGCATCGCCCGCGCCGATCGGCGCCCAGATCTGCCGGGACAGATAATCGGCGTAGCGCCCGCCGACCGCCGCCTGCAGCGCCAGCCCGGCCAATTGCGTGCTGACATTCTGATAGGCGAATTCGCTGCCCGGCGGGGTCGCCAGCACGAACAATCTTGCCGCGGCGCGATTGTCGGTACCGAACATCAATTGCGTCGCCGGCGCCGCCGGATCGCCCGGCGTGGCGGGTGGCGAGCCGACTCCGCTGGTCATGCGCAACAATTGTTCGATGGTCACTGCGCCCTTGGGGTCCCCCACGAATTCGGGCAGATGCTTGTCGAGCCGATCGGCCAGCGCGATCTTGCCGGCGCGGATCGCGGCGCCATAGGCGAGCGCCAGCACCGCCTTGTGCATCGACGCGGTGGCGAAATGCGACGAGGCATCATAGCCCGGGGCATAGTGTTCATGGACGATGCGGCCATCCTTCGCGACGATCAGCGCGAAACTGTTTTGCGCATCGGCATAGGCCTGCGCCGCCACCAGCGCCGCCGATGCCACGCCGCTGCCGGTGGCAAAGGCCGCCCTCTTGCCGCCGGCCACGGTTTCGGCCGGCGTATAGGCCCTTGGACTTTCAACCGATGCGGCCATGGGGATCGCCTTCATGCGCGCCAGCAGGGCCGCCGTTTCGGGGGCCGGTTGCGCGGTCGCCGCGCTGGCCAGCCAGAGCAGCGCCGCGATGAACGCCGCCTTCATGCCTCGTCTTCCGATGGCGGGCACAGCGCCGTCATCAGCGCGTTGGTGTAGCGGACGCGTTCGGTTTCCAATTCGGTCGCAAGCGCCGGGCCGGGCTGGTGATCGCGCACCGCACCCGGCGCGACGATGCCGTTTTCCGCGAGCAGCGCCTCGAGCACCCGCTGCCTGTCCTTGACCACCCACAGTTCGCGCGCCAGCACGAGCAACGCGTTCGCCACATCGTCGATCTGATCGGGGGCCAGCGCCTGGCCGCTGCGTACCTGTCGCGATGCCGCGGCACCGTCTGCGAGGTTAGTCACGCCGGCTTTGTCCCGATGATGACCCAGGGGTAGGGCGCCCCACCGAGCCCGCCTTCGGACACGTCGACAAAGCCCACTTCGCGCGCGGTTGCGCTCCAGTCGAGCGTCGCTGCCTCGCGCCAATAGGGTTCGCCGCCCTTGTTGGCCTGCCAATCGGCGCGCCACGACCCCATCTTGTCATGGACGCGATAGGGGGTGACGTCGCTCATCAGCATCTGGCCGCCGGGTTCGAGCAGGCGGAAGGCCTCGGCGAACACCGCCTTGATGGCACTGGCCGGCAATTCGTGGAGGATGATGTAGCTGGCGACAAGGTCGAAGCTTCCGGATTCGAAGCCGGTATCTTCCGCAGCCTTCTGGTGCAGGTCCCAATCCCAGCCATGGGCATTGGCGACGCGCAGTGCTTCCTTGAGCATCGGCAGTGCCAGTTCGACGCCGGTGATGTGCGCGGCGGGATAGGTTTCCTGCAGCGCGGTGGTGAAATGCCCCGAACTGGTGCCCATTTCGCAAATGCGGGTGTAATCGGCGCGCGGCAACATCCCCAGCACGGCACGGCGCTGGGCAAAGATGTCGCCACCGAAATTGCGCGCCACATAGGTCTTGTGGATCAGTTCGGAATGGATGAAGCCCATTTCGGCATGGCCGTTCCAGCCGCCGGTGGTGCGGTGGAACCAGACGCCCTGGTAATAATCGGGCTCGGCAAAATCATTATAGGTGGTCAGCCGCGCCGGGCCTTTTGCTTCCAGCGCCGCCAGTTGCGGCAACAGCACATCGGCCATTTCATCGAAGCCGTCGCGCGCCACCCGGCCATGTTCGACACTGGCAAATTCGGCAATCAGGCTGCTGACGGCGAAGGGCTTCGACCCGGCGAGCGCTGCGTCCATCACCGCGTGGCGGGCGTCCAGATCATCGGGCAGGCTGTCGGGGGTGATGCCCGATTTCGCCAGCGACTGGTTCCAGCGCGCCGAAACCGGCCGCATGGCCTGGGTGATGCCGACCATGAAATCCATGGCCGACCGGCCGCCCTGGCGAAGTGTCTGGGGCATGTCGATCTCCTTTATTCGGCCACGGCCGGGGTGCCGGTGCTGTTGACGACTGGCGCGGGTTCATCGGCTTCGAGCCGGAAATAGAGCAGCGGGATGATCGAGATGGCATAAAGCAGCGCCGGCACGATGGCGACGCCGATGTAGATGCCGGTGAGCGCTTCGGCCGGTTGCGCAACCGCCTTGCCGAGCGACGGCTTGAAGTGAAACGCCTGGAGGATGAGGCCGATGAGCAGCGGCCCGAACGCCATCGACGCCTTTTCGACAAAGCTGTAGGCACCGGCGTAAACGCCTTCGCGGCGAATGCCCGAGCGCTTGCAATCGGCATCGATCGCATCGGGCAGCAACGATTGCCCCATCAGCAGCAGCCCGCCCGAAAAGGTGCCCGACAGGAAACCGCGCAGCAGGATCAGCGGCAGTGGCTCGTTCGGACCGGCGAGCAACCAGCTCGAGGTAAGGCAGGCAAACAACAGGCAGGCGACGATATAGAGCGTGCGCTTCGAAAAATATTTGCCCAGCCATACCCACACCGGCATCAGTGTCAGGATCGCCACGGTCGAGGCCGTGACATACAGGCCGATGGTCGATTCCGGCTGCAACAGCACGTTCTTCATCAGGAAAAGCATCGACGCGGTCAGGCTGGCGAGCCCGACGAGCTGGCAGACCTTGGCCGCGATGATCAGCATGAACGGCCGGTTCTGCACCACGACCAGATAGCGTTTGAAGCCGCCGGCCTGCGCCCCGCCCGCCACCTGTCGGGTCCGCCTTGCCGCAGCAAAGGCGCTGAGCATGGCGACAAGGATCACCGCCGCCAGGATGAAGCCGACGATGCCGAAGCCGGTGCGGCCACCGCCGAACTGCGTTGCCGTCTGTGGCGCCAGCCCGGTGATCAGGCCGCCGACCGACACAAAGGCGATGCGCCACGACATGATCGAGGTGCGTTCGGCGGGCAGGTCGGTCATTTCCGCCGGCATCGCCATATAGGGCACGTTGAACAGCGTGTAGCCGAGCGCGATGACGATCAGGCAGCCCAGGATCCACATCGGCAGCATCGCATCCGCCGCCACCGGCGGGTTGAAGACCAGCGCCACCCCGGCGGCCGACACAAAAGCGCCCGCGAGCAGGAACGGCGCGCGGCGGCCCATCGGCCCCTTCCAGCTATCGCTGATCCCGCCCAGCACCGGCGCGGCAATCGCATCGATCAGCTTGGCACCGAACAACAGCCCGCCGGCCAGCGCCGGTGACAGGCCGAGCACCGAGGTCATGAAGAACAACAGCAGCAGCGAATTGATCGTCAGCACCGTCACGGTACCGACCGAGCCCAGCCCCCAGGCGGCCTTCAGGCCCGTCGAAACGCGTGTATCGGGAATGTTCATGCCGGCATCATGCGCGAACGCTGCGGCGCATCGCAAGCCATGGCCCTTATATCCGACAGGCGGCGAATCATGGCGCCGCCGGCGCATCCACCGCCGGCACATCCACCATTGTTTCGCGGCGCAGCAGATTGACCACCGCCTGCTGCACCTTCGGGTCCGGGATCGGCCCTGATGACACGATCATCGCCGTGCCCGGCATGTGCTTTTGCGGATCGGCGATATACCAGGCGATGCGCTCGTCGGTCCACACCAGCCCGTGGCGGCCAGCATCGGCCATCACCTTCGTGTAGGTGAAATTCGGCCCCGTCCCGGCCTTTTGCCCGAAGATATGGTAAAGGTTGGGCCCGACCAGATGCGGACCATTTTTTTCGACGGTATGGCAGAAACGACACCATTTGTAGGTATCGGCGCGCACCTGTTTTTCAAACGGCGTTTCGGGCGTGATCGGCACCCGCGCCGCCGGATGATCGGCGATCGTCTTGTGCGATGTCTGGCCTTCGGGAGCCTTCACCGTTTCCCCCATCGGCCAGGGCGTGACGCGAAACAGCGCATGGGGACCATAGGCGCCGAGCCCGAGCAGCGACAGCGCCGCCACCGGTGCCGCAACGCGCGCCACAGCGCCGAGCGGACGTGCCGCCTTTGCCGGCCCGGGTTTGCGATGGATCAGCCAGGCCACCCCCCCTACCACCGCACAGGCCGCCCAGAAGGTGGCGACGGCGCGTGGCCCGGGTTCGGGTGAGCGGAAGGTGGCGAAGGAATAGACCGTCGACGATACACCGACGAAGATCTGCGCGCCGAACCCCGGCGGGAAAATCGCCAGCAGGCCACGGCCATGGCGCAGCAGCCCCCAGGCGGTCGTCAACAGCGCGGCAACGCTGATCACCAGCACCATGAAACCGATGCCCGAATGGAAATAGCCGGTGAACATCCACACCGACCGGTCGCGCGGCATCAGATTGGGCAAGGTGACGAACGGCCCCAGATGAATTGTCAGTTCATCGGCCCAGGCATAGAAAACCCCGATCACCGGCGCGACGACGATGACGCAATAGGCGACCAGCGCCAGCCAGCGCCCCCAAAGGTGCAGCCCGGCCGGCACCCCCGGCGCCGGCGCCACCCATTTGTCGCGTCGCCACAGCCACAGCCGCCACAGCACGACGGCGAGCACGATGGTGCCAAGCAGGTAATGCCAGCCACGATAGGTTTCGCGCAGCGGTCCGAAACGGTCGGAGCGCGCCAGGAACACCGTCAATTGCGAATGGGCAAAATAGGTGATGGCAACCAGCCAGCCGGCAATTCGTGTGTCGAGAGCATAGTTCGAGCGCGGCATCATCGGTTCCCCCACGCGGCAAAGGCTAGGCAAAGCCGGCTCGTCCGCGCGAAATGCCACGGGTTTATCCGCTGGGCGGATGGACGCAGCGCATAACCTGCGCCAGCATGACGCCTTGGCCAGATTGCATCGGCTGTCATCCGGGGAATCCAATGCGCCATGTGCTTCGTCTCGTCGCTCTCGCGCTCGCGCCGCTGCTGATGGCCGCCGACTATCCGCCGGACGTGGAAGCCATTTACGCGGCGCGCTTCCAGGACATCGCCACCAGCGGCCGCGGCGAATTGAGCCGTTATGATCCGCTCGAAACCGTTCCCGGCGCTGCGCCGAAAGCCCTGCCGGTTGCGGCCCGACCCGGGATCAGCGCCGAAGCGCTCGCGGCGGCAGCGGCCTATGCCGGCACCAATAATTCCAGCGCCTTCATCGTCATCCACAAGGGCAAGATCGCCGCCGCACACTATTATGGCGGGGCCAGCGCGGCGACCGAGATCGTTTCCAAATCACTCGCCAAACCGATCACCGCGCTCGCCATCGGTCGCGCCATCGCGCTCGGCAAGGTCAAGTCGCTCGACCAGCCCGTTACCGATTTCATTCCGGAATGGCGCGACACGCCCAGGGCGCCGATGCTGATCCGCCACCTGCTCGACATGCGCTCCGGGCTGCTGGCGCAAGGCCAGTCGATCGAGCCGATGAACATCTGGAGCCGCGCCTATCTCCACCCCTTCCACGAAAAGATCATCCTCGAGGAATATCCGCTGACCGATGCGCCCGGCAGCATTTACGAATACAGCAACGCCACCTCGGAACTGATCGCGCTGATCATCGAGCGCGCCACCGGCCGGCGCTATGCCGAATTCATCGGCGATGAAGTGCTGAAACCCATCGGTGCGACCGGCGGCCATGTCTGGATCAACCGCCCGCAAGGCCTCGCCCATAGCGGCTGCTGCGCCCTGCTGCCCGCCGAAAGCTATGCCCGCATGGCGATGCTCGTGGCACAGGATGGCAAATGGGGCGGCAAGCAGTTGCTGCCCAAGGGCTATGTCGCGGCGATGAAGACCCCGACCGCGCAAAACCCGCACTATGGCCTGGGCCTGTGGATCGGCGGCGCCTATATCGAGCGGCGCGGTTTCGCAAACCCGACCAGGCCGCTGCCCAAGGTGCTGCATTCCGAGCCCTATCGGTCGAACGATGTCGTGATGTTCGACGGCAATTCGAGCCAGATCGTCTATATCGTGCCGTCACAACAACTCGTCGTGCTGCGCACCGGCGACGCGCCGCCGCGCAAACCCGAATGGGATAATGCGCGGCTGATCAATATCATCCTTGACGGGATTCCGGGAGCAAAGCTGACGCCGCAGCCGCGATAGGGAAAGAGCCTCAGGCAGCCGGGGCCTCAGGCCCCGGACCCCGATACAAACGCGGCGACCGCTTGCGCCCAGGCTTCGGGTTGTTCGTCGACGATATCGTGGGTGCCGCCGGGCAGCGCCGTGTACGCCCAATCGGACCGCAGCGCCGCGGCGCGTTGCGAGGCGGCATACAGATCCTCGCCGGTGTTGGTCAGGATCAGCGTGCGGGTCGTGATCCGCGCCAGATCCGCCGCCAGATCATGCGCGAAAGCCGCCTCGAACCCCCAGTGAAAGCGATCGGGATTGGCGAGTTGCGTCGCGACATGGCGGTGCATCGCGGCAAGATCGGTCCAGCCGGCGCTGGCCTTCAAACGCTGTTGCCACGCATCGACCAGATGCCCGCCATCGGCGCGGGGCGCCACGGGCGCAAATCGGAAAGCGGCAAAGAACGCTCGTTCCGCATCATCAAACAGGGGCACACCGTTGAGGATCAGCCCGGCCAGAACGCCGGGATGCCGCGCCGCCAGGGCCGCGCCGATCATCGCGCCGGTGTGATGGCCGAGCAGATGCACCGGCCCTTCGGCAATTTGGGCCAGCACGGCCAGCAGCGCTTCGGCATGATCGATGATCGACACCGGCGCCGGCGGCGGATCGGACGCGCCAAACACCGGCGTATCGAGCGCGACCACCCGCAACCCGGCGCCAACCAGCCCCGGAAAGGCGGGCAGGAACTGGCTGGCCGACAGCGGCGACTGGTGAAGAAGCACGACAGTTGGCCCGGCGCCGGCGGCGGTGACATGCACCTGGCCCCAGCGGCCATCGACATAATGGCGGCGGATCAGGCCCGAACCTCGACCCAGCTGGCGCCGGGTTTCGCCGGGCGCGCCAGCGGCAGCAAAGCCTTGCCCGCCAGTACGGCATCGACAAAGCCCAGCGTCACCGCCAGCGCATCGGCGAATTGCGCTTCCTGCGGCGGCTCGGCGCGTTCCGGGCGGCAGATGATGTTGCCGAAATAATGGTCGACGCCAGCGCCGACGAACAACACCCCCGGCCCCGGCGCAACGTCGTGGCTGACGCGGTGGACATCCCAGGTCGGCGCCATTATCGGCAACATGTCCGCCGTGCCGGTTTCGACCAGCATCGGCCGCGCCATCGTCTTCCATAGATCGGCGGTAATCGCCGGCGGAAACGGCCCCGGTGGCGACCAGGCGATAACGGCCCTGACCGCGGCTTCGGGAACCCCACCGGCGCCGCCGAGCATCTGGGCGATCAATGCGCCATAGCTGTGGCCGGCGGCGATGACCGGCAGCCCGGCCGCGACGCCTTCGGCGATCAGCCCGCGCATGTCGGCAAGGCGCAGCGGAATGCCCTGGTCACGCGCGATCTTGCCGCCGCCGGGATGATCGGGGGAATCGGCATGGGTCGGCGCCGCCACGAAAAAGCCCGCCGCCGCCAGCGCACTGCACAGCCGGTCGTATTTTGCACCATTGCTGTTGGCACCGTGGGAAAACGGGATGAAGCCGCGCGGTTGGCCCGTTGGCCGCCAACGCCGCACCGGCATCGGGCGGCCATCGGCAAGGACAAGCGTGCCATCCTGTGCCGCGCCGGCCGCCGGCCCGATCAGGCCCATCGCCATACTGCCTGCCAGCACCATGCGCCGGTCGATCATGCGGCAAGCCGGGACAAGCGCCGCGATCGCAAGCCGGCGCAGTGCCCGGCCCGGATCGCGGCGGCCATCATCAGAAGCGCACGGCGCCGGTCAACCCGAAGGTCCGGCGATCGCCCAGCGACGGCACATAGGATGCCGACAGCGCGCCGCCGGTGCCGATCAGGAACAGCGATGACGATGCATATTGCTTGTCGGCGATATTCCGCACCCAGGCATTGACCGAGAAGATGCCAAAGGTCACCCCGGCCCCGGCGTTCATGATGAAACGGCCGGGGGTGAAGGCCAGATTGGCTTCATCGATGAACTGCTTGGTCTGGTAGGTGAAATCACCGCGAATGAACCAGCTGTTCTTGTCGCTGAAATCACCGTTCAGCGTGGCACCGCCGAAGGCTTCGAAATCGGGGCGCCGCTCGACATTGTTGCCGCCAATCGGCAGCGCCGGCGGGGTACCGACCGCTGCGCAGACGATGCCGTTGCAATTGCCCGAAATGCCGAAACGCTGCGATGTGGTCGCGTCGGTATATTTGGCGCTGTTGTAGCTGGCGCCGCCATCGAGGGTCAGCATGTTCGTGACCCGCCAGGCGAGTTCGACTTCGCCGCCCCAGACATTGACGCCGCCCAGATTGCCGACGATCGTCGGCACCAGGAACGCGGTATCCGGCGTGCCATTGGCGCGCAGGCGGACGACGTTGGTTTGCAGGCTGCGCCAGCTGGTGTGATAGGCAGCGACATTGACCGTCAGCTTGCGATCGAAGAACTGGTTCTTGGAGCCGATTTCATAGGTCCAGTTGGTTTCGGGCGCATAGGTGCGTTGCGCCTCCAGCGGGATCGAGGTGGCGCCGTTGAAACCGCCCGATTTCACACCGCGCGCGACCGAGGCATAAACCAGGTTGTCCGGCGTTGCCCGATAGGTGATCGAACCGCGTGGCGTAAAGAAGCTGGTCGTATCCGTGAGCCGCGGCGGATTGACGATCTGCGTGTTCAAGATGCCGCTGGGCGCCAGGAAATCGATGATCTTCTGATCTTCGATCGTAAAGCGGCCTTCCAGCGTTATCTCGAGCTTTTCGTTGGGCGTGTACGCGATGAAAGCAAAGGCGCTGAAGATGTCTTCATCGCGCTGCAAATAAGTCAACCGCCCCGGACCGCCGGCTGCGTTGCGCGCCAAGCCCGGCCCGATCGGGAAGTAGAAATTGGTTGCGGGCAGCAATGTGGTCGAATTGACCGGATGCACTTCGTTTGCGTTGGATTCGATATCCTTGGTCTTCGAATAGTTGAAACCGAAAAGCCCGCGGAATGGCCCTTCGTTATCGTAGCTGAAGCGCACTTCGTGGCTGTACCCTTCGAAGCTGGAATCGCTGCCCGAAGAATCGAAAAGCGTGCCGACGAAAGCCTGCGGCGGCGTGAACGAATTGAGCGTTGCCGCCGAAAGCGGGTTGCGCATCGCGTTGCCGCGCTGGGTAACGGCAGCCCGCGTGTAACCGAACTGGTAGAGCGCCGAAATCGCGCCACCATCATTCCATTCAAGCTTCAGCGACCCGACGTCGGTCGGCCCTTCAAGGCCATAAGCGCGCGGATCGATGAGCAGGCCGGCCGGACGGTTTTCGCCGGGCGCCAGCACCGGCAGCGCCGGCACTTCACCGACGAACAGGCGATTCTGGGTTGCCGGCGGGAACGCGAACGGGCTGGGGTTGGTGACCGGCGAGGCGTTCAGCGTGTTGACCGCGGTGGTCGCTGCGGCCGTGGTGCCCATGGCATAGCTGGCGAACTGATCGAAAAAGCGCTCGGTGCGAATGTACATCGCATCGATGGTCAGCGATTCGACCGGCTTGGCGATGACACGGACCTGATAGGTTTCCTTGTTCCAGCCGCCCAGATTGCCCCGCGTCCGCGCGCCGGGATCGGTCGAATTGGCAAGCGGATGCTGGTTTTCCCAGGTACCATCGAACTGCGAATGACCGACAGCGGCCATCACTGCCAGCTTGTCCTTGATGATCGGAATGCTGATGAAGCCGCGCGCATCGTAGCGATCATGATTGCCGATCGTGCCCTGGATTTCGGCTTCGATCTTTTCAAGGCTTGGCGCCCGGGTGGTCAGGTTGATGACGCCAGCAAAGGCGTTGCGACCGTAAAGCGCCGATTGCGGTCCCTTGATGATTTCGATCTGCTGCAATTCGACCAGGCCCTGGTCGATCATGTAGCCGCGCTGCAGATAGATGCCATCGATGTTGACCGGCACGTTCTGCACCGGCGATGTCGTGCGCAGGTTGAGCTGGCCGCGAATCGAGGTCTGCACGACCAGTGGCGAAATCGCTTCAAAGGCAAAGCCCACGGTGTTCTGGGCGACGTCCATCAGGTCGTCGATGCCCTTGCGGCGCAAATCTTCGGCGGTCACCACGCTGATGGCGGCCGGCACGTCCTGCAGGCGTTCGTTGATGCGGCGGGCGGTAACGATAATGGCGTTGGCATCATCCGTTTCGGCGGCGGCCATCGGCGCTGTCTGCGCCTGGGCGGTCGTCGCCCCCAGCACCAACGCAAACACACTGACGCTATGTCGAATGACAGTCCGATTCTTCATGATGACCCCTCGCAGTTTGCCGATTTGTCGCCGGGACGCTTGCTACGCCCTTCATCCGACCTGTCTTCAAACAGTCACGAATTATCGACACTTGGGTCAACTTCACCGACTTTATCCGTCAAGCGGATATCAGCCGAGCGATTTCTGCGCGAGCTCTGCCGAAATCGCCCGGGCCGTTTCCTGCAATGCCGCGACGAAACGCCCTTCGGCTTCGGCCATGCTGACGGCGGACGCAAAAAAAATCAGCGCCAGCGCACCGACGACCGTATCGTTCTGGAACAGCGGCACGGCGATCGACGATGTCTTGCCTGGCGTTGCGGTATAGGCGTTGCGCGCCTGGGTCGCGAAGCCGCGCGCCCTGATATCGTCGAGCATGCGTTCGTTGCTGGTCAGCAGCACTGCCATGCGTTCGGCGGGGCCGTCGAGCTGGCGCAGTCCCTGCAGCACGCCGCGGCGTTCTTCCTCGCCGCAAAACGCCAGATAGGCCTTGCCGGTCGAACATTCGATGATCGGCAGGGTGAAACCGGGCACGTAATTGTGCAGTGTCAGGCTGGTCAGCTTGTGGGTCGAATCGCGAACCATCATGACCGGGCCGACCCGGGTGGTGACGCTGACCGGCCAGGCGAGCTTGTTGGTCAGCGCGACGAGGTGCGGGCGCGCCACCGCGACCAGATCGCCTTCGTCCTGGAAACCGAAACTCAGGGTACGGACCAGCGCCGTCGGGCGATAGCGTTTGCGCGCCGGCTCACGCTCGATCATGCCTTCGTCCATCAGCGTCTGCACGATCCGGCAGGCGGTGGGATAGGGGATGTGCGCGGTGCGGCAGATCTCCATCATCGTCACCGAGCCGCCGCGGTTGACCGCCTGCAGCACCGCCAGCCCGCGGCTGATGGCCCGCACGTTTCCATCACGCTCCGCGCCCGGCCCGTCCCGCCCCCCGCTTGCTGCCGCTGCCAACGCCTTCCCCCCTGCTCACCCTATCCGGCTGCCGGATAGTCTATTGTGCTGGCGCTTGATGTCAAAGCCGCCAGATGGTCACCTGTCGGATGAACCAGCCCCCACTGCGGAGACGCGCCATGGAACGCCGTGATTTTCTAGCCCTGACCGGTGCCGCGATGGCGGCCGGTGCCCTGTCGAGCAGCGCCGGCGCCCGCAGCGGCGACCCGGCGACGCTGAAAGGGCCGTATCTCGACCTGATGACCCCCAAGGGCAACATGCAGGCCTGGGCGCGGTTGCTCGGCAACATCGACATGAAATCGACCAAATATGGTTGGGCGCAGGGCATGATCCAGGGTGTGCGCCCGGGCGAAGCGATCCGCGATATCTGCGGTTTCACCATGATGTCATGCGCGCGGCTGCTGCCGCACGAAAGCGGGGTCGGTTATCGCAAGATCCTGCGCGAAGTCGGGCTGTATACCGATCTGAAATCGGGGGAGATCATCACCGAGATGGTCAATCCGTATTTGGGCGAAACCGTCAAGGTCGTGCCGATCACCAATGATCCGTTCAACCACACCATCACCGAATTCGCGCCGCAACCGCCAAGCTATGGCGGGCTGAACCGCGCCGCGCCGCCGCCGGTGCCGTTGCAACTCGACTGGACCCACCGCGGCGATACGCTCAACCTGTTCAGCCATATCAACCTGTTCTACCCATCATCGCTGCCGCCGGCGAAATGGCCGCGCGAAAACGCCAATCCGTTCAACCAGGTGACCGAAACCTTCCTCTACCAGATTCCCTGGGCCGACATGCAGAACGCCAAGAAAACCAGCGTCGAATATGGTGGCACCTGGACGCGGACGACGCCGTGGCTGCCGTGGTTGCTGATGGGCCCGACGCCGGGCCATTGCCAATATGCGACCTTCATGGGCGCTTTCGACGACATCAACCGCATCGATCGCAAGACGCTCGATTATGTCGAAAAGCATCACCCGCTGTACTTGAAGGCGCCGGAGAAATGGGTCGATCCCAGCCTGTCGAGCCTCGAACTCTACGCCCGCACCCAAACCCCGGCCCCGGTCCCCGCCGGCCAGCCGGTGCCGCGCGCAGCCGATCCGGAGCTGCCGGCGTGGTTCAAGGCGATGCAGGCGAAGCAGCCGGGCTGAGCCGGGCTAAGCCCAAAAAGAATGTCACCCCGGGTTTGACCCGGGGTGACGAACCAATGCGAAGAATCAATCCGCCGCCGGGTAGCGCCCCAGCGTCAACAGCAGCAGCGGCGCCACCAGAAACGTCACCCCCGCGCCGATCAGCGCCGGATCATAGCTGCCATATACGCCGTGGATATGCCCGAACACCGGCGGCGCCAGACCGGTCGCGGCCAGCACCCCGCCGATCTGCACGCCATAGATGAAGCCATAATTCTTCATGCCGAAATAGCGCCCGGCCATGAAGGCGATCAGGTCGAACTCCGCCCCCGCCGCCAGCCCGACCAGCGTCGCCGCCAGCCCGATCACCGGCCCCGATGGCAGCGTATCGCCGGTCAGCAGGAAACAGGCGGCCGCTGGAATGGCCAGGAACACCACCGCCACCGCTGGCGCCCAGAAGCGATCGAGCAGCACCCCGGCGATGATCCGCCCGCCCATCACCGACAGCCCGGCAAAACCGGCGTAAAGTGCCGCGGTCGCCGGATCGAGGCCACGGTCGGTCAGCAGCGGCACGAGGTTGGGGATGACTCCCGCCACCCCGAAGGTGACCGCCGAAAACACCAGCAGCATCGTCCAGAACCGCCGGTCGCGCAGGGCTTCGCCGCGGGTCGCACCGGTCAACGGCGGGGCGCCTTGCGCCGCAGTGGGCGCATCGCGGAACAACCAGGCCACCAGCGGCAACGCCAGCACGATCACCGAGCCACCGAGCAGCAGATACGCCGTCTGCCAATCGCGCGCCGCGATCACGGCGGTCATCACCGGCGGCGCGATCACCGCCGCAATGCCGGTGCCGAACAGCGCCAGCCCGAGCGCGGCACCGCGCGCCTTGTTGAACCAGCCGCTGATGCCGCGTGTCCAGGTCACCTGCCCCGTCCCCGAGCCAAGCAGCGCCACCAGCATCCAGCCGGCATACCAGCCGTAAAGACTCGTCGCGATGAAGGGCAGCGCCATCAGCCCGGCGCCGAGCCCGACCATCGACAAGAGCGCCACTGGCCGTGCCCCGAAGCGGTCGATCGCGGCGCCCCACAACCAGGTCACGGCCAGCACGCCGGCCATCTGCACGGCAAAGCCCCACTGGATCGCTTCGCGGCTCCAGCCGGTTGCAGCGGCCACCGGCTTCAGGAACACGCCGAGCGTGTAGAAGGGCAGCGCCGAGATGGAAAAGGCCGCGCCGATCGCGCCGCCGATGATGATCGGCCAGCCGCGCCGGAATTCTGCCTGAGCACTCATGCCGCTACCCCCATTGTCCCGCACCCTCGCCGTCGCCGCGCCGCGATGCGCCCGGTGGCCACCGAAACTCCACCCTGCGGACAATGGCCGCAGCCAGCCGACAGCCGCACCACGACCCGCTATCCCTAGCGTCATGGCGATCATCAGCGAAACCCCCGGCGAGCCACTCGCCACTTATCCCGTCGTCATCATCGGTGGCGGCGCCTGCGGGCTGACCGCGGCGCTGGCGGCACGCGATGCGGGCGTGGACGTGCTGGTCATCGAGCGTGATCCCGGCCCGCGCGGCACCACCGCCATGTCAACCGGGCTGGTACCCGCCGCCGGTACGCCCGACCAGGCCGCCGCCGGCATCGCCGATAACCCGGCGACGCTCACCGCCGATATCCTGCGCAAGGCGAAGGGCGGTGACCCGGCCGTTGCGCTCAAGCTCGCCGAAGCATCGGCCGCCACCGTCACCTGGCTGCGCGATACCCATGGCGTGCCGTTCAGCCTCGTCACCGGTTTTCTCTATCCCGGCCACAGCGTCATGCGGATGATGGGCACCCCCAACCGCACCGGCGAGGAATTGATGGCGGCGTTGCAGGCCGCGTGCGCCGCCGCCGGGGTCGATATCCTGACCGATGCTGCGGCGACCGATCTTGTCGCCGATGCCAATGGACGGGTTTCGGCAGTGGTCGTCGCCAGGCCCGATGGCGCACGGGAAATCATCGGCTGCGGCGCACTGGTGCTGGCGTGTTCGGGTTTCGGCGGCGATGCGGCGATGGTGGCGCGGCACATCCCCGAAATCACCGGCGCCGTGTTCCACGGCCACCCCGGCAACAAGGGCGATGCCATCCGCTGGGGCGAGGCGCTGGGCGCGGCGACGGCCGACATGGACGCCTATCAGGGGCACGGCGGGCTCGCCCATGGCCATGGCATCCCGATCCTGTGGCCGCTGATCATGGAGGGCGGCTTCCAGGTCAACCGGCTGGGGCGGCGGTTTTCCAATGAAGCGCTCGGCTATTCCGAACAAGCCGCCAAGATCATCGCCCAGCCCGAAAAACAGGCGATCAGCATCTTCGACGAACGCCTGCACCAGCTGATGCTGGGTTTCGACGATTATCGCGACGCGCTCAGCGCCGGCGCCGTGCTGGAAGCGGCGAGTGTGGCCGACCTCGCCACCGCAACCGGCCTCGATCCGGCGGCACTTGCCGAAACCATCGCCGATGTCGCCGCGATGACGGCGGGGCACAAACCCTGCCCCTTCGGCCGCGATTTCACCGGCAAACCCGTCCTCGCCCCTCCCTATCGCGCCGCCCGGGTTACTGGCGCGCTGTTCCACACCCAGGGCGGTCTCGCCGTCGATACCGACGCCCGCGTCTTGCGCCCGGATGGCACGCCGCTCCCCAATCTGTTCGCCGGCGGCGGTGCCGCGCGCGGTGTATCGGGGGCCGGCGCAGCGGGCTATATCGCCGGCAACGGGCTGCTGACGGCAACCGGGCTGGGCCGGCTGGCGGGACAGGCAGCGGCAGCGCTGATTTCCGGGCAAGCCCTGCGTTAAGGGGATCGCAGTTGAAGCTGTCCACAATATCCATTATCCTGTGGATATGGCCAGTAATCAGCCACAAATCGGAGCACCTATATGCCCCCCACCATGACTCTGAACGTCCGGGTCAACGGCGCGTTGGGCGAGTTCGTTGCCGCGAACGTCGGTGACGAGGGCGCTTTTGAAAATGTCAGCGAATATGTGCGTGACCTGATCCGCCGGGACAAGCAACGCGTGGAGGCCGAAAGTTTCGCGCGCTTGCAGGCCGAACTGGCCGTCGCCTTCACAGCGCCGGAAACGGCCTATGCAGCGCTTGACGCCGACACAATCATCCGCCGCAACGCCCGACCCTGAGGCCATGGCCGGCTATCGCGTTCAGGACCGCGCCGGGCACCGGCTCGATGAAATCTATGTCTACAGCCGTGATACCTGGGGCGAGGAACAGGCGGCTCGTTACATTCGCGAGCTGTTCGAACAGTTTGAAGCGATCGCATCGCGCAAATTCCCTTGGCGCGCCATCCCTGCCGAATTCGGCGTGGACGGCTTCTATTACCGGCATGGTCAACATTATATCTACTGGCGGCTGCTGTCCGATGGCACGGTCGGCATCGTGACCATCCTCCATGAAAGAATGCATCAGCCCGACCGATTTCGTGAGGATTTGCCGCGCTGACAGAGTGCTGGCGACGGCTGCCGCTCTTTAGATGGTTGATAAGAAAGCTCTATCGACGCTGACTTCTTCAGCCCTTACTTCGCGAACGACGACTCCAAGGCGACGTTCTTTGAGAAGCTCACACAAAAGCTCCCCGTCAACCAAATCAATCGCGGGCGCACCATCGCGGGTCGCCTCTCGTCGTGCGTCAGCCGTAAAACTTCCAGTCGTGATGATAAGACCTTTGTCCGCCCGGCCCTGCATTGCACCACGAAAATCTCGAACGATCGGTGACGAAACAGCGCCTGAATACCGTTTGCACTGAAAAAGGACCTGAAACGAAATCAAGTTCATCCGAAGCACACCTACTCCATCGATACCACCGTCCGCTGATTTTCCGGTGACCTCGACTTTAACGAAACCGCTTTCGCGAAGCAGTCGTTGGCACAGTCTTTCAAAGGCAGTTGGATCAATCAACTTAAGCGCCGACAGCAGTTGGTCACGCCAATCTCCACTTTCCTCAGTCGTGGCCACCGCTTCCGAGGGGAGTTCCTCTGGTGACACTTCTTCAGTTGCGCTCGCCTCTGCGGCCGCCTTCCGTCGTGAATTATACTCGCGCATCGCTGTCGTAACGCGGTCTTGTATTACTGCCTGACCACCCGCAAGGGCGTCGCGTCCGATTTCAGTGAGCAGCCAAACGCCTCGGCGCTCGTTCGCAAGCAAACCAGCTTCCTTCAGATAGCTGCGCGCCCATGCCATCCTATTCAGGATTATAGGCGTTCCACTCCGCTCATGGGCCACCGCAAGGTCAGCATCACTGAATGCAAACTCGTCAACCAGCCTCTGCTCCATTTCCTCGATCGATGCAGAACCGCCCAACGTGTCGAGAAGGCGAAGAATGGGGAAATAAAAATCGTCTTTCCGAAGCTGCTGCACGTTCATCGCCAACTACTTTCCTTCCCAGTCACGCCGTCTGATCTGTGTAACAGGTTGCCGATTGGCGTGGCTAGGCAAGGCCTATTGGCATTCAGTGCTGAGCCGGCGACGCCCAAACGATCGAAAGGGGCCAAGGCCCCAGCCGCCGGGGGCTCTACAGCCCCAAAGCCCCCGGGTTCAGAATCCCCTGCGGATCAAGCGCCCCTTTGATCGCCCGCAGCAGCGCCACGCTGGCGGCATTGCGGCCCGGCAGCAGCGGGTAGACTTTGCCGATTTGCAGATGCGCACCGCCATGGGTGTGCATCAGGGCGATGACATCGTGTTTCATGCGGTCGACTTCGGCGCGGGCGGCGCTGCTCGCGGCATAGGACGGCAGGGTGGCGAGATGGTCGGCGGGGACCATGCGATCGTGGAAGATCGTTCGCGCATCGGGCCAGTAGATCGCCGGTTCATAGACAAAGGCCGAGGCGCCGACGGCCATGAACATGCCGCCGGTGAAGATGCCATGCGCCGCCATGACCGCGGCATTGGCATCCCAATAAGCGGCAATGGCGCGGTGAAACGGCTTGACCCGGTCGTGCGGCAGCAGCGTGTGCATCGGCACCCAGCGTTCGCCCTTGGGGCCCAGCACGTTGAAAAGCGGCGCAAACGGCATGCCGCGCACCACCGTCGGCACGGTGTTGGCGATTTCCTCGCCATGCGCGGTGCCGATGCGGCGGATCACCGCCATTTTCGCCCGCGCTTCGGCACTGTCGACGCCGTCGGTCAGGTAGTGCACGGCATAGTTCGCCGCCTTCAATTCGCGGTCGCCGGCCACCGCCATGCGCGCCAGGCTTTTCACGCCGCTGCCGAAGGATGTGGCGGATTTCATCACGCTGCGGGCGATTTCGGCCTTGGCGGCGACGCCGTCCTGCCGGCCGATCTGCCCCTGTTGCAGCGCCGCATCGAGGCCGAAATTTTCATCATCGACGCCTTCGATGGCGATCAGCCGGATGGCGTCGTGCATCGCATCGAAGCTGGCAAAGCTGAAACTCGCGGCCTCGAACATCTCGCGACGCCGCGTCAGCTTCAATGTGATGCGCGCCTTTACCCCCAGCGCACCGCAATCGCCGGTGAACAGCCCGGCAAGATCGGGGCCGAAGTGCCGGAAGAAGGCCGCGCTGTTTTCGCCGCCGGCGCTGCCGGTGGACAGCAGTTCACCCGTGCCGGTGATGACATCGAGGTTGAGCAGGCTTTCCGCCGACACGCCATTGCCATGGCTGATGCTGTTTTGCGACATCGAGCCGCCGATGGTCGCCGCCAGGCCGGAAAACGGCCCCCAGAAGGGCGTGCGCAGCCCGCGTGCCTGCAATGCTTCGTACAGTTCGGCCCAGGTCACCCCGGCTTCGACGGTGACGATGGCATTATGTTCGTCGATGGCGATCGCCTTCAGCCGGCTGGTATCGATGGTCACGCTGCCGGGCCGGCTGTGCAGATAGCCATCGGTATAGCTGGCACCACCGCCGCGCACCGCAATCGGCGCGCCGGCCGCGGCACAGGCAGCGACTACCGCCTGCAATTCGGCAACGCTGCCCGGCTGCGCCACCGCCACCGGAATCTCGCGGGCGTTGAAAACATCGGTGCCGTGAAAACGCCGGTCAGCCTCGTCGGTGAGCAGATGATCGGCACCGACTGCCGCCGCCAGCGCCTCGATCAGCGAGGGGGCATTGCGCAGCGTCGCCATCGTCAGTGCTTCGCGATGTCGTCTATCGTGGCGGTGAAGCGTTCGGCGGTATCGGCTTCGGCAGCTTCCGCCGCGTCCTTGCGCGCCAGATAATAGAGCCGCGTCAGAAACGCCTGGCGCCGCGCCTCGCGTGCCTCGAGCACCGCCTGGGGCGGCTGGTATGCCTCGATCGCCGCGGCAAGGCCATTGTCTGCGGCCACACGCTCCACCGTGTCGAGCCGGTCGCGCAGCACGCTGAATTCCTCGGCGAGGACGAGGATCATCGACATCGCCTGGTCCATCGCCGGATCGGCATAGAATTGCGGCCGCTTGCCGCGCGCATCGCGCCGCATCGTCATGCCGCCTTCGCCGCGATCAGCACTTCCCAGCCACCGCCGGGCGCATATTCGCCGGCGGTGAAGTCGCGTGTCGCGAGCGATCCGGCAGCGGCTTCGGTGTAGCTTTCGGCGGCGACGGCAAATTCCATGATTGCCATCGGCGCAGTATCAAAGCGCGGCGCCGCAAAACCGGCCGATCTGGCGAGCGCGATCTGGTCGATCTCGCGCATCGCCCCCCAGAAGGGTTCGTTGTTGTACCAGGTTTCATTGTCGAGAATGAACTGGGTGAAGGGGTCCATCAGGTCGAACGGCGGCAGGTCGGCATGGATCATCAACCCGCCGGGGGCGAGCAGGCGATGGCATTCGCGAATGATCGCCGGCATCGCCTTGCCGCTGGTTTCGTGCAGCAGGATATGGCTGACAATCAGATCGAAACTGCCGTCATCAAACCCCGTCGCACTGGCATCGCGCTGCATGAAGCCGACGGCCTGGCCAAGCCCGGCGGCGCGGGCATGGGCATAACGGATCTGCGGCCCGGCAACGTCGATGCCGATCACCTCGGCGTCCGGAAAGGCTTCCTTGAACGGCAGGGTCGAATGGCCGACGGTGCAGCCCATGTCGAGAATGCGCTTGGGCTTGAAGTCGGGCATCTTGCGCTTGACGTAATTGGCGACCGAACGGCCCATGTCGTCATTGGTCGGGCCCATATAGCCCATGGCGTAAAGATAGACGCCGCGATCATACAGCGCGCCGGCGGCGACTTCGCCCGCCTCTGCGTACCCGCCCGGCATGCAATGGATATCGAGCGCGCTCACATAGCGCGGCGTGGGGAAATCATCGCGGGTTTCGAGCGGCGCCGGGTTCTGCGCCGACAGCGCCCTGGCGCGCGCCTCGATCTCGGGGAGCTGGCGCTCGATCGTGTCGATGACCGAATCCCAGATCAGTTCCTGGGCGATGCGGTTGGTCGCGGCATAGTGCTGGAAATACGGGTCGGGCAGCATCGCCTTGCGGATATCGTGGCGGTTCGCCGGCACCCGGCCATGGTCACGCTCGAAGCGCTTGCTCGCGCGCGCCTTGAACACCGGGCCGAGACCCGGCAGCAGGCCCGACTGGACAAAGCCCTTCAGGCTTTTGGTGAATTCTTGCCGGGCGCGCTCGTCATGGTCGGGCTTGGGCAAGACGGGATGGTCACCCTGCTGGAAGGTGTTGAGCATCGCGGTCATTCAACGGCTCCTAACTGGTTCGGGATATGGCTTTCATGGTTGGCGAGATACCAGCGCGCAATCTCCTCGCGGGTTGCCCACCACACGCCGGGCAAGGACTTGGCGTGCTCGATGAATTCGCGCAGGGCGCGGACCCGGTGCGCCCGGCCCGAGACATGCGGGTGCAGGCCGACATTCATGATCCGGCCGGTCTTCGCGCCTTCGGCATACAGCACATCCAATTCCTCGATCAGGATGTCGCGGAACTGGTCGGTGGTGTAATTGCGCCGGGTCAGCAGGGTGAAATCGTTGATTTCATTGCTGTAGGGGATCGAAACGATCGGTCCCGACGGGGTTTTGAGCAAATAGGGCTGATCATCGTTCATGATGTCGCAATAGAAAATCGCCCCCTGTTCGGCGAGGATATCGGCGGTCTGCAAGGTGCCGCGCAGCGACGATGACAGCCAGCCCATGGCCTTGCGGCCGACTTCGCTTTCATATTTGGCGAGCGTGCGCAGCACGATCTCGCGCTCCTTGGCCGGATCGCCGGCATAGTCGCTGAGCAGTTCGCCCTGTTCCCAATTGTGCGCCAGCAATTCCCAGCCGCGATCGAGCACCGCCTGCACCATCGGGCGGCGGCGTTCGAAGGTGACGGCGTTGGTGGTGCAGCTCGCCTTGACGCCAAGCTCGTCGAACAGATCATACAGCCGCCAGATGCCGACGCGCTGGCCATATTCGCGCCAGGTATAATTGGGGAAATCGGGCACCCGGCCGGGCAGCACATCGGGCAGGATCGGCGGCCCACCGGCGTAATAGGGCTTGTCGGTATCCTTGGTCAGATCCCAGGTTTCCAGGTTGAAGGTCAGGATCAGCGCGACGCGGGCGCCGTTCGGCCACACGAGCGGCTGGCGCTGGGAGATCGGGATGTAAGGATATTCCATGCTTCAATAATCCGACAAAAGGGCGCCGAAGCCGTCAATCTGGTCCATGATGCCCATGCTGCGCAGCGCATGCCAGTAGGTAGCGGTGTTGATCGCGATCACCGGCTTTTCCAGCCAGAATTCCGCGACAGCGGCGACGCGAGCAAAGGCCAGGTTGGTGCCGCACTGGATGATCGCATCGACGCTGGGGTCATCGACTTCCTCGATGGCGCGTTTCAGCGTGCGTTCGCTTTCATGGGCGATCAGCATCGGGCTGGCGCATTGCAGCCCCTTGATGGCCACCACTTCATAGCCCGAATCCTCGAAGAACCGCCGCACCTGGTTGTCGCCGACCGGCATATAGGGGGTAATGATGCTGATGCGCCTGGCCCCGCCCAGTGCCTTGACCGCGGCATCGCAGGCATGGCTGCCCATGATGACGGGCTTGCCGGTTTGTGCCTCGAGGCGCTGCAGCATGGCATCGGCGCCATCGGCACCATCCCAGAAGGTTTCCGCCGACATGCCCATGACGACGGCGTCGGGCGCCATGCTCATCGCCACATCGACCGCGCCGCTGGTCGCGGCGCGGATGTTGCCGAGCATCACCATGAAGCTGTCATCATCGGTGACGCGCGTATCGGGAATGCTGATGCGGGCGAAATGGTTGGTCACCCCGCGCGGCCGCATCGAATCATATTCGGGTTGCACGCTGGTGTTGGTCGAAGGTGCCACCACCGCGAATTTTGCCCGATAGCCCAGTGAATCGCCCATCTCGCCTCCCCTTCGCGCCAGCGTTACCGGCATCCCGGGCCCAAGTGTCGCAGCCCGGCGATCTGTGTTCGCTTGGCGGTCATATCGCGCTGGGTGGCGATATGGCCTGCACCGGCGGGGTTAGTCCTTTTGTTCATGGGGTGCGGCAACCGGGAAACGGTGTCGTGTACAGGAAGGAACTGCCGATGGCCGCACGGCTTGCTTGCGTGTCTGATATCATAGCAACCGCCAGGACGCGCTGATGTTCGATCATGATGTCATCATCGCCGGCGGTGGCCCGGTCGGCACGGTGGCCGGCTATGCGCTGGCGCGTGCCGGTTTGAAAGTGCTCGTCGTCGAAGCCGACACGCATTGCGCCGAAGATCTGCGCGCCTCGACATTTCACCCGCCCAGCCTCGAAATGCTGGCGGCGCTGGGCGTGCTCGACGAGATGCTGCCGTTGGGGCTGAAGGCGCCGGTTTATCAGTATCGCATCCGCCAGACCGGCGAAATTCTCGCCTTCGACCTGGGCGAACTGGCCGATCGCACCCCCTATCCCTTCCGCCTGCAGTGCGAACAATGGCAATTGGCGCGGCTGCTGGCCAACCGCATCGAAGCGATGCCGGGCAGCGAAATGGCCTTTGCGCGGCGTGTCGTGCATTTCGCGCAGGACGCGGACGGCGTCACGGTCGACCTCGAAACCCCGACCGCGATCGAAACCCGGCGCTGTCGTTATCTGATCGCCGCCGATGGTGCCAATTCGATCGTGCGCAAATGGCTCGGCGTCGGCTTCACAGGCTTCACCTACCCCGAAAAATTCCTCTGCCTGTCGACCAAGGAGCCGTTGGAATCGCATTTCGACCAACTCGCCTATGTCAATTATGTCGCCGATCCGGCCGATTGGCACGTGCTGTTGCGGGTGCCGCGGCTGTGGCGGGTGCTCGTATCGGCGGCGGAAGCGACCCCCGATGCCGAATTGAAGTCGGACGCCAATGCCGCCGCGGTGTTCGGCCGGCTGCTCGGCCCCGAAACCCGGGTCGAAACCGTGCACCGCACCATCTATCGCGTGCACCAGCGCGTTGCCGAACGCTATGATCATGGCCGCGTCCTGCTGATCGGCGATGCGGCGCACCTCAACAACCCGCTCGGCGGGCTGGGCATGAACAGCGGCATCCACGATGCGATCAATTTGGCCGAAAAACTGCCGCAGATCATTCTCGGGGGTGCCGAGGCGGCACCGTTGCTGGCGCGCTTCGACCGGCAACGCCGCACGGTGATGCACAATTTCATCCAGGCGCAGACCATCGCCAACAAGCGGTTGATCGAGGTCAACAACCCCGATGCCCGCGCCGAGGTTTTCGCCGGGATGCGCGCCGTCAATGCCGACCCCGACAAGCGCCGCGATTATCTCTACACCCAGGCGATGTTCAAAAGCCTCGATGACGCAGCGGCGATCCCGTGAACGCGCCGCGCGACGCAAGGGGGTTGCGCGCCAAACTGGCGGTGCTCGACCTGTCTGCGGCGGCAGAAAAACGGCTCGGCAAGCCGGTCATTGCCATCAACGCCGCGACCTGGTGGCATGTGCTGGGCTCGATCGGCATTGACGACGCGACCCGGGGCAAGGGCAGCCGGCTCGAACGCTTCCGATGCGCAGCTTGATCTGGCTCGCAAAACCGTGATGGTTGCACCATGACCAGCTTCGAATTCACCATTCCGGTCCTTGTCATCGGCGGCGGCGCCTGTGGCGCGGTGGCGGCATTGGCCGCGCGCAGCGCCGGGGCCGAGGTGCTGCTCATCGAACAGGATGCGCATCCCGCCGGCACCACCGCCATGTCGCAGGGGCTGATGTGCGCCGCCGGCACCGCGCAACAGGCGGCGCTGGGCATCGAGGACAGCGCCGATATCCTGTATGCCGACATCATTGCCAAGACGCGCGGGCAGACCGACCCGGTGATCGCCCGCGCCATCGCCGACCATTCGGGGCCGACGCTCGACTGGCTGACCCGCGAGATCGGCTATCCCTTCGAACTCGATACCGGGTTTCGCGCCGCCTATGGGCATAGCCGGCAACGCATGCACGGCTGGCCGGCGCATGGCGGGCACGACATGGTGCAATTGCTCCACCAGAAACTCGCCGACCATGGCGTCGACGTGCTGTTCGAAGCGCGGCTGGTCGAAATCGTCAGCACGACACCGGGCCGCATCGACGGCATCATCGTCGAACGCCCCGATGGCGCCCGCGAAGCCATTGGCTGCGGCGCGCTCGTCCTGGCCAGCGGGGGTTTTGCCGCCAACCATGCGATGGTCAGCCAGCACATGCCCGAGGCCGCCGCAGCGAAGCACAATGGCCATGAAGGCAATCATGGCGATGGCATCTGGCTCGGGGCCGGGCTCGGCGCCGCGCTTGCCGACATGGGCAGTTACCAGGGCTATGCCATGCTCGCCGACCCGCACGGCATCACCGTGCCGCCGGGCGTGCTGGTGGAGGGTGGCTTCCTGGTCAACACCCTTGGCGAACGCTTCGTCAACGAAGTTGCCGATATCGCCGGCATGGTGCATCCCGTGATGATGCAGCCCGGCGGCACGGCCTTTGTGGTGTTCGACGCGGCGATCGAGGCGCGCACCGCCTACACGCTTGAAGTCCAGCAATTGCAGGAGACGGGGGCGATCCGCATCGCTGCCGATCTTGCGGCGCTGGCGGCGATCACCGGGGGCGCCGAAGCGATATTGGCGGCGACGCTCGCGGCGGCCGATGCCGCCGCCGAAGGCCGCGCGAACGACCCGCAGGGCCGTGACTGGGGGCAGGACCATCCGCCGCGCTGGCCCCTCCACCTCGTCAAGGTATGCGGCGGCATCTACCACACGCAGGGCGGGCTGCAGATCGATAGCGATGCCCGCGTGCTGTTCGATGACGGCCGCGGCTTTGCCAACCTGTTCGCCGGCGGCGGCGCAGCGCGCGGCGTTTCGGGGCCGAGCTATTGGGGCTATCTGCCGGCAATGGGGCTGGGTTCGGCAATCACGCTGGGCTGGATTGCCGGGATCGGCGCTGCCGGGGCGGCAACCAGCGTCTAGAGCGGATCGAGCAGCCCGTAGCTGACCAGCGCTTCGTTCCAGAAGATCGATTTCCCGAAGGGCGGCAACAGGAAATCGCGCGTATCGCGCCAGCGCCGGATCAGCGAATCGGCATCGAGCGGATGGCCGAAATCGGCATGGACCTTGGCGCGATCGAGATCGCCGAGCTTTGCCCAGTGCATCGAATAGGGCACGCCTTCGGCTTCGAGCGCGCGGCGCACCGCTGCTGCCCCGCGCGGCACGGTCTGTTCGAGTTCGGCAAGCGCCGCCAGAAACACATCGGCGTTCGGCATCTGCGGATCGGCCTGCAGCATCGCCCCCTTGCAAACCAATGGCGACAGGCCGTCGATCTCGATCACCGCATTGTGATCGAAGCGGGTGAACGCCAGCGTGCCGGCCGGCCTGGCAACAAAGCGCAGGGTGAAGACGAAGGAAGCGGCAAGATCGGCCACGGCGGCACAGATCGCGGGGACGGCAATCGCTACCCGCTCGATCGGAATGGCAAACGAGGCATTATACAGCGCGCCTGGCTGATTTCCGGTGATCGAACCCTGGTGCAATTCGCTCCATTGCCGTGCGGGACGCGCCGGATCTTCGGGGTCGAAGGGTTTGAGCCCCGTTTCGAAGCCTTTTTTAGCGACATAAAAGTCAAAGGCCGACGCCGATCCCTCGAGCACCGCCGCCAGTACCCATGGCGGCACCGAGCCATCGATCGCCGCCCCTTTCCACGCCTTCATGCTGCCGCCGCCAAGCCCGTCGCGCGCCGCCTTGAGCAATCGATTCCCTATGCCGACGATGGCATCGGCCGGTCGCGCCAAATTCTTCAACGGCCTTGCCGATGGCGCTGTCCGACCGGTCGGGATGTACATGTTGTGCGCCGCAACGCCGGTAAACAACGCATGCGGATCGATGGTCAGTTCATAAAATGCCGGCGCCACCGGGCACCCCAGCGCTGCGGCCACCCGGTCGAACTGCGCGTCGCCGATAGCGTCCAGAAGCGCCGGCGTCAGCGGCATCAACCGTTCCAGTTCGGCAAAGCGCTGGTTGTCGGCAAGCTCGATCGCCACCCCGTTGACGATGCCCATGCCGCCCAGATGAATGAGCGCATCCTCGAAGCGATCATCGTCGCGCACCAGCCGCACCGGCACCCCGTCGATCGTCAATCTGGCCAGCGCCGTTTCGCTGAGCACCGGCGCCGATTCGGGTTCGATCCAGACATGATCGCCGCTGCCGACGATCAGGTGCATGCCCAGCACCATGTTCTGGATGCCGCCATAACCGAGCCGCGAGCCGTGGCTTGCCGTGCCGAAGCCGCCGGCAATCGTCGGCTTGAGAAAGCTGCCGCTGCTGAACAGCGACAGGCCCCGGGCTTCGGCGGTGGCCAGCAGCGTCGCCATCGAAGTGCCGCCCAGCACGAGCGCGACATGATCGCCCGGCACCAGGGCTGCATCATGCCGTTCGTCGGGCGCAATGCCGGTCACGCCGCTGTGCCCGGCCGTATCGAGCTGCCATTCGGGCGTGCCGACCAGGGCCGAAAAGCTCCAGCCAGTGCCGATCGTCCCGGCGGCGTGGCGCTCGCCCGAGGCCTTGATGCGGCGCAAATAGGCGAGCAGCAAGGCACCGCTGGCGGCAAAGCGATCGAGCCCGGACACGGCATCGAGATCATGCGTTACCAGCGTCGCCATTTGCTTGACGATCATCTGCGGCCGATCGGCACCTGGTGACAGCGCGCCTCGGGTCAGATGAAAATTCGTCCAGGGCACATCGGTTCGATAATCGAGCGACGGCATCACAATCTCCTTGGTCGGGGGCTGGGGCCTCAATAGGGCGCGGCGTTCGCCTTGTCCGCCGCTGTAGCGCGCGCGGCGAGCGTATCAAGCTCGATCCAGTCGGGCCCATGACGCGCTTTCCACGCGCCCCAGCCGATCAGGCACTGCATGAAACTGGCGTTGAACAATTCGGCAGGCCGGGGCCCACACTGGTCCGGGCGCTTTTCGCCACCGGGGCGGCGTGGCTGGCTCGCGGGGGCAGCATCGGGGGCATTGAAACCATCGGCCGCAATCACGCTGATCCGCCCCATGGGATAATTCAGCCGCAACGACGCGATCGACATCAATTCGTTCTGGTTGACGAGGGTCGAATAGCCCCGCATCCCGACGCGCTTGGCATCGGGCCGCGCATCGACTTCGGCGATACCCTTTTGACGTTTGTCTTCGACATCACGGAACGCCACGGTCGGGCCGTTGCGCACGACATAAATGTGCGGCGCATCCGGCAGACTGAAATTCTTGCCATAGCTTGCCGTGCGCCGGGCAACGCCGGCTTCGAAGACCGAGCTGCGCACCCCGCCATCGACATAGGTCGTGCCATCGATTCGCACCGGGGTCAGCCGCACCGGTATCGAACTCGATGCCAGCGCAATCCCGGCAACACAGTGCGCGACGCGCTGCACAGTTGCCGGCGGGGGGTTGGGATCGTCGCTGAATTCGTCGCGCACAAGCCTCGTGACATCGACGGCCTTCAGATCGCCCGAGCGCGCTTCGACCATCCCGATCGACAAATCGGGGCGGCCCTTCTGCAACATGCGGACCAGGGGCGATTCGGCGCCATCGGACGGTGCCAGATAGGCCATGACCGTGTCGCGCAGCGGCGCGATGTCATTTTCGGCGCCCTTGCCCACAATGCCGAAAAGACCGTCTTCCCGGGCCAGCCGTTGTGCGTCCTTGATGTCATAGGCTTTCGCCAGCGCATCATAATCGCCGGCTGCGACGAACAGCCCCTGCAGCGCGCCGGTACTGATACCGGTGACCGCCGACCAGTCCTTGCGGCCGAGTGCTTGCAGATAGCCGGCACCGAACGCCCCCCAACTGCCACCGCCCGACAGCATCAAAACCGAAAATTCCGGTTGTACGGGTTGCCCGAAAAACGCCGGCCCGCTCGGTCGCCGTTTTTCGAACGCGGCAATCAGCGGATCGCTTCGCGTCAGCGCTTCCGTATCGAACGATTTGTCGCGCTTCATGCGACAACCGATCTGGCCGCCCGGGCCCGTCCGGCATTCGTCATCGCCGGCGTCGCGTTGCAATTCGGCAAACAGCGGCGTCGATGTGTAGGTCACGCTGTGCTTTTCCAGC
>JBBRVH010000033.1:0-28968 GCA_038246995.1 Sphingomonadales bacterium
ATGTCGGACATCGCCTGGGGCCTCACCGGCGAACAGGCGCTGGCGCGTCATCACAAGGGTGAACGCGTCACCGCCGTCGTCCTTGAAGTCGATGTCGAAAAGGAACGTATCTCGCTCGGCATCAAGCAGCTCGACGAAAGCCAGGGTCCGCGCGTCATTGCCAGCACCGAAGGCCAGGCCGCTGCCGACAACCTCAAGAAGAACGACATCATTACCGCGACGGTCGTCATTGCCCGCGATGGCGGCATCGATGTCCAGGTCGGCGACGATGGCCCGACAGTGTTCATCAAGCGCGGCGATCTCAGCCGCGATCGCGACGAACAGAAGGCCGAGCGTTTCCAGCCCGGCCAGAAGGTCGATGCGATGATCATCGGCTTCGAAAAGGGCCGCAAGCCGATGCTGAGCATCAAGGCGATGCAGATCAGCGAAGAAAAGGCCGCGGTCGCCCAATACGGCACGTCCGATTCGGGTGCCACCCTCGGCAACATCCTCGGCGCGGCCTTCAACAAGGCCAAGGAAGACGCCGACAAGGGCTGATCTGCCCCGCCGCGCCCCTCGCGGCGCGTCGCTCTTGCTGAAAACAATGATTGTTGTGCCGCCGTTTTGCGAAAAACGGCGGCACAATGTTAGAATTGCTACGTTCTGGTTACAGTGGGTAACCTATTACACTTGACCAGTGATTGCGCCGGGCTAGACTTGGCAATTGCCGGGGGGTCGGCCCAACTCCTTGCTGACATGCTGGGTCGGGACGGGAATCGTATATGATCAGGTCTGAACTTGTCAGTGCTGTCGCAGAAGCCAATCCGCACCTGACGCTGCGGGACGTGGAAGGGATCGTCGCCACAATTTTCGACCAGATAACCACGGCGCTTGCCGATGGTCGCCGGGTCGAACTGCGTGGCTTTGGTGCCTTTTCCACCCGCGGTCGCGAGGCGCGCACCGGGCGCAACCCGCGCACCGGCACCGCGGTAAAGGTCGATGCCAAGCGCGTGCCCTATTTCAAGCCGGGCAAGGAACTGCGTGAGCGATTGAACGCCGAATAGCCCTGCCACACAGGCACAGGCGGCCCGGGCGCCGCCGGGGAAGCCGGACAACGGCCGCACGCTTGCGTGCCGGCCCACGAGATGCGGACGTGGCGAAACCGGTAGACGCAGCAGACTTAAAATCTGCTTCCCTTGATGGGAGTGCGGGTTCGAGTCCCGCCGTCCGCACCACCGCCGTCATCGCCGACGCCGGATCCCCCGCCCCGGACGCTGAACGGCCTGCCGTGAAAATAGCCGCGAAACCATTGCGTCCTGCGTTCGTTGCCGCACATGAACAGTGGTGATGGACCGCAGCACGATATCCCTGCTATGACAGGGTCGAAACACGTTTGTAACGGGCAAGGCCAAGACAATGTCTGACGGGAGTTCCTGGATCGAGATCGTGCTGCTGGCCATGCTGGCAGCGTTCATCGGCCTGCGCCTCGTCAGCGTGCTGGGCAAGCGCACCGGCCCCGAACGCCCGGTGGTGGACAGTTTCCGCCCCGGCGTGCCCGAAATCATCCCGGCGGCCAACCGCGCCCCTGATGCCCGCAATCGTGACCTGGTCGCGGTTCCCGCCGGCACCGATGCCGATCTCGCGCCGTCGCTGCAGGCGGTGGCCGATGCCGACCCCAGCTTCAATCCCGACCAGTTCGTGGATGGGGCGCGTGCCGCCTATGGCATGATCCTGGCGGCATTCTGGTCGGGCAACGTCAGCGCCATGGATGGGCTGGTATCGGACGAAGTGCAGGAAAATTTCGCCACCGCGATCGAAGACCGCGAAGGCGCCCGCCTCGACAACCGCGTCATCGCCATCGACAGCGCTGCGATTACCGGCGCCGAAATGATCGGCCAGATGGCCGAAGTGACGGTGCGTTTCGTTGCCCGCATCAGCAGCAACGGCACCGAAGCGGCGCCCGCCACCGATGTCTGGACTTTCAGCCGCCATGCCGGCAGCCGCGAACCCGCGTGGCTGCTGATCGCCACCGACGACGAACCCGGCGCCTGACGCGGCCCCGCGGGGCATGGCGACCAGCACAAATCGGCTGCTGATCATCGGGCTGGCGCTGCTCGCTGCCTGCGCCCCGCGCCCACCGGTGTCGCAAAAACTGCCGCCGGCGCCGCCGAATCCTGTCGTGCAGCCGGTGTCGCCGCTGCCGCCGGTTCCCAGGCGCGCCGCCGATCTTGCCATCGCCGCTGCAGCCTTCACCCCGTCCGCCGATGCCCCGTCCGCCGATGCCCCGTCCGCCAATACCAACGCCGCCCGCGCCGCGTTTCGCCGCTCGTGCCCGTCGCTGCTGCGCCGCGAAGATCGCAGCGGCCTCACCCGCGCCGGCGATTGGGCTGCCGCCTGCACCGCCGCCAGTGCCCCGGGTGACGCCGCCGCTTTCTTTCGCGACCAGTTCACCCCGGTCACCATCGCCGCCGGCGCCGGCTTTGCCACCGGCTATTACGAACCCGAAATCGCCGGCGCGCGTAAGCGCACGCCAGGCTATGCCACGCCGTTCTACCGCCGCCCGCCCGATCTGATCGAGGTCGATCTCGGCCAATTTTCCACCGATTTGAAAGGCCGCAAGCTGCGCGGCAAGCTCGATGGAACGGCGCTCGTCCCCTACCCCGATCGCCGCGCCATCATGGCCGGGGCGCTCGCCGGCAAGGTCCTCGAACTGGCCTGGGCGGCCGACCCCTATGAGGCGTTCTTCCTCGAAATCCAGGGCTCGGGACGCCTGCGTCTGCCCGATGGCAACGTCATGCGCATCGGTTACGACAGCCAGAATGGCCGCGACTATGTCGCCATCGGCAAGGTGCTGCTCGAGTCCGGCGATCTGCCCAGGGGCGGGGTCAGCATGGAAGCGATCTTCGCCTGGCTGCGCGCCCACCCCGACAAGGCGCCGGCGCTGCTCGCTGCCAATCCGTCGGTGGTGTTCTTTCGCGAAATCACCGGCGATGGCCCGGTCGGCGCGATGGGCGTTGCCGTCACCCCGCAAATCTCGGTCGCTGCCGATCCGGCGTTCATACCGCTCGGCGCCCCGCTGTTCGTGTCGACCACCCTTTATGGCACACAACAGCTGCGCGCGCTGATGGTGGCACAGGATACCGGCGGCGCCATCAAGGGCGCCAACCGCATCGACCTGTTCCGCGGCAGCGGCGCCGACGCCCGCGCCGAAGCCAGCGCGCAGGCGGCCACTGCGCAGATCATCGTGCTGCTGCCGCGCGGCGCAGCGGCCCGGCTGCTTTCCCGCACCACAGCAACGCCGCCGGAAAACTGATGGCGCGCCGTCTTTCCGCCCCCGAAATGGCGCTCTGGTCGCGGGTGGCGGCCTCGGTGCGCCCGCTGCCCGGCCGCGTTGCGCCGCCGCTGCCGCCCGCGCCGCCGCGCCCGGAACCGACCCCGCGCGTTGCCGCCCCGCCACCGCGCCCGCACCGCGCGCTCCACCCCCCGCGGAACGCGCCGACCCCCGTCGCCGCCGCCACGCTCGACGGCAGTTGGGACCGGCGGCTGCGCCAGGGCGATATCCGCCCCGATCGCGTCGTCGATCTGCATGGCCACACCCTCGATGCGGCGCATGGCGTGCTCGCCATGGCGCTCGACAGTGCAGCGGCCAACGGCGAACGCATCATCCTCGTCATCACCGGCAAGGGCAGCGGTAATCGCCCCGGGCGCATCAAGGCCGAAATCAACCATTGGCTCGATGCCGGGCATCTGCGCAGCCGCATCGCCGCCTTTCGACCGGCGCACCCGCGCCACGGTGGCAGCGGCGCCTGGTATCTCATCCTGCGCCGACGTGCTTGAACGCATCGGCCTGACGTCATTTAGAGGCATACAGCGTGCCGAATCACGCTAAGAAACAGGCGACAGAGGACCAGACCGCATGACCGAATCGACCGTCATCACCAGCATCGACGGCGCCATCGCCACGGTGATGCTTAACCGCCCCGGCGCGATGAACGCGCTGTCACGTGCGATGCGCCGCGATCTCGCCGCCGCGATGCGTGGGCTCGAAGCCGATGATGCGGTGCGCGTCGTCATCCTCACCGGCGCCGGCGATCGCGCCTTTACCGCCGGGCTCGACCTGAAGGAACTCGGTGCCGAAGGGCTGGGCGCTGCCAATGCCGAAACCGCCGATGACAATCCGGTGATGGCGATCGAATTGCTCACCAAGCCCTGCATCGGCGCGATCAACGGCGTTGCCATTACCGGCGGCTTCGAAGTGGCGCTCGCCTGCGATGTGCTCATCGCATCGAGCAGCGCGCGCTTTGCCGACACGCACGCCCGGGTCGGGATCATGCCGGGCTGGGGGCTTTCGCAAAAACTGTCGCGCCTGATCGGGCCCTATCGGGCGCGCGAACTGTCGCTGACCGGCAATTTCCTCGATGCCACCACCGCTGCCGCCTGGGGTCTGGTCAACCGCGTCGTCGCGCCGGAAGCATTGATGGCCACCGCGCAAGCGCTCGCCGCCGACATGGCGAGCATCGATCCGGCGTTCAGCGCGACCTATAAAAAGCTCATCGCCGATGGCTATGCCGTCAGCTTCGGCGAGGGGATGGCGATCGAGGCAGCACGCTCGACCGCCGCCAATGGCCAGGTCTCGGCCGCCGAAGTCGAGGCTGCGCGCGGTGCCGTCCAGGCCCGCGGCCGCAACCAGTAAGGAGCAACCCGCATGGCCACCGCCTTTGCCGACCCCGTCATGCCCTTCCCGGGCTTCGACCGCGCCAATGACGACAATATCCTCGTCAACCCGCAAGCCACCGCCGATGGCAGCGTCCATGATGTCTACACCAGGCTGCGCCGCGACGATCCGGTGCACTGGTGCGCCCCCACCGGCTTTCGGCCGTTCTGGGCGGTAACGCGCCATGCCGATATCACCACGGTCAGCAAGGCCAACAGCCGCTTCATCAACAGCGAGCGGACCTATCTCGCCCCCGCCGAGGCCGAAAAATGGACCTTCGATACCGTCGGCGACACGCATCTGTTCCGCAGCCTTGTCGATCTCGACGATCCGCTGCACATGAAATTGCGCCGGTTGACGCATGACTGGTTCCTGCCGGCGAACCTGCGCAAGCTTGAACCGATGATCCGCGCTGTGGCGCGTGACCATGTCGATCGCATGGCCAGCCTTGGCGAGGCCTGCGATTTCGTCAACGAAGTCGCCCTGTTCTACCCGTTGCGCGTCGTCATGCGTATCCTCGGTGTCCCCGAATCGGACGAACCGATGATGCTGCGCATGACGCAGGAAATGTTCGGCGCGCAGGACCCCGATGTCGTGGCGCGATCGAAGCTGATCACCACCGGCGCCGGCATGCAGGCCGGCAGCGGCAATGCCCAGGTCGACCTGTTCCTGCTCGCCCAGGAATATTTCGCCTATTTCGGCGCGATCACCGCCGATCGGCGTGCCAACCCGCGCGACGACCTGTCGACGATCATCGCCAATGGCCTCGTCGATGGCGAACCGATCGGCGAACGCGAGGCGATGAGCTATTATGTCATCACCGCCACCGCCGGGCATGACACGACCAGCTCCACCGCCGCCGGCGGGCTGGAACAATTGATTCGCCACCCGGACCAGCTGGCGCGCCTGCAGGCCGATCCGAGCCTCATTCCCGGCGCCATCGAGGAAATGATTCGCTGGGTCACGCCGGTGAAGCATTTCATGCGCACCGCCGCCGAGGATTGCGAACTGGGCGGCCGCCAGATCAAGGCCGGCGACGGGCTGGGCCTGTTCTACTGGTCGGGCAACCGCGACGAACGCGCCTTCGACGATCCCTTTGCCTTTCGCATCGACCGCACCCCCAACCCGCAAACCGCATTCGGCAATGGCGTCCACATGTGCCTGGGGCTCCACCTCGCGCGGCTGGAACTGCGCATCCTGTTCGAGGAACTGATGCCGCGGCTGGGCGGCATCGAGCTGGCGGGCGAACCGAAGAACAGCATCGCCAATTTCGTTTCGGGGCTGAAGACCCTGCCGATCCGGTACACGATGCGATGAAGGTTGGGCGATGAAGGTTGGGCGATGAAGGTTGGGCGATGAAGGTTGGGCGATGAAGACCGATCCGCGCCGGTTGCTGCTCGCCTCCTACCCCTGGGTGCAAGCGATGGAGACGCGCTTTGCCGACATGGACGTCAACCGCCATCTCAACAATGTCGCCTTCTCGCGCTTTTTCGAAGAAACCCGCATCCGCTTCAACTGGAACCTGTTTGCCGGCTATGATGGCGGCGTGCGACCGCGCTATCTCGTCGCCCATGTCGCGATCGATTACCTCGGCGAAGGCAGCTACCCCGAACCGGTGACGATGGCCTATGCGATCGGCGCCATCGGCCGCACCAGCTTTCGATCGCAAAAGGCGATGTTCCAGCATGATCGCTGCATCGCGCTGTGCGATACCGTGCTGGTGCACCGCGGCGACGATGGCCCGGCGCCTTTGCCCGATGCACTGCGGAGCCGACTTGAGGCTTTTCCGTTGAAAGGCTAAACCGCGCGACCGCACAGGAGAATTTTCCCATGACCGACACACCTTCGACCCTGACGCTGACCTTCGACCACGGCACCGTCACCATCAAGCTGCGCCCCGATCTTGCCCCCGGCCATGTCGCGCGCATCGCCGAACTCGCCAATGAAGGCTTTTACGACGGCGTCGTCTTCCACCGCGTCATCCCCGGCTTCATGGCCCAGGGCGGTGACCCGACCGGTACCGGCATGGGCGGCAGCAAGAAGCCCGACCTGAAGGCCGAATTTTCGGCCGAAAAGCATGTTCGCGGCACCTGCTCGATGGCACGCTCGTCGAACCCGAACAGCGCCAACAGCCAGTTTTTCATCTGCTTTGCCGATTCCAGCTTCCTTGATCGCCAGTACACCGTCTGGGGCGAAGTCAGCGAAGGCATGGATGTCATCGATGCACTGCCCAAGGGCGAACCGCCGCGCACCCCGGGCAAGATCATCACCGCCCGCGCCGCGTAACCGACGGAGAGGCCCTTGTCCGACAAAGGACAGGGCCTCCGGCGGCTGGGGCCTGAGGCCCCAGCCGCCGGAGGCAATTTTCAGCCGAAATCGAGCCCAATGTCGGCCGCTGGTGCGCTCTGCGTGATGCGCCCGACGCTGATGTAAGTCACCCCGGTTTCCGCAATCGCGCGGATGGTCTGGAGATTGACCCCGCCCGACGCCTCGGTCGGCACGCGGCCGCCGATGATTTTCAGCGCGGCACGCAGCAGCGACGGCGGCATGTTGTCGAGCAACAGCCGATCAGCCCCTGCCGCCAGCGCCGGGGCGATCTGGTCGATGCTGTCGACCTCGACGACGACGTTACGTAATCCTGCCGCCTTGGCCGCGCGCACCGCGGGTTCAACACCGCCGGCAACGGCGATGTGATTGTCCTTGATCATCACGCCATCGTCGAGCCGCATCCGGTGATTGGTGGCGCCGCCCATCCGGGTCGCGTATTTTTCGAGCAGCCGCAGCCCCGGCAGCGTCTTGCGGGTATCGAGCAGGATCGCTTTCGTGCCCGCGATCGCCTCGACATACTGGCGTGTCAGCGTCGCGATACCGGTCAGGTGCTGGACGGTATTGAGCGCCGAACGCTCCGCCGTCAGCAGCGCCCGGGCATTGCCGGTGATGCGCATCAACGCGGTACCGGCGGCGGCCTTGTTGCCGTCGCGCGCCAGCATCTCGATCACGCAATCAGCGTCGAGCGCCCGGAAGAATGCAGCGGCCAGCGGCAGGCCGGCGACGGTGACGGCATCGCGGGTATCCATCACCGCGGTCAATACGGCATCGGCCGGAATCACCGCCGCCGAGGTGCGGTCCCCGCCCTCCCCCATATCCTCGGCGAGCGTCGCGCGGACAAAGGCATCGATGTCGAAATCGGCGATCATGGCCGTTTCCCGGGTCTGGCGCGCCGTCACACGCAGCGCTCGGTCACGTCGCGCAAGGTCAGGTTGCTGGCTTCGATCGCGGCCTTTATCTCCGACAGGCGCGCGCCATATTTGTTGGCGAGCGCCACGGCGGCGGCTTGCTGGTCGGCTGGCGGCAGGGTGGTGACGCGATAGGCATCGATCGCGATCTGGCCGTTGCGGGTGCGCGACAATTCATTGACGACACAGCCGCAGGTCGCGACCGGCGCCTTGGCTTCACAATAGCGCAGGAAGGCGCGCGTATCGGGCGCCGCCAGCGCAGGTGTCGCCACCAGCAGCATCACCAGGATCGCGCGCATCGCTTCAATCCCCCCTGATCGGCACGGCCGACGCCGCCGCCGACATTTCGAGCATCCGGTCGAGCGAGATCTTCGCCTTCACGCGCACAGCCTCGGGCACTTCGATCTGCGGCGCCAGGTCACGCAAGCTGAGATAAAGCTTTTCCAGCGTGTTGAGCGCCATGAACGGGCACATGTTGCAGCCGCAATTGCCATCGGCGCCCGGCGCACCGATGAAGGTCTTGTGCGGCGCCTGCAACTGCATCTGGTGGATGATGTTGGGCTCGGTCGCGACAATCACCACCGGCTCGGG
This sequence comes from Sphingomonadales bacterium, assembly GCA_038246995.1. Classification (GTDB taxonomy): domain Bacteria; phylum Pseudomonadota; class Alphaproteobacteria; order Sphingomonadales; family Sphingomonadaceae; genus Sandarakinorhabdus. Next base: position 8,521 of record JBBRVH010000033.1, read on the forward strand.
ACTGTTCAGCGCATAATTCAGGATGCCGCTGGTCGCGCCGACATAATGCGCCAGATCGAGGATCGCGGCCGGACATTCGGGGTGGGCGAGCACCGGCGCCGCCGGGTGCAGCGCCTTGAGCTTCAACAATTCGGTCACCGAAAACCGTTCGTGCACGATGCAACTGCCATCCCACAGCAGCATGTCGCGCCCGGTCTTGCGGTTGAGCCAGGCGCCGAGATGCTTGTCGGGTGCGAACAGGATCTTCTGGTCACGCGGCAACTGGTTGATGATCTTTTCGGCCGAGGACGACGTCACGATGATGTCGCTCTCCGCCTTCACCGCTGCCGAGCAGTTGATATAGGTCAGGCTGATGTGATCGGGGTGGGCGCGGCGGAACCTGGCGAAATCTTCCGGCGGGCACGAATCCTCAAGGCTGCATCCGGCCTTCAGATCGGGCAGCACCACGGTCTTTTGCGGGCTGAGGATTTTCGCTACTTCGGCCATGAACTTGACGCCGCAAAAGGCGATCACCTCGGCATCGGTCGCTGCCGCCTTGCGCGACAGATCAAGGCTGTCCCCGACAAAATCGGCGATATCCTGGATTTCGGGGTCCTGATAATAATGCGCCAGGATGACGGCATTGCGTTCCTTGCGCAGCCGGTTGATCTCGGCCTTGAGATCGAGCGCCGGAATGCCGAGGCCGCCGAGCGGGTTGAGGCGAGCGTCCATTTCTTAAAGTTCCTTACGCAACAAGTTGCCAGCCGGCGCCGGCAGGCTGTACCCGGCCCTGCGCCTGCAAATCGATGAGATGCGCCAGTACCGAGCGTTCGGCAGCGGGGTGTAGGCGCTTGTCGACCATCGCGTACATCATCGCGACCATGGCCGGGATGGCGCCGGTCCCTTCGCCAAGCAGCTTCAGAATCTGGTTCTCGCGCTGCTTGCGATGGCTGATCAGGTGACGCACGAAACGCTGCGGATCGGTTACCGGCTCGCCATGCGTCGGGTGGTAGATCGCGTCATCACGGCCGAGCAGCTTCTTGAGGCTGGCGACATAATCCGCCATGTCGCCATCGGGCGGCGCCACCACCGTCGTCGACCAGCCCATGACATGATCGCCGCTGAATAACGCCTTCTCCTCGGCCAGCGCAAAACACAAATGGTTGGAGGTATGCCCCGGGGTCGCCACCGCGGTCAGCGTCCAGCCCCCAGAGCCTTTACCGCCCGCGATGCTGTCGCCATCGGCCATCACCACATCGGGCGCATAGCTAGCATCGAAGCCGGCATCGGCGCGCGGGCCATCGTCCGCCAGCACCAGCGGCGCGCAGCCGATGATCATTGCGCCGGTCGCGGCCTGCAACGCCGGCGCCGCCGGGCTGTGGTCCATATGGGTATGGGTGATGACGATATGGCTGATGGTTTCGCCCGCCAGACCGTCGATGATCGCTTTGATGTGCGCCGGATCATCGGGGCCGGGGTCGATGACCGCCACCGTGCCATGGCCGACAACAAAGGTACCGGTACCGGTATAGGAAAACGCCGACGGGTTGCGCGCCAGCAGCCGCCGTACCAGCGGCGAGCGAGCGACGAGCTTGCCATAGGCTTGGGCATCGGGATGGGCGGACAGGTCCATCGCGCTGATGTGGCATTGCCGGGCGGGCTTGTGAAGGGCGGACACGTTGCGGCACTTGCCCGGAAAGCCTAATCCAGCCGCGAGGCGGACAAGGACCAGCAAGATGCACCATGACATCATCATCGTCGGCGCCGGCCATGGCGGCGCCCAGGTTGCTGTGCAACTGCGGCAATCGGGCTTTGCCGGCAGCATCGCGATGATCGGCGAGGAACCCGAAATTCCCTATGAACGCCCGCCATTGTCGAAGGATTTTCTGGCCGGCGAAAAGGAATTCGAACGGATGCTGATTCGCCCGGCCAGCTTCTGGGCCGATCGCGGCATCACCATGCTGACCGGCACATTGGTCACCAGCGTCGATGCGGAAGCGCAGACCGTCACCACCGCTGCCGGCGAGACGATCGGCTATGGCGACCTGATCTGGGCGGCCGGCGGGGCGCCGCGCGCGCTCACCTGCCCGGGGCATGATCTCGCCGGCATCCACGCCATCCGCACCCGCGCCGATGTCGAGGCCTTGAAGGCCGAACTACCGGCGGCGCTGGGCATTGCCATCGTCGGCGGCGGCTATATCGGCCTCGAAGCCGCGGCCGTGCTGTCGAAAATGGCCAAGCAGGTCACCGTCCTCGAAGCCATGGACCGGGTGCTGGCGCGCGTCGCTGGCCCGGCACTGTCGACGTTCTATGAAGCCGAACACCGCGCCCATGGCGTCATCATCCGCACCGGCGAACTCGTCACGGCGGTCACCGGCGCCGATGGCCGCGCCACCGGTGTAACGCTCGCCAGTGGCGAGACCATCGCCGCCGACCTCGTCATCGTCGGCATCGGCATCATCCCCGCCGTGGCGCCCTTGCTCGCCGCCGGCGCGCAGGGCGGCAATGGGGTGGACGTCGATGATGTCTGCCGCACCAGCCTGCCGCACGTCTTTGCCATCGGCGATTGCGCCACCCATGCCAACAGTTTTGCCGGCGGTGCGCATATCCGGCTCGAATCGGTGCAGAACGCCAATGACATGGCGAACACGGTGGCAAAGCTGCTCACCGGCACCGCCAAACCCTACCACGCCGTACCGTGGTTCTGGTCGAACCAATATGATCTGCGCTTGCAGACCGTCGGCCTGTCGAGCGGCTATGACCAGGTCGTCCAGCGCGGTGACACCGCGGCGCGCGCCTTCAGCCTCATCTACCTTAAGGCCGGCCGCGTCATCGCGCTCGATTGCGTCAACAGCGTGCGCGATTACGTCCAGGGCAAGGCGCTGGTGGAGCAAGGCGTGATCGTCGATCCGGCGCTGCTCGCCGATGTCGAGGTGCCGTTGAAGGCACACCACCCGGCCTGACATTTTGCGCCATTCCCTCGCGCGCGGCCATGGTCTAGGTTGCCGTAAACGTAAGCTTGGGGAGAAGACCGGTGGCAGACACTGGCGGCACTTGGGATTTCATCATCGTCGGCGCCGGTTCGGCGGGCTGCGTGCTCGCCAACCGGCTGTCGGCCGATCCGGCGACGCGGGTGCTGCTCATCGAAGCCGGCGGCAACGATACCAGCATGATGATCCACATGCCCGCCGGCATCGCCGAGCTGATCTCGCCGGAAAAGGCCAATCCGCACAATTGGGGCTTCTGGACCGAGCCGCAGACCGAGCTTGGCAACCGCAAGCTGTTCTGGCCGCGCGGCCGCACAATCGGCGGATCCTCGTCGATCAACGGCATGGTCTATATCCGCGGTCACAGCAGCGACTATGACCGCTGGGCACAGCTCGGGCTGACCGGTTGGGGCTGGGCCGATGTGTTGCCCTATTTCCGCAAATCCGAAGACAGCGATCGTGGTTCGGACGAATTTCACGGGTCGGGCGGCCCCTTGCACACCAGCCGCAAGGGCGCGCTGCCGCATGTCCTCAACACGGTGTTCATCGATGCCGCCGCGCAAGCCGGCTACAAGCGCACCGATGATTTCAACGGGCCGCAATTCGAAGGCGCCGGCATGTACGACGCGACGATCAAGGACGGCAGCCGCTTTTCCGCCGCCAAGGGCTATCTGACCCCGCAAGTCCGCGCCCGCCCCAACCTTGAAATCCGCACCCAAGTCCAGGTCGAGCGCGTCACCTTCGAAGGCAAGCGCGCCACCGGCATCGCCTACAAGCAGGCCGGCGTCGCGGCGACCGCACAGGCGCGCGAAGTCATCCTGTGCGGCGGCGCGATCAATTCGCCGCAATTGCTGATGCTGTCGGGCATCGGCCCCGCCGCGCACCTGAAGGCGATGGGCGTGCCGGTGGTGCATGACAGTCCAGATGTCGGCGGCAACCTCCAGGATCATCTCGACATGATCGTGCAATGGGAATGCTCACAGCCCATCACGCTCAACGGAAATTCCAAATTCATCAATAAGTTAAAGGCACTCGGCCTGTGGGTTTTTGCCAAGACCGGCAATGGCGCCCACATGCCGACATCATCGGGTGCCTTTTTGTCGAGCCGCGAAGGCCTGGCGGCACCCGATCTGCAGATCCATTTCATGCCCTATCGCGGCGAACCGCATGGCCGCGGCACGATGAACCCGGCGCATGGCTATCAGATGCACATCTGCCAGTTGCGCCCCGAAAGCCGCGGCACCGTCCGCCTCGCCTCGCCCGACCCGCTGGCGCACCCGGCCATCGATCCGCGCTACCTGACCGCGCCCGAAGATGTGGACACCCTGTATCGCGGCGTCGAAATGGCGCGCGAGATCGGCCGGCAATCGGCGTTCGACGCCTATCGCATCACCGAAACCTGGCCTGGCCCGGCGGCCACGGACCGCGAATCGACCATCGCCCTGATGCGGCAATGGGGCGAAACCATCTATCACCCGGTCGGCACCTGCCGCATGGGGGTCGATGACAAGGCGGTTGTCGATGGCGCGCTGCGCGTCAACGGCGTCGAAGGGCTGCGCGTCATCGATGCGTCGGTGATGCCCTATCTCGTCTCGGGCAACACCAATGCCCCCACCATCATGATCGCCGAAAAAGCCGCCGACCTGATCGCCCAGCGCCAGAAGCTCGAACGCCAACTGGGCATCGCGGCGTGACCGTCACGCCCTTCACCATCCCGGTCGAACCGCTTGAAGTCGCGCTGATCCGGTCGCGCGTCGGGGCCTTCCGTTTCTTTGAAGAGCCCGAGAATGCCGGCTGGGCGCATGGCGCCAACCGCGATTACATGGAACGGCTCCGCACATACTGGCTCGAACATTTCGATTGGCCGGCGGCGGTGGCGCACCTCAATCGCCACCCGCAGGTGCGCGTCGATGTCGGGGCCAAAGATTCCGGGGCCTTCCACCTCCACGCCATCCACCGCCGTTCATCGCGCGCCGATGCCCGGCCGCTGCTCATCGCGCATGGCTGGCCGGGGTCGATCCTCGAATTCGATGCGATCATCGAACGCCTCGCCGAACCCGAGGACGCGTTGCAGCCGGCGTTCCATGTCGTGGCGCCCTCGCTGCCCGGCTATGCCTGGTCCGACAAGCCCCGGAACCCCATCGGCCCGCGCGGCGTCGCGGCGCTGTACGACAATCTGATGGGCGTGCTCGGCTATGACCATTTCATCTACCAGGGCGGTGATTGGGGCTGTGTCATCGGCGGCTGGATGGGGCTCGATTCGCAGCGCATCACCGCGCTGCATCTCAACGGCTATGGCCTGCGCAGTGCCAACATGGCGCCCGAAACCCCCGCCGATATCGCCTGGCTGCAAAAGGCCATGGCGATTCGCGACACCGAAACCGCCTATCTGCAATTGCAGGGCACCAAGCCGCAAAGCCTGGGTTTTGCGATGATGGATTCGCCGATGGGCGTCGCCGCCTGGTTCGCCGAAAAATTCGTCGGCTGGTCGGATGTGCCGGGCAAGTTCAGCGATCCGCCGTTCAGTTTCGACCAGATGCTGACCAACATCATGATCTACCTGACGACGCGCAGCTTTCTTTCCGCCACCTGGATCTATCGCGGGATGTTCCTCGAAGGCGGCTTCGGCATCCCCGAGGGGCGCCGCATCGAAGTGCCGACCGGCGTTGCCAGTTTCCCGCACGACCTGCTGCTGTTCCCGCCAAGGCCGATGGTCGAGCGCGGCTACAATGTCGTCCACTGGACCGACATGCCGCGCGGCGGCCATTTCGCCAGCCTGGAGGAACCCGAACTGCTGCTCGCCGATTTGCGGGCGTTCGTTTCCGGGCTGTGACCCCGGATTTGCCGGATTTGCCAGCGGCCCCCGAGTGGCGCGTCGCCCCGGGGCTGGTGCCCTATGCGCACGCCGTGGCGACCATGGAGGACCGCGTCGCCGCGATCCGCGCCGGCACCGCGCCCGAACTGGTCTGGCTCGTGGAGCACCCGCCGCTCTACACCGCCGGCACCAGCGCCGAGCCGCACGAACTGCTCAGCCCCGATCGCTTCCCGGTCTTCACCACCGGGCGTGGCGGCAAATACACCTATCATGGCCCGGGGCAGCGCATCGCCTATGTGATGCTCGATCTCGATGCCCGCGGCCGCGATCTGCGCGCCTATGTGGCGGCACTCGAAGGCTGGATCATCGCTGCCCTCGCCGATCTGGGGGTCGCGGCCCGCGTTATCCCCGGCAAGATCGGCGTTTGGACCGACAGTCCCGCCGGCCCCGCCAAGATCGCCGCCATCGGCGTACGGGTGCGGCGCTGGGTCAGTTATCACGGCCTCGCCATAAACGTCGCGCCCGATCTGGCGCACTTCGATGGCATCGTGCCGTGCGGCCTGTCCGATCCGGTAACCAGTCTTTTTGCGCTCGGCCGCCCGGCGACACTGCCCGCTGTCGACGAGGCGCTCGCCCGCCATTTGCCGACGCTGCTGGCGCAGATCGGTCATGCTTGATTCAGCCTGCGGCGAGACGTGCAACAAACTTGTTGCGTTGCCCCTTGAGGCGAAATCGATTTCTGCTAATGTCTAGTCCGGTTGGGGGATAAGGGCGAACCGACCCAACTCGGTCCTGGGTCCAGGATTCACCTTAAGGAGATTAAAATGGCTGATATCGTTTCGAAGCTGAAGACCGCCGCTCTCGTTGCCGGCGCTTCCCTGTTCGTCGTTGCTTGCGGCGAAAAGGCTGCTGAAACCACCACCGAAACTTCGACAACCGTCGAAGCACCTGCTGCCGATGCCATGGCCGCTCCGGCCGCCGATGCCGCTGCGACCGACGCCATGGCCGCTCCGGCTGCCGATGCCGCCGCTCCGGCTGCTGACGCGATGGCCGCCCCGGCGACCGAAACGACCACGACGACGACGACCGAAGAAAAGAAGTAAGCTCGACATTGTCGTAGCTTAGTCTAGGAAAGGGCCACCGAAAGGTGGCCCTTTTTTGGGGAAGGAGATACCATGAGCCTCGAAGCAATTACCGAACAGATGACCTCGCGCATCGGCGCCGGCGGCAATTTCAAGAAGTCGGTCAAGTTCGATTTCGGCGATGACGGCGTCGTCCGCATCGACGACAAGGTCCAGCCGCCGATCGTCGACAATGAAAACGCCGCCACCGATTGCACCATCAAGGTCAAGCTGGCCGATTTCATGGACATCGCCAGCGGCAAGCAGAACGCCCAGATGGCATTCATGATGGGCAAGCTGAAGGTTGAAGGCGACATGTCGGTCGCCATGCAGCTCGGCACGATCCTCGGCTGATTCGACACGGCTGATTCGACACTGCCGAATCGGCATGTCCGATTGGACACCGCCGCATCGCTGCGGCAGAAGACAGCACCGGTCATGGCCTGCCATGCCCGGTGTTCTGTTGTTTCTTGCGCAAACGAGTATCGAAAATGAAGCATGGCTGGACGATCTCGCTGCTGGCGGCAATCGCCTTGGCCACAGCGCCCCCCGCGCTCGCCGCGGGCAGGAAGCCGCCGGCCAGAAAGGCCGTGGCGAAAAAGCCGGTTGCCAAGCCGCCGGTGGTCGTCGTCGTGCCGACCGTGCCCGGTGGCTTCATGGTCCCCAAGGCGGTGGTGTTGCGCAACCCGACGCCGGCCGAAGCCGCCGCCAACGCGGTGTGGAACGTGCGCGCCGGCCTGAATGTTGCCGCGCTCCAGTGCCAGTTTTCGGGATATCTGAAAACCGTCAAGAACTACAATGACTTCCTGAAGCACCATGGCGACGAACTGGTCGCGGCACAGCAGACCATGCTCGGCCACTTCCGCCGCTATGACGGCGCCCGCGCTGCCAACAGTTTCGACCAGTACACGACCCGCACCTACAACAGCTATTCCACGCTCGATGCGCAATATGCCTTTTGCGATGCCGCGGGCCGCGTCGGCCGCCTGGTGCTGGCGCTGCCCAAGGGCAAGCTGACCGGCCTGGCGCTGGTGCTGCTGCCACAGGTGCGCCAGTCATTGATGCAGCAGGCGCTGTCCCCGGCGCTGGCGATCGTGCCGATGGCCCCGGTCGCGCTGCCGGAAATCGTGGTTCCGGCGTAAAGCAAATCGTCATCCCCGCGCAGGCGGGGACCCAACCCCTGCACTTCGGCTCATGTGGCAACATTTCGGTGATGGGTCCCCGCCTGCGCGGGGATGACGATCACATCCGAAGGCCTACCCCAGCAATTTCTCGATGTCGGCTTCCAGCGCTTCGGGCTTGGTCGCCGGGGCATAGCGATCGACGACATTGCCGTTGCGATCGATCAGGAATTTGGTGAAGTTCCACTTGACCGCTTCCGAACCGAGCAGCCCGGGCGCCTGTTTCTTGAGGTCCTGCCACAAGGGGTCGGCGCCATCGCCGTTGACATTGATCTTGGCGAACATCGGGAAGTCGACATCATAGGTCAGCTTGCAGAAATTGGCGATTTCGGCCTCGTCGCCGGGCTCTTGACCGTTGAACTGGTTGCAGGGAAAGCCGAGCACGGTGAAGCCCTTGGCGCCATATTTCTTGTGGAGTGCCTCCAGGCCCGCATATTGCGGGGTGAAGCCGCATTTGCTCGCGGTGTTGACGATCAACAGCACCCGCCCGCGCCAGGCACCCAGCGAAACGCTGCGCCCGTCGATCGCCTTGGCGTGGTGCCCATAGATATCCGGCATGTCGCTCTCCCTTGGCCTTCAGCCTATGTTGTCGCCACTGGCCGGGCAAGCATTTCTCCGGCCAGCGCCGCGCTGAAATGCCGGCGGCACAGCGCCACGTAACGGTCGTTGCCGCCGATCTCGGTCTGTGCCCCGGCGGCGACGGCACGGCCCGCGCCATCGATGCGCAGGTTCATGATCGCCTTGCGGCCGCATTCGCACACCGATTTTATCTCGTGCAGCGCATCGGCGATCGCCAGCAACACCGCGCTCCCGGGAAACAAATCCCCCAGGAAATCGGTGCGCAACCCATAGCACAGCACCGGAATGCCAAGATCGTCGCAGACCGCGGCGAGTTGCCAGACCTGCGCCGGGGCAAGGAACTGCGCTTCATCGATGAGCACGCAATCGACCCGCGCGTCGGCATGATCGGCGGCGATGATCGCGCCAAGGTCGGTATCGCCGGCAAAGGGCGTCGCCGGCGCCTCCAGCCCGATTCGCGACGCAATCACCCCGTTGCCGCTGCGATTGTCGAGCGCCGCCGTGAACAGCAAGGTGCGCATGCCGCGCTCGCGATAATTGAAGCTCGATTGCAGCAGCACCGTCGATTTGCCGGCGTTCATCGAGGCGTAGTAAAAATACAGCTTGGCCATTGCCGCGCTTGTCGCCGCTCGTTCGCCCGCGGTCAACGCCCTGCCAGCCTGAACGTTTTTGGACCCCGGCGGGGCGAATGACGTATGGCGATGATGCAGTGGCTACTATCATACTTGTCTGTTTGGTTGCCCTCATCACGGTCGCATCATGCCGATTGCTGACTGTCGCTTTTTTGCAACATATTCAATCGAATGATGGGGTAGTTTCGATAATTTTCTTGCCAGCCCGCCGACATTACGTTCAGTTTAACTTTGCAATGTGGGGACAAGGCAGAAAATGCCACCCTGCGGGGATCGGGGGATTTCAGCAAAGGGTGTGCCTTACCGCGCACCCAGATACCCCTTGATGCCCTGGTGCAGGATGCATCCGGCATCCGGCGCCTTGTTGCGGGGGAGGCCCCATGGTTCACAACAAGAGGCCCGATATGAACGCGTTGATCAAGAAGACTGCCGCATCGTTGCCCGTACTGGCGTTGGCGATTTTGGCAGGGGCTGCCCAGGCCCAGACCGCGACCACCACCGTCGCCCAGGCGGCCCCCGGAAACACGGACGAGACGATCGTCGTCACCGGTACGCGCCGCACCGACCGCACGGTGCTGGAAAGCGCAGCACCGGTCGATGTGTTCACGGCCAATGATTTCAAAGCGCAGCCGGCGCCGCAACTGCAGACCATTCTGCAAACCCTGGTGCCCTCGTTCAATCAACAGCGCAATCTGCTTGGCGATGCCTCGGCTTTTGTGCGACCGCCGACCTTGCGCGGCCTGCCGTCTGACCAGATCCTGGTCCTGGTGAATGGCAAGCGCATGCACCGTTCGGCGCTGGTGCAGGTAGCAGCCGGCGCGCTGAATGCCGGCGCCCAGGGTGCCGATCTGTCGCAGATTTCGGCGGCAGCGCTCGGCAGAGTGGAAGTGCTGCGCGACGGTGCTGCGGCACAATATGGCTCGGATGCCATTGCCGGCGTGATCAACCTGGGGCTGCGTCGTGACACCGGCTATGAGGTGTCGGCGCGCTACGGCCAAACCTATCAAGGCGATGGTCAGGACACCCAGCTTACGGCTTTTTGGGGCACGAAGCTGGGCGAAGACGGCGGCTTCTTCAACCTGACGGGTGAATTCATCGATCAGAATATCTGGGATCGTTCCGTGCAACGCCCGGTCGTGCCGGCACTGGCGGCGCTGACCCCGCCGATCATCACCGATTTCCCCACCGGCAACCGCCTCGGTGGACCTGAAAACCGCGCCTATCGCGCTGTTTTCAATATGGAACTGCCCGCGGGCGATACCACTTTCTACGCCTTTGGCAATTATGGCTATCAGCGCCAGGGGAACGACTTCAACCTGCGTCACCCGGTTACCGTGACCGGGATCAATCCCGTTCCGGGACGCCCCGGTACCGCAACGATCAACCGTTCGGTCAATCCGGTTTTCACTACTCGCGTTGGCTTCGATACGCAGGGCCGGGCGCTATGGGATGCCAATGGCAGCACCTTCGACCCGAATTTCCAGCTTGCCGGATCGGGTTTCCAGAATGGCTTTGTGCCTTTCTTTGAAGCAACCAATGAAGATCTCGGTCTTGTCGGCGGCTTCAAGGGCGAGGAATTTGGCATCAATTACGATGTCTCCTTGATGTATGGCACCAACCAGATTCGCTATTTCATGAGCGATACGCTCAACGTGTCGCTGGGCCCTGCGTCACCGACCAGCTTCTACATGGGCAAGCTGGTGCAGAAGGAATTCAATTTCAACGCCGACTTCAGCGTCAAGAAGGACATTGGACTCGCTGAGCCCTTGTTTATCGCCTGGGGTGTCGAGGTCCGGCGTGAAGCTTATGAGGTTGGCCTGGGTGACCGTCCCTCTTGGGAAGTTGGGCAGTTTGCGTCGCAACGGCTGGTAAACTGTCGCTTGGCCGGGGCCGTGGTACCTTGCTCAACTCCTGGATCGGTGGTCGATCCTACTGTCGTGCGCACCGCGACCGGTCTGCCGGGTTCGAACGGCTTCCAGGGTTTCGGCCCGGCATCGGTCGTAGAGGGCGGCCGTAACAACTATTCGGGCTACCTCGACCTTGAAGCGACTGTGGTCGATGGCGTCGATATCGGTGTCGCCGCTCGTTATGATCACTTCAACGACTTTGGCTCGACCTTCAACGGCAAGTTCAGCGCCCGCTGGGCGATCAACGACATCATCGCCGTGCGTGGAACTGCCTCGACCGGTTTCCGCGCTCCGACACCGGGACAACAGTTTACCCAGAATCTGACCACTGGTTTCCCCTTTGGTTCGGTGGTGCCGCTGGGTATCCAGACAGCGCGTCCGGATAGCGCAATTGGCCAATTCTATCTGGCCGAATCGCTCAAGCCGGAAAAATCGACCAGCTTCTCGGGCGGTGCCGTGCTGACACCGGGTGGCGGGTTCAACGTAACCCTCGATTACTACAATATTGAAGTGCGTGATCGTATCGGCATCACGTCCCAGATCAATCCAGCGCCCGATGTTGCGTTTCTGGTGGCCCAGGGCATTCCCGAAGCAGCTGAATTGGGCGCGGTGCGGTATTTCACCAACGCCTTCAGAACGCGTACTCAGGGCTTCGATATCGTCGCGACTCACCGCGCCGATACAGGCCTCGGTCGCTTCAACACCAGCGTCGCGGTCAATTACAACAAAACGAAGGTTACCGATTTCAGGACCATTACCGGCGTCCTCGGCTCCGGCCGAACCCTGGTTCTCGAACCGGTGAACGCCGTCAGTCGCGGCAATATCGAAAACGCCGTACCACGCTGGCGGGCGGTAGCTTCGGGCAACTGGTCTAAGGACATCTTCGACGTTACGGCACGTGCCAATTACTTCGGCAATTACACAACGGTGTTCGATGTTCAGGGTGGCCCGTTTGGCCCAACCCCAGCCAGCGGGATCACGACACAGGCGCAAGCCGAAGCGCTGTACCCGCAAAGACCAGGCGATTGGCGCAAGACTTTCGGCGCGCAATGGAGTTTCGATATCGAAGCCGGCCTGACTTTCGAAGAACGCTATCGCATCGCAGTTGGCGCCCAGAACCTGTTCAACAACTTCCCCGAACGGGAAACCCGCAATGTCTTCCCGGGTACCGGCGGGCAGTTGAACGGCTCGGTCTATTCAGATTTCGCGCCGATCGGGCAGATGGGCGGCTTTTGGTACGTTCGCGCCAGCGCAAAGTTCTGATCGCACAACAATGGTTGCGGATGCGGGCGGTGGGGTTATCCTGCCGCCCGTATTCGTTTCTGCCGCCGTTCAACCAGATCGTTCAACCAGATCGTTCAACCAGATCGTCCAACCACAAGGGGGAAATCACCATGAAGTCGCTGTTTACCGGATTGCTACTTATCGCTGCTGTCGCCGCCGCGCCCGTCGGCGCTGCCGAAATCAAGCGTATCGGCAATACTCCCCAGGCCAATATCCTGACCGGCGCGATCGTGCCGATGGGCGCCGAAATCTTCCATCTGTCGGGCCAGCTCGCGTCGCCGATCGATGCGACCAAGCCGCCGAGCGGGGTGGAATCCTTTGGTGACACCAAGACCCAGACGGTCAGCATCTTCAACAAGGTCAAGACGATCCTGGCGGCCCAGGGCTATGCCATGTCCGACATCTTCAAGATGACCGTGTTCGTAACCGCCGCGCCGGGCATGGAAGGCAAGATGGATTTCGCCGGGTTCAACGCCGGTTACCGCGAATTCTTCGGCACCGCCGAAAATCCCAACAAGGTGGCGCGATCGACGGTGCAGGTGGCGGGGCTGGCCGGCCCGTATTTCCTGATCGAGATCGAAGTCACCGCGGCAAAGGTCGGCCCGATGATGCACAAGACAATGTAAGCCCTGTCATCCCGGGCCAGACCCGGGATGCGGTTTTTCCAGACGCCCTGTCGCACCGGAAATCCGGTTCGGCAGGGCGATTTTGTTCCAGGTAACTTGTCCCTCCCCCTTGCGGGGAGGGCGAGAGACGGCGAAGCCGGCCCGGGGTGGGGGTCGAGACTGTGACGCAAAAAGCGGCACCCCCACCCCGCTCGGCGAACTCGCCGAGTCGCCCTCCCCTCAAGGGGGAGGGAGCAAGTGGCGCTTTGGCCAGACCGTAATCCAGTCCGGCGGTCAGTAAACCTCGAACAACCCGGCCGCGCCCATGCCGCCACCCACACACATCGTCACCACGACATATTTCGCACCGCGACGCTTGCCTTCGATCAACGCGTGGCCGGTGCAGCGCGCGCCGGTCATGCCATAGGGATGCCCGATCGAGATTGCGCCGCCGTTGACGTTCAGGATCGACTGGTCGATGCCGAGCACATCGGCGCAATGCAGCACCTGTACGGCAAAGGCTTCGTTCAATTCCCACAGGCCGATGTCGTTCATCGTCAGGCCGTTGGCCTTGAGCAGCTTGGGGATCGCATAGATCGGCCCGATGCCCATTTCATCGGGCTCCAGCCCCGCCACCGCCATGCCGCGATAGGCACCGAGCGGGGTGAGGCCGCGGCGCGCGGCTTCCTTGGCTTCCATCAGCACGCTGGCCGAGGCGCCGTCCGAAAGCTGGCTGGCGTTGCCGGCGGTGATGACACCATCGGGCAGCACCGGCTTGAGGCCGACCAGGCCTTCGAGGGTGGTTTCGGGCCGGTTGCCTTCGTCCTTCGACGTGGTGACTTCGTGGTAGCTGACTTCCTTGGTTTCCTTGTTGACCATCGCCATGCGGCTGGTCATCGGCACGATTTCGTCATCGAACTTGCCGGCCTGTTGCGCCGCGGCGGTGCGCATCTGCGACTGGAAGCTGTAGGCGTCCATGCGGTCGCGGGCGATATTGTAGCGCTTGGCGACGATTTCGGCGGTTTGCAGCATCGGCATGTAGATGGCGGGGTGCATGGCGAGCAGTTCCGGATCACCACCGACGCGCATTTCGGCGGTCTGCACCATCGAGATCGATTCGACCCCGGCGCCAACGGCAATCGTCATGCCATCGACGATGATCTGCTTGGCGGCGGTGGCAATCGACATCACCCCCGACGAGCACTGCCGGTCCATCGACTGGCCCGACACGGTGACCGGCAGGCCGGCGCGCAGCAATGCCGTGCGCGCGATATTGCCGCCCTGGACGCCCTGCTGCAACGCCGAGCCCATGACGACATCATCGACTTCGCCGCCTTCGATGCCGGCACGCGCCACGGCATGCTTGATGGCATGGCCGGCGAGCGTGGGCGACGGCGTCGCGTTGAAGGCGCCGCGAAACGCCTTGCCGATGGGGGTACGCGCGGTCGAAACGATTACTGCTTCACGCATGGTGATCTTCCTTCTTCAAACCCCTCTCCCCTTGCGGGAGAGGGAGGGGCCCATCGCCCTTGCGATGGGAGGGTAAGGGGAACGCAAACGCCCCGCCGCCGCAGCGACCGGGCAAAAAACTCAGCTCGGAAAACGCGCCATGCCCGGCTCGCACGGCAAATCGATCGCGCCGGTGAACAGCGCGACACCATGGTAGAAATTGACCAATTGCACCATCTCGAGCAGCGCTTCGGTATCGAAATGCGCCGAAACCCGGGCATATTCGGCATCGTTCAGCTTCTTGTTGGCCAGCAGCGCATCGACGGTGGCGATCACCGCTGCGTCCTTGGCCTCCCAATGGCCGTCATCGGCATGGCCATCGAAGGTCGACCGCACCTGCTCGGGCGACAACCCGGCCTTGGCAGCGAACAGCTTGGTGTGGATGCCCCATTCATATTCGCACCCCGTCCGCGCCGCGGTGCGGTCGATGACGATCTCGCGGGTGTTGAAATCGAGCGCCCCCTTGGCCGGCACCGCGCCGGCCAGAAAGCGATCGAGTGCCTTCTGGCTCTGGCCCATGGCGGTGAACAGCCCGATCGGCGTCGCGCCGGGCGCCGCCACCTTGGCGGCTACCGCAGCAAAGGCTTCGGGATAGGGTTCTTGCAGCAGTCCGATACGGCTCATGACGGCGTCCTCACAGATATTGCAGCGTGATCCATTCGGCAGCGAGCGCCGGCTTGGTTTCGCCTTCGATTTCCACGGTCACCGTCGCGGTCGTCTGCCAGGCACCATCGGGGCGCTGGGTCACATCGGCCAGCGTGAAGCGGCCGCGGACGCGCTTGCCGCTTTTCACCGGCGCCATGAAGCGCACCTTGTTGAGCCCGTAGTTGACGCCCATTTTCGTGCCGGCAATCCCCGGCATCGCGCCATAGGCGAACACCGAACACAGGCTGAGCGTCAGGTAACCATGCGCAATCGTCGTGCCGAAAGGGGTTTGCGCCGCCAGTTCGGGGTTGACGTGGATGAACTGGTGATCGCCGGTGACTTCGGCAAAGGCATCGATTTTCGCCTGGTCGACGAGGATCCAGTCGGACACCCCGACTTCGCTGCCCACCAGCGCCCGATAATCATCGAGTGAAAGTCCCTTGGCCATTTCGCGCCTTCCCCAAATCGAATTGGGCGCAACCTAGGCTTGGGGTAACGTGAACGTCAACCGCCGATATCGGCCGAAACGGTGCCGCCCCCGCCGCGCACCGAGGGGCAATCGGGAGCGGCAGGGGCAACGACGGCAGCCTGTTACCGGGTCACTTGGCCGGCGGCTTGTCCTTCAGCGTTTCCTTGATGGCAATATCGATCCCGGCGAGCGCCTTGGCGCGTTGATCGGCGCTCAGATCGGCATTGCCGGCGATTTCGGCGCGGGCGCTTTGCAGGGCGTGTTCGATCGTCGGGCGGACCATGGCGATCTGCACGCCGGCTTCCTGCATGGCTTCGGCGGTGATCGCGTTGATATCGGGCATGTCGACAGCGTCGCAATCCTTCGACGCTTCGCTCGTCACCGGCTTGCCGTTTTCCAGGCGCATTTTCTTGATGCAGCGCACGATGATGCGCTTGCCGCCGGCGTCGCCGGGTTCACCCCGGGTCATGATGATCGTCTTGACGCGCTTGCCGCTGCCATCGCCATCGCGCGTCTCGATCACCTCGACATCGCGGCCCGGGCGCTTGCCATCCATGATGACCTTGCCGTCTTTGACGACAATGATGTGGGGTGCAGCGGGGGGGGCCGGCGGCACGGGCGGTGCCGGCGGGGTCGGCGCGACGGCGGGGGCCGTCGGTGCGGGCGGAGCCGGCGCCGTGCCCGATGCGGTGAGCACCAGGCCGCCACCGATGAGGGCGAGCGCCGAAATCGCGCCGGTAAACAGCCGCGCGATGCCCTGGGGACGAGGTTTCATCATGACGATCCTTTGCTTCAACTGGTTCTTGTGGTTCATTGCGCAGGCGGCGGCAGGGGTAGCGCCGCACGCGGATTTCAGCACGGCCCGGCCATAGGCGAGGCGGTGTTCGGGGGCAGCGCCGGCGAGCACGGTCGCATCGCAGGCAAGTTCCTGGTCGGCGCGAAAGGCGCGCCACGCCCAATGCGCCACCGGGTTCCACCAGTGCAGCGCGAGCACGACCAGGCCGGCAAGATTGGCGAGCAGATCGCCGCGGGCATGATGGGCATTTTCATGCGCCAGCGCGAGGCGGCGTTCATCTTCGGTGTAACGTGTGGCGAAATCGGCGGGCAAAAAGATGCGGCGATGGCGGATGCCGGCGGCCAGCGGCCCGTCGACAGCAGGCGATACCAGCACGGCGTTCGGCCCGGCATCACCGATCGGCACGGCATGCTTGAGCGCGCGCGCCACAAAGCGGCGATAGCGCAGCATCTGCCAGCCGAACCACAACAGCCCGCCCACGACCCAGACCAGCGCCAGCAGCGGCAGCAGATCGAGCGCCGGTTCGGCCGGTGCCGCAAAAGTTGCCGCTGCAACCGGATCGACCAGGGGTGCCGCCATGACCGGCGCGGCCGGAGCGGCCGCCCAGAACGGCGACCAGTCCGGCAACGGCGGCAGCACCAGCCGCAACGCCGGCAGCGCCCAGAGCGCATAGGCAATCCGCGCCCCGAACGCTGCTGCCACCGGGCGCCGCAATGCCAGCACCAGCACCATCAGCGCCGTCGACGCCAGCATGGCTTCGACAAGCCAGGCGATCATGATTTCAGCTCCCGCACCAGCGCATCGAGTTCGGCGATATCGGCAGCGCTCAGATCATGATTTTCCGCCAGCCAGGCGACCAGCGGGGCGGCGCGGCCACCGAACAACCGATCGATCAGCCGCTGCGATTCACCGGAAACATAGTCGCTGCGCGCCACCAGCGGGCGATAGAGATAGCGCCGGCCTTCCTCCTCATGCGCCAGCACGCCCTTGGCGAGCAGCCGGCCGAGCATCGTCTTGATGGTGCGGTCGCTCCAGTCCCGCGCCGGATCGATCCGCGCCGCGACATCGAGCGCGGTCAGCGGCGCTTCGCGCCACAAGACTTCCATGACGGCCAGTTCGGCCTCGCTGATGCGTTCACTCATGTGGCTCTCCGACTACAGGTGTAATCATATGTGATTACGGATGTAGTCGTCAAGCGGGATCAAGGGCCAACTCCCGCCCCGCAGGGGGGAGGGAATTGGCTTGTGCTTCGTCCGAAGGTATCACCCCTGCCGCGCCGCGAAATTCCCGTGAAACCCTACCGGCAGCGCCACGTCCGCCCGCCAGCTCACGATCGGCCCCGCCGCCACCCGTGCTGCATCGAAGACATGCAATTCGGTCGCCCGCGCCTTCAAATTCACCGTGGTGCCCAGCAGCCAGCCATCGGTTTCGCTGCGCGCGCCCGGCCTTGGCACCAGCACGAATTCCTCGACCAGATGATCCCCGCCGAAATCATGGCTGTCATCGGCGCCGCGCGCCCAGTTCCACACCCCGACCGCCTGCGCAAACGGCCGGTCGGTGCGATAGGTGCCGACATGCACCGTCGCACTGCGGCGCTTGCCCGCCAGCATCGGGTTGCTGCGCGGGAATTCCGCTGCCGTGCCGCTCGGTGTCAGCGTCGCACGGCCATCGGTGAACAGCGCGATCATCCCCAAAATCGGCATCGGCGCCGGATGGTGAATGCCCGCCACCAATTCGCGCGCGCTGGTCGCGCCAAAGGTCGGGTCGGCCTCGATGCAGCCATCGAAACGGATGGTGCCGTCGCTTTCCTCCCAGGCATCCCCCAGGTGAAAGAACGCAAAGGCCGGCAGTTCGTAGATGCGTTGCTTGGTCAGATCGGCCTTGTCGACGACCAGCACCTGCGTTCCCTGCTCGGGCCGCCACGACAGGCTGTCGACATAGGGCAGCCGCATGCGGTCCTGGATCCAGGGTTGCAGCACGATCACCAGATGGCGCTCGGTGGCGGTGAAATCATGCAGGTAGCTGGCGCGCGGCAGCTTGATGCCCTGCGCCGCCTGCAGGGCGCCATCGGCCCCCAACCGCCAGACCAGCGCCGATTTGCCCGACAGGCTGAGGTTCCAGATGCGGCCATCGGGCTCGATGCGCGGGTGCGCCAGAAACGGCATCTGCTGCAAATCGGCCCGAAAGGTCTTGAAGCCGCGTGTCTCCAGCGTTTCGGGGTCCATGCGCGTTGCCGATCCTGCCTCCCACAGCGCCAGCAATTCGCCGCCCGCCAGAATGACGCTGGTGTTCGCGGCATTGGTATCGTCGGGACCGGTCACCAGCGCGCCGGCGCCGGCCGGCGTGCCGAAACCCGGCATGATGATCTTGCCGGCGGCGCTTTCGGCGCGGCGCTTGGGGGTATCGGCAAAGCGCGCCGCCAGCGTCGCGGTGCCATCGCCCGGCACCGTGAACGCCCGCATCAGGCCATCGCCATCGAACCAGTGCCCCGACGCCGTGCCGCCGCGCCGGAACTTGGCCGGGCCGTTGCGATACAGCGTTCCCGCCAGCCCGGCAGGCGCCTTGCCATGGACGCGGCGCAGCGTTTGCAGCGGGATATCGGCCTCGATATCACCCACCCCCAGCGTCCAGGGCGCAGCGCCGCCGGTCGCGGCGAGCAGCGCATCGGGGCAGGCGAGCACCGCCCCGGCCATGGCGGCGGAAGTGACCAGTTCGCGGCGTGACAGCGTGATCACTTGATGACGATCGTCTGGACAGCGCCGGCATCGGCAAGATCGAAGGCCGCGGCGGACCAACTCGCCGGACCCATGTTACCCGGGGCATCGTTGGAAAAGGCAAAGGGTTCGACCGGCTGGCCGAAGGGGTTGACCCCCATCTGGCCATTGCCGTCGATATCGTGGAAGGCCTTGATGGCATAACGCCCCGGCGCGAGGCCGGAAACGACCTGTGCAGCGGCGCCGTCCTTCACCGGGATCATCATGGCGCGCACCGGCTTGCCGGCGGTATAATCGGCTTCATTGGCGAAAACGACCGCCATGATCGCGCCGGTCGGCGTTTCGATACCGGTGAAGCGCAGGTCGAGATCGGCGGCCGCGGCGGGGGTGAGCGCGGGGGCAGCAAGCGTGGCGGCGAGCAGGGCGATCATGAAACGCATCGAAAAATTCCTTTTGACAGGCCGAGTTGCGACATTGCCCCGGTTGCAGACCGGCTTGTGGAATGGCAGACCCGATGCGTCGTCGGGGAATACGCAAAATGACTGCCGAAATGCGTCAACCGGCGCCGGATACCGTTCACGCTTCGCCAATGGCACCGCCGGCTTTTCGCCGCGGGCTGATCATCGCAGCGCTCGCCGGGCTGTTCATGGCGCTGGTCGGCGCGCTCGGCACCGATGAAGCCGGCCTGGCCGTCCGCATCGCCTATTGGGTGCCGCTGATGCTCACCGGCTCGGCGCTTGGTACCGGGGTGGCGTTCGGCGTGCAGAACTGGGGGCGGCTGCGCCGCCGGCTGTTTGCCGAAGGTGCGCTGATCGCCGTACTCGTCGCGCTGCCGCTGACCGCGGTCGTCATCGGTGCCAATCTGCTGGCGTTCGACAATCGCCCTTCCTCGGCGCTCGCCTTGTGCGTCACTTTTGCCATCGTCCTGATGGTTTCGTCGGTGATGACCGCGCTCACCTATGCGACCTCGCCCGCCGATGCGCCGGCGCCGGTTATCGCGCGCCCCGAACCCGCCCCTGCCCCCGCCCCGCCGCGCATTCTCGCGCGGCTGCCGCTGCACCTGCGCCACGCCCGGCTGCTCGCCATCGAGGCGGAGGATCATTATCTGCGCGTCCACACCGATGCGGGGTCCGATCTCATCCTGCTGCGGCTTGTCGATGCCGTCGCCGAAACCGATGGCCTTGATGGCGCGCGCTGCCACCGCAGCTGGTGGGTCGCCCGCGCC
>JBBRVH010000034.1:0-28568 GCA_038246995.1 Sphingomonadales bacterium
GGCGGGAAAGCCGGCGGTGACCGGCGTGCCGAGATAGGCCGCGCCGTCACGGGTCCGGCCAGCCCGGATCGCCGCCTGGTCATCATAAAAAAAGGCCCCCTGGGCCGGGGCAACGATCACGTTCACGATACTGGTCATGGGCTTATCCCGTGTTCAGGGCAGACATTTCGCGCAACTGGTAAACAGACAGGGCAAAGGGTTGTTTTGCCCGCCCCCAATCCTTGACGCTCCCTGATCGCGACCCGAATGTCCCGACATGGCTATGGCTGTGCCGCGTCCTTTGCCAGCCGGCTGGCCATCGGCCCCAGGATATCGTCGATCAACTTCATTCGCAGCCGGGCGCGATCGGCCGTCTCGGCAGTGTCAGGCACATGATTGTCGGCGGCTCCCGGCCGCAGTCCGCCGCTTTCCACCAGCAGGGATTCCAGCGTCCGCAGCCGCTCCCTGGTGACCGATGCCTCCATCGTCAGCGTGACGATGGCTCTGAGCAGATGATCGATCATCGGATCAGTGAAGAAGGCCGTGTCGCGTTCGCCCGGCTTTGGGCCAGCGGGCAATGGCGCCGTTGATCCGGGTGCATCGGCGTCGCCCTTTGCATCAGCCATGCGACTTGCGCCCGCCAAAGAAGTGATACTCTGCCGGACCGGCGGTTTCATATCTGGCAAAGGCCAGATCGGGGTCAAAGCCGGCCGCAATGGCTTCGTGCTGCATGTCCAGATTGGCAAAACCGGTCCAGAAGGGTTCACCATTGTGGCGCACCTGCCAATGGTTGGTCACTTGCTTGATCAACGACATGCGATCAGGTTGGTAGGGAACATCGAGGTGCAGCACCAGGCCGCCGGGGCGCACCAGCCGCCAGCATTCCACCATGATGTCACGAACCTGTGCCCGTGTTGTTTCGTGGAACATGATGATCGAAACGATCAGATCGAACGATTCATCGGCAAAACCGGTCTTGCCCGCGTCCCTTTCGGCGAAATCGAGCGCCAGGCCCTCGCTTTCGGCCAGACTATGCGCAAAGCGGACAAACGGCCGTGCGCAATCGATCCCGGTCACGTGCGCGTCCGGAAAAGCGCGCTTGTAGCCCAGGGTCTGTTCGCCGGTGCCGCAGCCCATGTCGAGGATCGCCCGCGGTTCGAGATCGGGAGCGTATTTGCGCGCAATTCCGGCCACGAACCGGCCGATTGAATCCGATCCGATCTTGCCGCCAACGCCCATCCCCTTGGCATTGCGATACAGATCGACCGTGCCGGAATAATTCAGCGCCGCTTCCAGATCGTCGGGCCGCCGTTCGCGCCAATACCCACCCGGCTGCCGGTGGATTTCGGTCGTTTTAACGGGAGCATTGACGACGAGTTCGTCGCTCAGGGTCATGCTGCCGATCCGGGCTGGCGACGTCGCCAGTGCTCTGAAGGCGTCGATCTGGCTATCGACGGTCCGGTCGGTCGTGTCCTGGACCGATTGCCACATCAAATTCTGGCTGTGAAAGGTCAACGACGCCCACAGCGCATAAAGCGGATGCCCGGCAAGCGCCTGTTCGGCAGCCTCGCGCGTTTCGATCGGCGGTCCCGCGTGCCTGTCGGCGATCCGCTGTTCAAAGGCGCCAGCAAGCTGGTTTTCGATGCCGAAATTCACATAGCCCTTGAGGCTGCCGACAAAGGCCTGGCGCGCCGTTTCATCATGGTTGGGGCTGAAACCGATCCGGGCTGTCAAAGCGCGCCTCCTTCTGCTGCCGGCGACAGCCGTGGCGAAAAATTGCGCCGCGCCTTGCCATCGAAAATCATGACGTTGCCTGCGCCCTGTCCAGATGCCGATCCCGCCAGCAGAAGTCCATCCCGCCGCTGGCGGTTATTCGGCGAATGGATAAACTTGGATCGGCGGTTGTGGCCAAACAGGGCGAAGGCAATCTCCACCGCATGAAATCCACCCAGCGCGTGACGATACCGAGCCTTGCGATCACTGCCGATCGCATCGGCCGCGACGGTCTTCCGGGCTGGATCGACTTGTTCACCGAGGAAGAAACCACGCTTGTCCCGCACGAACCACCCGATCTGCCGCGCCCGGGCAAACCTGCAACCGGCTGAAACAAAAAAACCTCATCAGACGAATGCGGGGAACAAATCGGTGGGCTCGCTCCGACACGCCCCGCAAAAAGACAAACACTTTGCCGGCAGGGTTCAGGTTTCGGCTTCCAACAATCAGGGGCAATGTCGTGCAAAAAACCAATGTCGTAATCGTCGGCGCCGGTCCTGTCGGCTGCGTGGCGGCCTATTATCTGGCGCAACACGGGCTTGATGTGGTCCTTGTCGAACAAGGGCCGGATTGCGCCCAGGATCTGCGCGCTTCGACTTTTCATTCCCCCACGCTCGAAATGCTCGATACCCTTGGTCTGGCGCAGCCGCTGATTGAAAAAGGCCTTGTCACGCCGATTTACCATTGGCGCGAACGCAGCACCGGCAACGTCTTTGAATTCGACCTGACGGAAATTGCCGACGAAACGAAATTCCCCTTCCGGGTGCAGTGCGAGCAGTATCACCTTGCCCGCTTGCTCGCTCGCAAGCTGGAGGAACAACCCAATGCGCGTGTGCTGTTCGGCCATCGCATGCTGGGCTATGCCGATACGTCATCCGGTATCGAGGTCAGCCTGGAAAGCCCTTATGCGATCGAGAAAATCGCAGCCGATTATCTGATCGGCGCCGATGGGGCGAACAGCGTTGTCCGCAAGTTGATGGGCGTGGAGTTCGACGGTTTCACCTACCCTGAGAAATTCCTCTGCCTGACCACCGAGGAGCCGCTGGAAAATCACCTGCCCAACCTCGCGCTGGTCAATTATGTTTCCGACCCAGCCGAATGGACCGTCTTGTTGCGCGTGCCCTCGCTCTGGCGGGTGCTGGTGCCGGCCAGCGCGGAAGACCTCGACGCCGATCTGCTGTCAGACGCCAAAAAGGAAAAAGTTTTCGATGGCTTGATCGGCAAGCCCGAGGTCGTGACGCACCATCGCACCATCTACAGTGTTCACCAGCGCGTCGCGCGGTCGTTTCGCAAGGGACGCGTCTGTATCATCGGCGACGCGGCCCATCTGAACAACCCGCTTGGCGGCTTTGGCCTGAACAGCGGCATCCATGATGCCTTCAGCCTGTGCCCCAAGCTGGTCGACATCCTGAAGAACGGTGCCGATGCCGGGCCGTTGCTGGATCGATTCGATCGAACGCGCCAGCGCCAGACCCATGATTTCGTGCAGTCTCAAACCAGGATCAACATGGAATTCATGCGCGGCGGCGAAGGTGAACAGCATGGCCTGCGCAAGCAGGAGATGGCGCGCCTCGTTGCAGACAAGGCGGCACGACGCGACTATCTGCTACGGCAATCGATGATCCAATCGGTTCGCGCTGCCGCTGCCGAAGAAGCGCTGGCGTAAAACCGGCAGGCAATTTCAAGGGGCAAGATATGATGCAGGACGATGGTGCCTTGCCACAGGCCGAACTCGACCGGATGCTCGGGCCTCGCGACGCCTTGGCGGCGCGGCTGAAGATCGGCGTGATCGGGCCTTCGACGAACACGATCGTCCAGCCCGATTTCGATGGGATGCGACCCTGGGGCGTAACCAACCACTACAGCCGTATCATCGTCGCCAATGCCCAGGCGGTCTCCAACGAATCGTTTCGCGAAGGCACGCAAAAGATTGCCGACAACGTCCACGACGCCGTTCGCTCGGTGCTGAGCTGCAAGCCGGATTTTCTGTCGATGGGCATGTCGGCCGTGACATTCTGGGGCGGCAAGGAGGGCGCCATCGCCTTTCGCAAAAGCGTCGAGGACCTTGCGGGGCTTCGGCTGTCGTGCGGATCGGAATCGCTGATTTCGGCGTTCAACGCCTATGGCGGCATCAGGCGAGTGGCGTTTCTGTCGCCCTATTTCCCGGTCGCCAACGACCAGGTGCGGCGTTTCCTGACCGACCACGGGGTCGAGGTGGTGCGTGATATCTGCCTCAAATGCCCTTCATGGACAGCGATCGCCCATGTCCGCGAGGATTATCTGCGCGACCGGCTGTGGGAACTTGATGGCGACGACATCGATGCGATCGTGCAGGTCGGGACCAACCTGTCGATGGTGCGGCTTGCGGCCGCGGCAGAGCTTTGGCTCGGCAAGCCGGTCATCGCGATCAACACGTCGACCTATTGGCAGGCGCTGCGCACCGCCGGGATCAACGACAAGATCGAGGGTTTCGGGCGGTTGCTGAGCGAGTTCTGAGCCGGGCACCCGTATCGGGTATCAAGGTTCCGGACGCGCGAGGGGGCTATCTGAAATTGTCCGCATAGGCCTGCAACTTGAGCGTCCGCGGGCCGAGTGGCACCACTTCCAGCGTCAGATCATTGGCCAGCGCATAGGCAATTGCGGCCTCGCGCGTCGTGAAGTGCAATTGCACCTGGGTTTGCGTGGCGCCCGATCCGGGCCAGCCGGTCAAGGGGTCCGGGCGCTGCGCCTCGTCGCGTTCGATCTCGAGCAGCCACTGGCCGGTGCGGGCACGACCCGATTGCATCGATGATTTGGGGCGTTGGTAAAGACGGGCAAGCATGGCGCTTTCATCGCCGATTGCGCCCGGATGTTCAAGCGGCGTTGAAGGCGTTATCCTGTCGGCAAAAATCATGGGCTCGCCGGTTTGGGGGGAAGGACTGGCCATGTTGCTGATCACCGGAACGATCCGCCTGCCACCCGGTGCGCTTGCCCGCGCCCGGTCGGCAATGCGCGCCATGATCGAGGCGAGCCGCGCCGAAGTCGGCTGCCTTGAATACAGCTATGCCGAAGATGTGCTCGACCCCGGGCTGATGCACATCACCGAACTATGGGACACCCGCGCCCATCTTCAGGCGCATTTTCGCAGCAACCATATTGCGGCCTGGCGCGCGCAATGGGCAACCTTGGCGATCAGCGAGCGCCGGCTGAAGCTTTACGAGGTCGGCGAGCCGGAGGACACCTAGACGGATAATCCCCTCCCCGCCGACGGGCGGGAGGCGCTTGCCCCTCAGTACGCCCGCGCGATCGCGAATTCGACCGTTTCGGTCAGCGCGGTCTTGGCCGGGCCGTTGGGAAAACCGGCCAACGCGTCGATTGCCCGCGCACCATAATGGCGGGCACGCGCCATCGTGTCGGCAACGGCATGGGTCGATTGCAGCAAAGCCGAGGCGCGCGCCAGTTCGGCTTCGCCATTGGCACGGCCGCTCATCGCCTTGCGCCAGAATTCGCGTTCTTCCTCGCTGCCGCGGGCATAGGCCAGGATCACCGGCAGGGTGATCTTGCCATCGCGGAAATCGTCGCCGACATCCTTGCCCATCGTATCGGCGTCCGACACATAATCGATGGCATCGTCGACAAGCTGGAAGGCGATGCCGAGGTGGCGGCCATAGGCCTCGAGCGCGGCTTCGACCGAGGCATCTCGTTCGGCAACGATGGCGGCGATCTGGCAGGCAGCCGCGAACAACGCGGCCGTCTTGGCGGTAATGATCTCGAGATAGCGATCCTCGCTGGTCTCGACATTGCGCTGCGCGGTCAATTGCGCGACCTCGCCTTCGGCGATGATCGCCGACGCGGCGCTGAGGATCTTGAGCACCTTCAGCGAGCCATCCTCGACCATCAGTTCGAACGAGCGGCTGAACAGGAAATCGCCGACCAGCACGCTGGCGGGGTTGCCCCACAAGCGGTTGGCGGTCGGCTTGCCGCGGCGCAGCCCCGAAACATCGACGACATCGTCGTGCAACAGGGTCGCGGTATGGATGAATTCCACCGCAGCGGCAAGCTTGTGATGCCGTGTCCCGCCGTATTCGAGCAGCGCCGCGCACCCCAGGGTCAGCATCGGCCGCAACCGCTTGCCACCCCCGGCGATCAGATGCCCGGCAAGTTCGGGGATCAGCGCCACCGGCGATTGCATGCGATCGATGATGACGTGATTGACCTGGGTCAGCCCCGAAGCGGTCAACGCCATCAACCCGGCCATCGAAGGCTCGGCACGCTTGCGCAGATTATGAATTGTCGCGGTCATTGCCCCCTAGTCCTTAGCCTCATGCTTCGGGCTTGCAAGCCCGCAGCTTGCCACCGCGCGAATCCGCCGCAAAGGTGGCACGGTCACAAGGGGAAACAACCGTGTCCGATCAAATCCTCGCCGGCTATCGCGACAGCATCGACAATATCGACGCCGCGCTGGTCTTCATGCTCGCCGAACGCTTCAAGGTCACCCAGGCGGTGGGCCGTTACAAGGCCAGCGCCGGCTTGCCCCCGGCCGATCCCGGCCGCGAAGCCGCCCAGGTTGCCCGGCTGCGCGCGCTGGCCGAAACCGCCAAGCTCGATCCGGAGTTTTCGGAGAAGTTCCTGCGCTTCATCATCGACGAGGTGATTCGGCACCATCAGGTCGCAGCAAAGGGGTGATCTAGACCTCTGCCGCCGGCAGCGTCAGCCGCACCAGCAACCCGCCCAGATCCTCCGATTCCTCGAGCGCGATGCTGCCGCCGTAGATTTCCGCGACATCGCGGGCGATCGCCAGCCCAAGCCCGGTGCCCGGCTTGTCGGTATCGAGCCGCTCGCCCCGCGCAAACAGCCGCGCACGATCGGCCGGCGAAATACCGCGGCCATCATCCTCGACCAGGATTTCGACAGTGTCGGTTTCGCCACCGATGGTGATGAACACCCGGCCGCCACCATGCAGCGCGGCATTGTCGACAAGGTTGCCGACCATTTCCTCGAGATCCTGCTGTTCGCCGCGGAATACCCGTGTCTTGTCCCCGGCCAGGTCGATGGTGATCTCGCGCCCGGCATGAATGCGCGACACGGTTCGCGATATCGCCTGCAACGAGGGCCAGACAAGTGTGCGCTCCATCGAGGCACCGCGCCGGCCAATGGCGCGAGCGCGCGCCAACTGGTGGTCGACATGGCGGCGCATCGTCTGCACCTCGCGCCGCACCGTCTGCGCCAACGGATCGTCCCGGCCTTCGGTTTCGCCGATCAGCACGCTCATCGGCGTCTTCAGCGCATGCGCGAGATTGCCGGCATGGCGCCGCGCCGCTTCGGCCTGGCCTTCGTTGTGATCGAGCAATTCGTTGATTTCGCCGACCAGCGGCGCGATTTCGACAGGATAATCGGTGCCGACGCGCTGCGCATCGCCCGATCGGATGGCGGCAATGGCGCGGCTGACCCGCCCGAGCGGGGACAGGCCATAGGTCGATTGCAACGCCGCCAGCGCCAGCAGCCCGAGCCCGAGTACCCCCAGGGACCAGAACAGGATTGCCCGCAACTGGCGCACCTGCGCATCGAGATCGCGGGTCGATTGCGCCACCTGGAAATAAAAGATCGTCGAGGCTCCGGGCAGGCGAATATCGCGCGCCACGATGCGCAACGGCTCACGGGCAAAGCGCGCGCTGCCATAACGGCACGGCTTGCGGCAATCTTCGTTCGCGGTGCCGGCCAGCACCCTGTCCCACAACGATCGCGACCGGAAGCTTTCATGGCCTGCCGCCGAAACCTGCCAATACAACCCCGAATAAGGCTCGAAAAAGCGCTGGTCGCCCAGCGGGCGCAGGAAATGCACTTCGCCGGCATCGTCGAGCTCGGTGCTCGATACCATCGCAGTCAGCACGAAATCGAGCTGGCTATCGAAATTGCGGGTAATCGCGCCGACGAGCACGCGATCGAGCGCAACTCCGCCAAGCCCGAGCAACGGGATGATCCACGCCGCCGCCAGCGCGATCATCCGCAGCCGCAACGAGGCTGGTGGCGACCACCGGGCGCGAAGCGCCTTTGGCGACCAACGCGAACGCAACGCCGACCAACGCGAACGCAACGCCGACCAGCGCTGGCGCGTTACCGCCGGTTCAGGCTGGATCGTCGAGACTGTAGCCAAGGCCGCGCGTCGTGCTGATCAGGTCAGGCCCGAGTTTCTTGCGGATACGCGTGATGAACACTTCGATGGTGTTCGAATCGCGGTCGAAATCCTGGTCGTAAATATGTTCGATCAGCTCGGTACGGCTGACGACCTTGCCCTTGTGATGCATCAGATAGCTGAGCAGCTTGAATTCCTGCGCCGTCAGCTTCACCGGTTCGCCATCGAGCGTGACCCTGCCCGAACGCGAATCGAGCCGCACACCGCCAGCGGTCAGCTCCGATGTCGCCTGGCCCGCCGCCCGGCGAATAAGGGCCCGCAGCCGGGCGATCAATTCCTCGGTCTGGAACGGCTTGGCGAGATAATCATCGGCGCCGGCATCGAGCCCGGCCACCTTGTCAGACCAGCTGTCGCGCGCCGTCAGCACCAGCACCGGCATGATCAGCCCGGCCTTGCGCCAACGATCGAGGACCGTGAGACCATCGACTTCGGGCAGCCCGAGATCGAGCACCACCGCGTCATAGCTTTCGGTGCTGCCGAGATAATGCCCGTCTTCACCGTCACTTGCCACGTCGACAGCATAGCCGGCGCTTTCCAGCGCCGATTTAAGCTGACGTAACAGATTGGGTTCGTCCTCGACGACCAGTACACGCATGCCGGACCCTTAAAAATTGCGTCCGCGGCGGCGCTGGCCAGTGCGGGCATCGACATCGACATTAATGACGTTGCCATCGACAAGAAAGCGGAAACGATATGTCAATGTTGGCGCATCGAATTCGACGCCGACATAATCACCGCGCACCTGCTGCATGACGCGGGCGCGGATCGATTCATACGGCAGGATGGCGCCGGCTTCCTGCAACTCGCGCACCCGATTTTCGACACCGGCGCTGGACGGGCTGGTGAAGACCAGCGCGCTGCAGAGAAGAAAGATCAAACGGAACGACATGGACAATGACACTGATACAGGAAACAGCCACATGCAATGCCAACATCGCCGTGAATAACCGATGAATGCACAGGCGATCGGCGCCCTTTCGCCGCGCCGCGCCGGCAAATCGCTTTTCCATTTGCCCTTGGCGCGTTTCCGTTCCACTTGGCGGCACCCCCGCCGCATCCCCTTCCTGCCGCTCGCCCCGGCCCAGACCGATCGATCATGCCCGAACCCATCCTCACCCTTGAAAACGCCGGCTTGCGCCAGGGCGGCAGCTGGCTGTTCCGCGGTCTCGACCTGACCATCGATGCGCGCGACCGACTGGCGCTGATCGGCCGCAACGGCGTCGGCAAGACGACGCTGCTCAAGCTGATTGCCGGCGAAATCGAACTCGACGAAGGCCGGCGCGCCGTTTCCCCGGCGCTCAACATCGTCCGGCTCGAACAGGATCCCGATCTCGCCGGCTTTGCCACGTTGGGGGATTATGCCCGCGCCGGCCATGATGCGCCCGCCGATCATATGCTCGAATCGGTCGCCTCGCGCCTCGGCGCCGATCTCGATCGCGATGCCGCGACCGCGTCGGGGGGCGAACGCCGCCGCGCGGCGCTGGTCCGTGCGCTGGCCGAACAGCCCGGGCTGCTGCTGCTCGACGAACCGACCAACCATCTCGACATCGCGGCGATCGAATGGCTCGAAAACTGGCTCGATCGCTTCAACGGCGGGATGCTGGCGATCAGCCACGATCGCGCCTTCCTGACCCGGCTGACGAAAAATTGCCTGTGGCTGGACCGCGGTGCGTTGCGCCGTGCCGAAGTCGGCTTCGGCGGCTTCGAGGAATGGTCGGACCGGGTCGCGGCCGAGGAAGCCAAGAACGCCTCGAAGCTCGACACCAAATTGAAGGCCGAGGAACATTGGCTGCTGCGCGGCGTCACCGCGCGCCGCAGCCGCAACGAAGGCCGACTCGCCAAGCTGATCGAGCTGCGCGCGGTTCGCAAGGCCATGACGACGGGCGATGCGGTCGCCAAGATCGCCACCACCAGCGACGACGGCAAGACCAAGGTGCTGATCGATGCCCATCATGTCGGCAAAAGCTTTGGCGGCCGCACCATCCTGTCCGACCTGTCGCTGCGCATCCGCCGCGGCGATCGCATCGGCATCATCGGCCCCAATGGCGCCGGCAAATCGACGCTGATCAAGCTGCTGCTCGGCCAGCTGGAACCCGACAGTGGCGAGATCAAGCGCGCCAAATCCTTGAACCCCACGATCATCGACCAGCGCCGCCAGCGTCTCGATGCCGAAAATGGCGTCGGCAAGACCGTGCGCGATGTCCTCGCCGATGGCGGCGAATGGCTCGAGGTCAATGGTGTGCGCAAGCATGTCGCGGGCTATCTCAAGGAATTCCTGTTCGACCCCAGCGTCATCGATGCCCCGGTCGATGGCTTTTCAGGCGGCGAACGATCGCGGTTGTTGCTGGCGCGCGAATTCGCGACGCCATCGAACCTGCTCGTCCTCGATGAACCGACCAACGATCTCGACATGGAAACCCTCGACCTGCTCGAAGATGTGCTCGACGGCTATGCCGGCACCGTCCTGCTGGTCAGCCATGATCGCGCCTTTCTCGATCGCGTCGTCACCATGGTCGTCGCGCTGGATGGCGAGGGCCACACCGAAACCGTGGTCGGCGGCTGGTCGGACTGGGCCGCCTACAACAAGGACAAGATCGCCGCCGCCAAACAGGCCAAGACCGGCAAGGGCAATGCCGGCAGCAAGATCGCCACCTTCGAAAGCGCCAAGGCCAAGGCCGCCAAGCTGAGCTACAAGGATGCGCGCGAGCTTGCCGAATTGCCGGCCAGGCTGGAAACGCTCACCGCCGCGATTGCCCGCCATGAAGCCGTGCTCGCCGATCCCAACCTCTACAGTCGCGATCCCAAGCGCTTTGCCAACGTCATGGCCGAACTTGAAAAGGTCCGCGCCGATCTGGCGACGGCGGAAGAACGCTGGCTGGCACTGGCGGAAATGGAAGCCGCGCTGGGCGCCTGACCTACTCCCTCCCCCCCTGCGGGGAGGGCGACTCGCGAAGCGAGCGGGGTGGGGGTTCGCAAGTGGCCGCACGCGGCACTTCACCCCGCTCGCGCAAATGCGCGAGTCGCCCTCCCCACAGGAGAGAGGGCGTAAAACTCAGGCCAGTTCCACACCCTTCACCACGTCAAGTTCGACATGCAGCGGCACGACGACCTGCTTGGGCAGCGGCGTCAACTTCGCCGGATCATGCTTGCGAATGAAGCGTTCGACCACCGGCGCCACCTTGTCGCGCCAGCGGCTGCCGTTGAAGATGCCGTAATGGCCGGCGCCTTCGGCCATGTAATAGGCCTTTTTCGAAGCCGGCAAATCGGTCGCCAGGTCGAGCGCGGCGCGGGTCTGGCCCAGACCCGAAATATCGTCCTTTTCGCCTTCGATGGCGAGCAATGCCGTGCGGGTGATCGCCGCCGGATCGACCGCCTGGCCGCGGTGCACGAACTCGCCCTTGGCAAGCGACTGACGCTGGAAAACCACATCGATGGTCTGCAGGTAGAATTCGGCGGTCATGTCGCAGACCGAGCGATATTCTTCGTAGAACGCCTTGGTTGCGGCAGCCGAATCGTCATCACCCTCAACCAGGTGCTTGAACAATTCCCAATGCGATTTCATGTGGTTGGCCAGGTTCATCGACATGAAGCCGGCAAGCTGGAGGAAGCCTGGATAAACCTTGCGACCGCCGCCCGGATAGGTCGGCGGCACCGTCGCGATGACATTCTGTTCGAACCAGGCATAGGGCCGCTCGGTCGCGAGGTCATCGACCGAGGTCGGCGCCTTGCGGGTATCGACCGGGCCGCCCATCATCGTCAGCGTCAGCGGCGTCGCCGGATCGTCATTGGCCGACATATAGGCAACGGCGGCATAGGCCGGCACGGCCGGCTGGCAAACAGCGAGGACATGGCTGCCCGGGCCGATTTCATTCAGAAAATCGATGATATAATCGACATAATCATTGAGATCGAACTTGCCGTCCGACAACGGCACCAGCTTGGCATCGCGCCAATCGGTGACATAGACTTCATGGTCGGGCAGCAAGCGTTCGACGGTACCGCGCAACAACGTGCCATAATGTCCCGACATCGGCGTGACGACGAGGACGCGCGGATCCTTGCGGCCCGATACGGCGCGGTTGAAATGCTTCAATTGTCCGAACGGCAAGCGCCGCACGATTTCCTCGTTCACCGCGACGCTGGTGCCATCGACGATGGTGAACGGCAGGTTGTAATCGGGCTTGCCGCGCGGTGCGGCGGCATGGGCAAAGACTTCCAGGCCACGCGCCAGCACCGGGCTCGAGGCCATGTACGACATCGGGTTCGATGGGCTGAGCAGCCAGCTCGAGGTCGATTGCGCCATGGTTCCCATGCCGGCCAACCAGCTGCGCTGAATTTCGTGCGCCGTGTAAAGCATCAACGTTCCTCGTTACGTATCGGCATTTTCGATTGGCCGATACGGTTTCATATCGCAGGTGCAGCATAAAGCAATCAACGACCGTGAAACCATTTTTTATGATAGGTCCTGTTGTCGCAGGGCGACGCACCACGCCCCGCCGCCACAACGCCGCCCGGATCGCGTCAGCGTCGCAGCGCACAGCGCAGTGATTGAGCCGCGCTCAAAGCCCTGCTATCGGGGGAAATGTCCGATCAAGCCGCCGTTGCCCCGATTGTCGCTGTCCCCGCTGTTGCCAGCGCTGCCGCCGAACCCCGCAAGCTCAGCCGGCTGGTGCTGCTCTGGCGCTTTGCCCGGGCCTATCCGGCGCAACTGTCCGCCGCGCTGATCGCGCTGGTTGTCGCAGCCCTCTCCACCCTCGCCATCCCGCAGGGTTTGAAGCTGATCGTCGACAACGGTTTCGCGCGCGGTTCCGATCCGGCAGCCGTGGCACCGTATTTCTGGGGCATGCTCGGCATCGTCGTCGTCATGGGCCTGGCGACCGCGGTGCGTTTCTACTTTGTCAGCTGGATCGGTGAACGGGTCGTCGCCGATTTGCGCAAGGCGGTGCAGGCGCATCTCGTCACCCTCGATCCGGTCTTTTTCGAAGAAAACCGCCCCGCCGAAATCGCCTCGCGCCTGACCAGCGACACCGCGGTCATCGAACAGGTTGTTTCCTCCGGCGCCTCATTGGCGCTGCGCAATGCCGTGATGGGCATCGGCGGCCTCGCCTATATGGCGGTGCAAAGCCCCAAGCTGACCGGGCTGATGCTGCTCGTCATCCCGGTCACCATCCTCCCCATCGTCTGGCTCGGCCGCAAGGTGCGCGCCATGTCGAAAACCAGCCAGGATCGCATTGCCGGCGTCGGCACCATGGTCGCCGAAGTGCTCGGCGCCATCAAGATCGTCCAGGCCTTTACCCAGGAACGCCGCGAAGCCGCACGCTTCGGCGATGCCGTGGAGGCCGCGTTCGATACCGCCAAGCGCCGCATCCGCCTGCGCGCCGGCATGACCGCGGCGGTCATCACCCTCATTTTCGGCGCCATCACGCTGGTGCTCTGGCAGGGCGCGCTCGATGTCATTTCGGGGCGGCTGACCGGCGGCACCATCGCCGCTTTCGTCTTTGCCGCCGCCATCGTCGCCGGCGCCTTTGGCACGCTCACCGAAGTCTATGGCGATTTCATGCGCGCCGCCGGTGCCAGCGCGCGGATGGAGGAACTCCTCGCCGCCCGCCCCGGCATCCGCAAGCCCGACAACGCGACGCCGCTGCCGGTCCCCGCCAGGGGGGCGCTGGCGCTCGATCATGTCACCTTCCATTACCCGTCGAAACCCGATGGCGCGGCGCTGATCGACTTCTCGCTCGATATTGCTGCGGGCGAAACCGTCGCCGTCGTCGGCCCCTCGGGCGCCGGCAAATCGACCCTGTTCCAGCTCGTCCAGCGCTTCTACGACCCCGAAAAGGGCCAGATCCGCCTCGATGGCGTGCCGTTGACCGACGCCGACCCCGAACAGATCCGCGCCCGCATGGCCGTCGTGCCGCAGGAAACCGTGGTGTTTGCCGCCAGCGCACTCGAAAACATCCGCTACGGCCGCCCCAGCGCCACCGAAGCCGAAGTCTGGGCCGCCGCCGAAGCCGCCCATGCCGACATTTTCCTGAAACAACTCCCCGATGGTATCCACAGCTTCCTCGGCGAAGCCGGCACCCGCCTGTCGGGCGGCCAGCGCCAGCGCCTCGCCATCGCCCGCGCCGTGCTGCGCGATGCCCCGATCCTGCTGCTCGATGAAGCCACCAGCGCGCTCGACAGCGAAAGCGAACGCCTCGTCCAGCATGCCCTCGAAGGCCTGATGGCCGGCAAGACCACCCTCGTCATCGCCCACCGCCTCGCCACCGTCCGCAACGCCGACCGCATCATCGTCATGGACGGCGGGCGGATCGTCGCGGAAGGCACCCACGACACGCTGATCGCCCAGGGCGGGCTGTATGCGAAGCTGGCGCGGTTGCAGTTCGACCAAGTGCAGCAGGTGGCTTAGAGTCGGCGACTGCTCGTTGCTCTTTCAGTCTCCAAAGCCCAATACCCTTACTTTCATCGGCGGCTGCTCGTCACTACTTAGCACCAGCGATGCAGGGATCAAAAAGACCCACATACCGATCAAGGCCAGGCAGATCGATGTCGCCGGCGATCTCCCGAGCCGGGAATTGTGACTGTCTGCAAAAGGCTCGGGAAGCACCAAACTCAAACCATTGTCGGTCCACACGCGTCGGAGATAACTGCGCTGTCGTTGTGAAGCAACGATACCGCGCAGAGTTGCAAAGGCGATTACGATCGATACGATGGCAATAATTGACTGCAAAATCGATCGTGCCGGTGCCGAACCGTCGGCGGTCGCTACCAGCGCATAGCCAGCAATGGTGAATCCCTGAAAAGTAAGGTTCCACATCAACCTCGAACTCGTCAAATTCTGTTCAGCGCTGATCTATTCTCGGACTATTTCGGCAATAAGCAACTGTTTTGGAGTTGGATCACCCTCGATCAGCGCAGTGCGCAACGGTAATTTCTCCGAACTATCAACACCAATCAACTTGAGCATGCGACCCCCTTATTGTCCGTTACGCAGTGCAACATGTGTCGAAACTGTAAATCCTAAAACAATATATAGCGAAAAATCCCCGCTCCGAAAAAATTTTCGCGCCTACGCTGACCGACGGTTTAAGATCGCCAGCGTCACTGCGCCGTATATCCGCCATCGACCAGCAGTTCCGCCCCGGTCATGAAGCTCGATTCATCCGAGGCGAGGAACACCACCACATCGGCGATTTCGCGCGGCACGCCCATGCGGCCGAGCGGGTGCGCGGCGATCAGGGCGCTGCGCATTTCATTGCCGTTTTCGGAGGCGTGCAGGGCGTTGGCGACCATCGGGGTATCGATGAAGCCGGGGTGGACCGAATTGACGCGGATGCCGAGCGGCGCCCATTCGACCGCGGCGGCCTTGGTGAGCATCAGCACCCCGCCTTTCGACGCGCAATAGGCGCTGGTGTTGGCCATGCCGACCTTGCCGAGGATCGACGACAGGTTGATGACCGAGCCGCTGCCTTGCGCTGCCATGGTGCTGCCGACAGCGCGCATGCCGAGGAAGACGCCATCGAGGTTGACCGCCAGGATACGCCGCCAGTCGGCGAGGCTGTGGGTCATCAGGTCGAGCTGGTTGCCGACGATGCCGGCATTGTTGACGAGGATATCGAGCCGGCCGAAGGCGGTTGTGGTGGCGGTGACGGCGGCGGCCCAATCGTCTTCGCTGGTGACGTCATGGGCGATGAAGCTGGCGCGGCCACCGCTGGCGACGATTTCGGCGGCGACGGCTTCACCGGCAGTGATGCTGAGGTCGGAGAGCATGACCGCCGCGCCGGCCTTGGCGAGTGCTTGCGCCGTCGCAGCGCCCAGTCCCGATGCAGCGCCGGTGACGAGCGCCACCTTGCCGGCCAAACGTGCAGTCATCTGCTCACTCCCCCTTGTTCTGGCGGGAGTGTAGCGCAAGGCGGCGGCAGGAACAGGGGCCTGACGCTCGAACGAAAAGGGCGGACCTTGCGGCCCGCCCTTTCGCATTCGCCAAAGCGCAAAGGCTCAGTTGGCGTAGGCTTCGTTACCCACAAAGCCCATCTTGGTGATGCCGGCCTGTTGGGCCGACGCCATGACTTCATCGACCACCGAATATTTCGCCAGGCCTTCGGGGCGCAGGCGAAGTTCGGGCTGGGTCGGCATGTTGGCCGCCTGCTTCATGTAGCTCTTGAGCGTCGGCAAATCGACCAAGACCTTGTTCCAGTAGATGTTCGACAAAAAGTCGATATCGACCTGGTTGAAGATGGGCTCGATCGGCGCGTTCGTCGGCGGCGCCGGCGCCGGCAGATCGAGCTTGACCGCATGCGTCTGCACCGGAATGGTGATGATGAACATGATCAGCAGCACGAGCATGACGTCGATCAACGGCGTCGTGTTCATGTCGGGAACCACGTCCCCTTCAGCGGTGGCGCCCATTGAAATGGACATGTAACCCTACTCCTGTTTGACCGTGGCGGAGGCCTTTCGCACCTCCGCCAGGGGGAATGACACCTGAGCGTTTAGCGGGAACCCGAACCGGCAACCGGTTCCGAAATGAAGCCAAGCTTCAGGAAACCCGCGCGCTGCAGGGTGTAGATCACCCCGCCGACGCAGCGATATTCCATGTCCTTGTCACCGCGGATATGGGCTTCGGGCAGTTCGATCTTGCCGCCGGCCTTTTCCTGGCGGGCGATATCGTCCTTCAGGTGCTTGACGGCACGATCGAGCAGTTCCTGCTTCGTTTCGACCTTCGTCTGCCCGACATACGTATCGCAGTTCGAATCGACGGAGAGCAGCATGTTCTCGGGCTTTGTGGTCGTCGGCAGGTTGGTCACGGTCGGCAGCGTCAACGGCACGACCTGAATGGCCACCGGGACGGTGATCAGAAAGATGATGAGGAGAACCAACATGACGTCGACCAGCGGCGTCGTGTTGATTTCCGTCATCGGTGATTCGCTGCCGTCTTCATTCGGCGATCCGACGTTCATCGACATGGGTGAATTGCCCTTCCCTGGCTGCCGCGCTTAGCGCGCGACAGGCTTGGCAACGACCGGGGCTGCAGCAACCGGGGTAGCGATACGCGCACCGGACACCAGCGCACCGTGCACGTCGGCCGAGAAGTTGTTGAGCTTTTCGACGACTTCCTTGTTGCGGCGGATCAGCCAGTTGTAGCCGAGCACGGCCGGAACGGCGACGGCGAGACCGAGTGCGGTCATGATCAGTGCTTCACCGACCGGGCCGGCGACCTTGTCGATCGATGCCTGGCCTGCAAGGCCGATGTTGATCAGGGCGCGATAGATGCCGACGACGGTGCCGAACAGACCGATGAACGGCGAGGTCGAACCGACCGAGGCGAGGAAGGCGAGGCCGCTCTGCAGCTTCGAGGTGACGGCGCTGCTCGAACGGTTGAGCGCCATCGTCACCCATTCGTGCTGGTCGATCTTGTCGGTCAGGCGGCCTTCGTGATGGTCCGAAGCGCGCAGGCCATCATCGACGATCTGGCGGAACGGCGAATTCTTGTCGAGCTTCGCGGCGCCGGTCTTGAGATCCGTTGCAGTCCAGAACTTCTTTTCGAGTTCGGCCGATTCGGTCAGCACCTTACGCTGGTCGATGAACTTGGTGATGATGATGAACCACGAACCCAGCGACATGATGACCAGGATGGCAAACACCGACTGCGCGATGATGCCGCCCTGCTCGAGCGCGGCCGCGAGGCCATAAGGATTTTCGACTGCGACGGTTTCCATTGTATCTTCCCTCGATTATTCGATCGCGATGATCGTCTTGATTGGCGTCAAACTTGTCTTCACTACCCGATCGCGACACCCCGCCCGAAGGCACGGCGCCAGCCGGACATCACCCCCTAGCGGGCATCCCGCAGCTGCCAGCGGACCGGCTGCGATTTTTCCACCGACACCGGCTGACCATCACGCGTTGCCGGG
Organism: Sphingomonadales bacterium; assembly: GCA_038246995.1. Classification (GTDB taxonomy): domain Bacteria; phylum Pseudomonadota; class Alphaproteobacteria; order Sphingomonadales; family Sphingomonadaceae; genus Sandarakinorhabdus. The sequence goes on from JBBRVH010000034.1 coordinate 17,836, forward strand.
TTGAAGCGGAAACGGCGAATGATGATCTTGCAGGTCGCATCATCGAGGCGCGGCGACCCGCTCGACTGCGTCACGGTGCAGGCCGAAACCTTGCCCGTTGTATCGATGGTGTAGGTAACGCGGGCAACGCCCTGTTCCTCGGCGCGGCGCGAGGCATCCGGGTAATCGTCTTCGCTGATCGTGTTGCCGCGACCCTTGGGCGTAGCCGGGGTCGGCGGGGCTGCAGCAACAGGCGCCGGCGCGGCCGGAGGTGCCGGCGGCGTGAAGCGCGGCGGTTCGAGCTGCGGTTGGGTCTGCTGCACGGTGATCGTCGGTGCGGCTTCGGAAGCGATCGACACTTCCGGCGGCGGCACGAACGGCGGAATTTCGACGTCCTTGGGCGGCGGCGGCGGCGGTTCTTCGGGCGGCGGCGCCTCTTCCTCGATGTTGACGGATTCGAGCGGCTTCACGATAGCCTTGACGGCTTTCAACGCCAGCCCGGTGACAAAAGCATAACCAAGCCCGACGTGCAAAAGGCCGACCAGGCCCAGTGCAACCATCCGGTTGGTGCTCATCTTCTCCTCAGCGTATGCCATGGGCGCTGCGAAACTCCCTCTCACCAAAAACGGGAACCGCCGGGTGCATCAGCTCCCCTTCAGCCTTGCGACGATCCCTCTCGTCAAAAGCCTTAACCGCATCAAGGGCGGCGCCGCAACAGCTTTGTGCCAAAAATGCGGCAGGATGGCCCGACGTCACCAAAGAGTCTTTTATTGCCATTGGGCCGGTGCACTGGCGCTGCGATGCACAAAACGGTCTGGCAATTCGACATTTTCGTGCCGATTATCGCGCCGGCGGGTCTGGTTTGCCGTGTCGCGCAACAGCGCGTAGACAGGCGCCATGTTCAGTCTACGTGCTTTGTACACCCCCGCCGTTGCGCTGGCGACGATTCTTGCCGCACCGGCGCTCGCCGCCCCGTCGCATGCCGACCTTGCCGACCTGACATTGGCGGCCCCGGTCATCGTGCGCGCCACCATCACCGGCAGCCAGCGCCTGTCCGAAAAGGAGTCGCCCGGGCTGAAACCCGGCCGGGTCCGCCTGTTCGTTACCGCTGCCGTCGATGCCGCGATCGTGGCCCCCGGGGCGATTCCCGCCAGCCTGACCTGGCTGTGGGATGCCCCCGTCGACGCGCGTGGCAAGCCGCCAAAGGCCAAGGGCAGCGCCATCCTGGCCTGGCTCACCACCCCCGCCGCCGATGGCAAGACCCAATTGGTCAGCGCGATGGCGCAGCAGCCGCACGACCCCGCCACCGAAGCCCGCACCCGCACGCTGGCCACCGAAGCCCGTTCGGGAACGGTGCCGATCATCACCGGGGTCGCCAATGGTTTCCGCGCCGATGGCACCGTGCCGGGCGAGAGCGAAAGCCAGTTTTTCCTCACCGCCGCCGATGGCAAGGGCCTGACCATGGTGGTGACAGCGCGCCCCGGGGAACCGCGCCGCATTGCCATGGCGCGCGGCGATGTGATTGATGAATCAGCTATAACCGTGAAACCCGAAACGCTGCTGCGCTATCGGCTGGCGTGTTTCCTGCCGGCGCGGCTGCCGGCGGCGGCGGGCGGCGGCGATCCGGCATTGGCCGCCGATTGGCGCGCTGCCATCGACAGCCTTGGAGCCTGCGGGCGTACGCCCGCAAACTGAAAAGACGCCGGGCGTACGCCCGCAAACTGAAAAGACGCCGGGCGTACGCCCGCGAACCGAAGCAGGCCGCGCCTCAGAAGCTGCTGATTTCCACGCCGACCGCGGCGCAATCGGGATAGATGTCGGGCTTGCGGGTCGACACGCGCAGCGCCGTTACCCCCTGCCGCGCCGCGACCAGCGCATAGATTTCATGCGCGACGGTTTCCTGCAGATTGAAGCGGCGGCCGGTGGCCAGCGCCAGCACCGCCGTGCGCAACGTGTCATAATCCCAGGCGTGCGCCACCGTATCGCATTGCGGAAACGCCGTGGCGGCGAGCCAGACTTCGATATTGACCCGCAGCCGCTGCGGCGTGCCGATTTCGAAATCATGAAAACCGATATCGACCGGCAGGTCGAAATCCTCGAGCAGGATCTTGCGGCTTTGCGGGGCCAGGGCGGCCGGGACGAGACCCGCCAGGACCGGACCGGAAAGCAGGGCATCAGCGAGCAGGGTATCGGTCATTTTTCCACCATATAAGCAACATCGCGCGGCAGGCCGAACAAGCGTTGCCCGCCATCAAGGGTTATCGTCTGGGCGTTGAACGTCGGAGTGGCAATGATGAAGCGCAACGCCGCGACGATTTCGGAAACCGCGACACCACGTCGCAGCGGGTTGAGCCCGTGCACGGCCTCGAAATTCTCGCGGCTCTGCGGGCCACTTACCAAAGTGACTGCCGGCGCGATCGCGGCGCAGCGCAAGCGCGGCGCATAGGCCCGCGCCGTCAGCTCGGTGAGCCCTTCGAGGCCGATCTTGGACAGCGTATAGGTGAAATAATCGGGGTTGAGCGCTTCGAGCTTGGCGTCGAGAAGATTGACGACCAGCGCCGCTTCGGCGCCAACAACACGCGCCGCTTCGGCGCCAACACCAGGCGCCGCTTCGGCGCCAACACCAGGCGCCGCTTCGGCGCCATCGGTAACGGCGGCAGCGAACGCCCGGGTGATCAGCGCCGGGGCGCGCAGATTGACCGCCATGTGCGTGTCGAAATCTTCGGCGCCGAAATCCTCGATCCGGTCATAGACGAAGCGCGACGCCGAATTGACCAGCAGGCCCAGCGGCGGCAGCCCGGTGGCGGCGGCCAGGATGATGTCGCCGATCGCCGGGTCGGCGAGGTCCCCCGCCACGACGACGCTGTTGCCGATTTCGGCCGCAAGTGCGTCGGCCTCGGCGCGCGACTGGTGGCAATGGATGACGACATGCCAGCCATCGGCGGCAAGTGCGCGCACGAGCGCGGCGCCGATGCGCCTGGCGCCACCGGTGACAATGGCGGTCTGGTTGCGAAGGGTCCCCATGCCGCTCGCGTTACGGCCCTGCGCGCGCGTCGGCAAGCCAGTGCGGCAGCATGGCCCCCTAGCGCAGCGCCCGGCGCACGAGCCGATCGCTGCCGTCCGACGCCAGCGGCTTCAGCCCGATCAGCCGCATCAGCAGCGGATAGACATCGACATTATCGAAATCGGGCACGACGGCGCCTTGCCGAAACGCCGGCCCCGCCGCCACGAAAGTTGCCGCCATTGTCGGCACCGCCGGATCATAGCCGTGCATGCCGCCCAACCGGGAATCGGGGCGCGGCGGGCCGGCCTGGGTCATCCAGCCGGGCTCGGCAAGGCAGACAAAGGCTGGTACCCGGGCGTTACGACCATAATGCAGCCGCGCCGGGATACGGGCCTTGCGCCAGCATTCGAGATGGTCGTGTCGCCGCAACAGCGCCGCAGCAAGGGCCGCGTCCTGCCCGGGCCGCGGCTCGATACCCGCTACGGCGCCGGTCGCCACGGTGCGGTAACTGCCGGCCGGCAACAACTGGTCGAGCCGGATGACGCGCTCCGGTGCCACGGCCGCCATGCCATGGTCGGAAACCAGCACGATGTTGGCGGCGACTCCGCGCGACTTCAGCCCGGCCAGCAGATCGCCGATCCGCGCATCGACTTCGGCCATGGCGCGGGTTGTTTCGGGCGCATCGGGGCCGAATTCATGGCCATCATGATCGACCGTGTCGAAATACAGCGTCATGAACGCCGGTCGCTGCGGCTGATCGATCCAGGCAAGCAATTGCGCCACCCGCGCCGGATTGGGCATGGCGCCATCAAAGGGCAGCCATTGCGTGGGCCGCACGCCGTGGATCGGCGCTTCCGACCCCGGCCAGAACATCGTTGCCGTCGCGATCCCGGCCTTTTCGGCGGTTACCCACACGGGCTCGGCCTCGTCCCACCAACGGCGGTCGCCCACCGCCTCGCGATTCGACAAGGCAAAGCGCTGCCCGGCGATACGCGGATCCTCGATATTGTTGTTAACGAGGCCATGCCGGTCGGGCCGCAAGCCGGTGACGAGCGTGTAGTGATTGGGAAAGGTCAGCGACGGAAAGCTTGGCCGCATATGCTTCGCCCGCACCCCGCCGGCGACCAGCGCGGCGATGTTCGGCGTGCCGCCGCGCGCCAGATAATCCGGCCGCAGGCCATCGACCGAAATCAGGATAACCGGTGGGCGTGCAGCGGGCGGCGCGGTCGCCAGGCGCGGCGACCCGGTGCAGGCAGCGAGCAACAGGCAGGCGAGCAAGAGCAGACGATTCATCGGGACCCTCGGTTACACGGCAGCGAACGCGCAGAAACTCCATCGGCGCCACCGGCGGATGCTTTGCACAGCCTCATGACACATCCGCGTCAGCAGCGCGATTGCCCTGCCCTGCCGCTGCGCCTAAATCACCACGCGATGGCCTTGCCCCCACCCGACCGCTTTTCCGAGGAAACCGCCACCTTCACGGTGCAGGGCAAGGATGTGCCCGATCTCGATCGCGGCATCGCTGCCATCCGCAACGTCCTCGCCACGCTGCCGCTGCGGCCCGGGGTGTATCGGATGACCGATGCCGGCGGCGATGTCCTGTATATCGGCAAGGCACGATCGCTGAAGAACCGCGTCGGCAATTATGTCCAGGTCAACCGCCTCTCGCGCCGCCTGCAGCGCATGGTGTCGCAAACCCGCGACATGACCATCGTGACGACCAATTCCGAAGCCGAAGCGCTGCTGCTCGAAGCCCAGCTGATCAAGCGCTACCGCCCGCCCTACAACGTGCTGCTCCGCGACGACAAAAGCTTTCCGTTCATCGTGCTGCGCGAGGACCATGGCTTTCCACGCATCGGCAAGCACCGCGGCGCGCGCATCGGCAAGGCGAGCTATTACGGCCCCTTCGCCAGCGCCGGCGCGGTCAACCAGACGCTCAATGCGCTGCAAAAGGTTTTCCTGCTGCGCTCGTGCACCGACAGTTTCTTCGCCAACCGCACCCGGCCGTGCCTGCTCCACCAGATCAAGCGCTGCTCGGCACCGTGCGTCGACCGCATCAGCCCCGATGCCTATGCCGAGCTTGTCGAGGATGCCCGCGCCTTCCTGTCGGGCCGCACCCAGGATGCCCAGAAAAAGCTGGGCACCGCGATGACAGCCGCCGCCGAAGCGATGGATTTCGAGATCGCCGCGGTGCTGCGCGACCGGCTGCGCGCGCTCACCTTCATCCAGGGCAGCCAGGCGATCAACGCCGAAGGCTCGGCCAGCGATGCCGATATCGTGGCGCTGGCGGTGCACGGCGGGGTCACCTGCATCCAGGTCTTCTTCATCCGCGGTGGCCAGAACTGGGGGCACCGCGCCTTTTTTCCGGCCCATACCGACGGGATGGAGGAAGACGAAATCCTGCTCGCCTTCCTCGGCCAGCTTTACGAGGAACTGCCGCCGCCGCGCGAACTGCTGCTCGACCGGCCGCTGGCGGAAAGCGCGCTGCTCGCCGATGCCCTGTCGGAAAAAGCCGGGCATCGCGTCGGCGTCAAGGCGCCGCAGCGCGGGCCGAACCGCAAGCTGATCGAACAGGCGCGGCGCAACGCCCAGGAAGCGCTCGAACGCCGCCAGGCCGAAGCGACGACGCAGAACAAGCTGCTCGCCGAACTCGCCGATCTGTTCGATCTCGATGGCCCGCCGCAACGCATCGAAGTGTATGACAACAGCCATATCATGGGGACCAATGCGCTCGGTGCGATGATCGTCGCCGGGCCGCAGGGCTTCATCAAGAACCAGTATCGCAAGTTCAACATGAACGATTCGAGCATCACGCCGGGGGACGATTTCGCCATGATGAAGGCGATGCTGTCGCGCCGCTTCGCCCGGCTGGAAAAGGACGATCCGGATCGCAGCGCCGGGGACTGGCCCGATCTGGTGCTGATCGACGGCGGCCGTGGCCAGGTCGGCGCGGTCAACGTTGCGCTCGGCGAACTGGGGGTGGAGGATGTCGTCATCTTCGGCGTGTCAAAGGGCTTCGACCGCGACGCCGGGCGCGAGACCTTCCATCTGCCGACCGGGCGCGACCTGCACCTGCCGCCGAATGCGCCGGTGCTGTTCTTTCTGCAGCGCCTGCGCGACGAAGCGCACCGCTTCGCCATCGGCGCGCACCGGGCAAAACGGTCAAAGGCGATTGCCGCCAACCCGCTCGACGATGTTCCCGGCATCGGCCCGGCGCGCAAAAAAGCGCTGCTGATGCACTTCGGGACGTCGCGGGCCGTGCGCGGCGCGACGCTGGAGGACCTCGAAAAGGCCCCTGGCATCAGCAAGGCGATGGCCGAGGCAATCCATGGCCACTTCAACCCGCGTGGGTAGGGAGCTGGTCCATCCATGACCATCCTCGCCGCCATCGCCCGCTGGCTGCTCCACCACGCCCTGATCTTCGTCCTGCTCGTCGCGGCGCTGGCGATCTATGCCAATGTCCTGTCCGACAAGGGCAATGCGCGCGGCCTTTCTGCCTCGATCGAACGCCTCTCCGGCGCCGAAACCGCGCTGCAACAGCGGATCGGTGCCCTCGACGGGACACTGCTCACCCCGCTCGACACCGCACAACGCCTCTCCGACCCCGCGATTGCGCGCCGAATCGCCACGCTGGCGCGCGATAGACGTGCGCTTGTTGCCACCAAACCCCGCGCTTTCGACCTGCTGTCCGCCCCGCGCGCCACCATCATCACAAGCATCGACAGCGATATCCGCCTCGAACTCATCGACCGCGAGACCGAATTCCTGACCCGATTACGCCCCGCCGCGACCCGCATCGCGGCACTCGATGCCGCCATAACCGCCGATGACCGCAATCTGGCGGCGTTGGCGACCCGCGCCCTGCCCTATCGCTATGCGCTCGAAGACGGCCGCATGGTCGATCTCGGCGCCGTGTATCGTGACCGCCGCGCCGCCAATATCGCTGCGCGCAACGCCGCCCGCGCCGCCGCAGCCGCCCCGCCGCGCATCGATGGCGTTGCGCTGGCCCGCCGGCTGGCACCGCTGACCGCCGCCGCCGCCGCCCAGCGCGCCACGCTGGCCGCCACCATGACCGCCACCGCCGGGCGCTGGTACGACCGGCTGGGCATCGCCGGGCTGCTGCGACCGGCACTGATCGCGCTCGTCACCATCATCCTGACGCCCTTTTTCATCCGCACGCTGTTCTACTGGGTCCTCGCCCCGCTCGCCGCGCGGCAGGCGCCGGTGCAATTGCTGCCGGCCGGCACGGCGATACCGCCGCCGCGGCAACCCTCGGCGGTGTCGCTGGCGATCACGCTCGCCGCCGGGCACGAACTACTGGTCAAGCAAGGCTTTCTGCAGGCGAGCAGCCATGTCGGCACCAAGGACGACCAGATGGTGCTCGACTGGCGTTTCCCGATCACCAGCATCGCCGCCGGCCTGTGGTTTCTCGCCCGGCTGCGCGGCGGCAGCGCGACGGTTTCGGCCACCGCCGACCCCTTCGCCGAGCTCAGCCGGCTGGTCCTCCCCGCCGGCGCCACCTGCATCCTGCAACCCCGCGCCATCGTCGGGGTCGTGCAACCGGTCGGCCAGCCGCTGCGCATTACCAGCCACTGGCGGTTCGGCACCCTCAACGCCTGGTTGACCTGGCAATGGCGCTACCTTGCCTTTCACGGCCCGGCCGAGGTGATTCTCAAGGGTGGCCGCGGCCTGCGCTTCGAAATCGCCCGCGCCGGGTTGCGGCTGCCGCAGGATCAGCTCGTCGGCTTTTCGGCCGGCCTGCGCTATGCGACGGCACGCACCGAGACATTCCGGCCCTATCTGTTCGGGTTGGAGCCGCTGTTGAAGGACAGCATCGCCGCCGGCGACGGCCTCGTCATCGCCGAGGAAGCGCCGCGCCGCGCCCGGTCCGGGCGCCGCCCCCGCGCCGGACTTGAAGGCGTCGCCGATGCAGCGCTCAAATTGTTCGGCATCTGAAGGCCGTGACGCCACCCCGGTTGCAGCCTAGGATGACGCTTACAGAGCTGCGGAGCCCCTCGCCATGACCATCACCCTTTACACCGCCGCCACGCCCAACGGTTACAAGGTGTCGGTCGCGCTCGAAGAAATGGGGCTGGCCTATGATGTCCACCGCGTCGACCTGACCCATGGCGAACAGAAATCGCCCGAATTTCTTGCCATCTGCCCCAATGGCCGGGTGCCGGCGCTGGTCGATGATGGCTTTGCGGTGTTCGAATCGGGGGCCATCCTCGTCTATCTCGCCGAAAAGACCGGGCAATTGCTGCCCACCGACGCGCAGGGCCGCAGCCGGGTGATGCAATGGCTGATGTTCCAGATGAGCGGCATCGGCCCGATCATGGGCCAGGCCAATGTCTTCTACCGCTATTTCCCCGAGAAAATCCCCGCCGCGATCGCGCGCTACCAGACCGAGGGCCGCCGGCTGTTCACCGTGCTCGACCGGCAACTGGCCGACAATGAATATCTCGCCGGCGACTACAGCATCGCCGATATCGCCAATTGGTGCTGGGTGCGTACCGCAAAATGGTCGGGAATCGACACCGCTGGCCTGCCAAATCTTTTACGCTGGAAAGCGGCGATCGCCGCGCGCCCGGCGGCGCAGCGCGGCACGCTGGTGCCCGATGCGACCTTGCTCAAGCCCGACGACGGTGACGAAGCCAGGCGCTTCGTCGACCGCGCCCGGACGATCGTCGACACGGGCCGGCGCGAAGCGTAGCAGCGCCACCGCAGGATGGCGATTGCCTGAACGCTATCGATACTTGCTCTCGAGCTGCACCCCGAAGCTGTTCAGCGCCATGCTGATCATCGTGTAATTGCCCACAACGAACACCAGGTCCATCAACTGGGTCTGGTCGAAACGCGCTGCCAGTGCTGCCCAGGTCGGATCATCGATGAAATGACCGCCGACCAGCTGGTCGACCGCGCGCAGCAGCACATCGTCGTCGGCTGCGCTGCCGGGGTGGGCACCGGCTTTCACCGCCTCGATATCGGCGGCGGTCAACCCGGCATGGTCTAGCCCGATCTCGACATGATGGGTCCATTCATAGGTTGCTCGGGCCAGCCAGCCGACGCGCAGGATCGCCATTTCGCGGTCACGCGCCGGCAATGACGAGCGCAGCAGCAATTGCCCGGCCCAGCCCATGAAATGTTTCGCCAGTGCCGGATGGTTGGCAATGGTCGCCAGCACGTTGAGCACCGGCGCATCGGGCGCACCCAGTTCGGGGGCGCGGCCGCCGGTTGCGGCGAGGCGCAGGTCGGGCTGCCATCGATCGAGCGGCAGCGGCGCGATGCGCGGCGTGTCGATGCGGTGCGGCATATCCATGGCAATTTCCCCTTTCGAGGAAGATTGCGCCGGAAATCCGGGTGACGCTAGACCTTGTCGGAATAGAGGAAGCGCCCGCCCCCAAGGCGTGCCAGTACCGGCTGCAAATTGGCCTCGGTGACCGTGAAGCAGCCCTGCGAACGCCCGACCTTGCCCATGTCGCGCGCCATGGCTTCGGTGACATAAGGCGCGGTGTGGATGACGATGGCCCGCTCCAGCGCGTTGCAATTGCTGGCATCGAGCCCATTGAGCCGCAGCGAGCGGCCATGCTTGCCGACATATTCGGCGCCGGTGACGAACGCCCCGGCGCAGCTGGCATAGCTGCCGTCCTGGTTGGAAAACTGCTGCAACCAGCCACTGTGCGCCGGATCGGAGCCGCGGCCATGCGCAACGAGCATCGAGGTGGTGACCCCCGAAACCATGTCGACGAGGTGAAAGCGGCGTTCCCGCGAGGCACGCGAATAGTCGGCAATGGCAATGACATCGGCGTGGCCCACCGAACCGCGATGCTTGTTGAAGGCGGTCAGCGCCCGGTTCATCAACCGCGGATCGACCGCAAGGGGCACGGCAGCCCGAGCCGGCACAGCCAGCGTGGCAGCGCCCGCCAATGCCGCGCCCAAAAAGCCGCGCCGACCGATCGAAACATTGTCAAGCAAGCGGTTCTACCCCTTGTGAACGCCCCCCGGCATCAAATGCCGCGAAACGTCGCAAAATCCGCCAGCGGAGCGCGATCGGCTCGCGCCGCGTTCGCCGGATCGCCTTCATCCTTAAAGCCGATCGCCATGCCGGTGAAGAGCATGCGGTCATCGGGCGTCCCGAGAAAGGCACGGATCGTCTCGGGATAGATCGCCCAGCACTCCTGCGGGCAGGAATCGAGGCCCTCCTCGCGCAGCAGCAGCATCAGCGACTGGAGATACATGCCAAGGTCGCTCCACTGCGGCGGCCCCATGGTTTTGGCGACGGTACAGAACAACGCCACCGGCGCGCCGAAGAACTGGAAATTGCGGGCGAACCACATCATCCGTTTCAGCTTGTCCTCGCGCGGGATGCCGAGCGCGCGATACAATTCTTCGCCCACCGCAAAGCGATAGTCCTTGTACGGCGTCGGCAGCACCTTGGGGTAGATGTCATATTCGGTCGGCTCGCCGCCCGGCGCCTCGGCCATGCGGGTGCGCATGATCGCCTTGAGTTCGGCCAGCGGCGCGCCCACCACGACATCGATATGCCAGGGTTGCAGATTGCCGCCGGACGGTGCGCGAGCGGCTTTTTCGACGACGCGCCGGATTACGGCCGGATCGACCGGCGTATCGAGAAAGCCGCGCACCGACCGGCGCGAGGCAATGGCTTCACTGACATTCATGGTGTGCCCCCCAAAAGACTAACTTTCATCGGCGCACAGGATTGCCTAGGGTTGTCCGGTGTTGTCCAGCC
>JBBRVH010000035.1:0-27771 GCA_038246995.1 Sphingomonadales bacterium
CACCCGCGCAACCCCTCACCCGGCGCGACGCGACGAATGTCGCCAACGCGACGGGCGAACGTCTCGCCTCTCCCGCAGGCGGGAGAGGGGGCGTGAAAACCCGCGTCGGCGTGCTCATCTCGGGCACAGGCTCCAACATGGCGGCGCTGCTCTATGCCTCGCAAGGCTCCGATTGCCCTTACGAGATCGTCCTTGTCGCCTCGAACAACCCCGAAGCGCCCGGGCTGGCGCTGGCGCGCGGCGAAGGCGTCGCCACTTTCGCCCACCCCCACCAGGGCCTCAAGCGCGCCGAATTCGACGCGATAATCGATGCCGAACTGGCGCGCCACGGCGTCGAAGTCGTCGCGCTGGCGGGCTATATGCGCCTGCTTTCGCCGGGCTTCGTGGCGAAATGGCAGGGCCGCTGCCTCAATATCCACCCGTCGCTGCTGCCGGCACACAAGGGCCTCGATGTCCATGAAGCCGTGCTCGCGGCGGGCGAAACGGTCACCGGCTGCACCGTGCATCTGGTCACCCCCGAACTCGATGGCGGCCCGATCCTCGGGCAAATCCGCGTCGCCGTCCTGCCCGGCGACACGCCGGCGACGCTCGCCAACCGGGTGCACTACGCCGAACACCAGCTTTACCCGCGCGCCCTCGCCCGGCTGATCACCGACCAGACCGGCCCCCAAGCGCTCCTCGACCGGGTGCGCCGCCTGGCGCTGGCACTGCCGGAAGCCGAAGAAAAGCTGTCGCACGGCTCCCCCGGCTTTTTCGTGCGCGGCGGCAAATTCTTCGCCTATTTCAGCTATGACCATCACCACGACGGCGTCACCGGCCTGCTCGTCAAGGCGAGCGGTGTCGAGGAACAGGCGCAGCTGATCGAGAATGATCCCGATCTCTACTATCGCCCCGCCTATTTCGGCCCCGCCGGCTGGGTCGGCATCCGGCTCGATACCGGCAGCAATGACTGGGCGCATATCGAGGATTGGCTGGCGCGCAGCTGGCGGGCGAGTGCGCCGAAACGGCTGGCGGGGCTGCCGTTTTAGGAATCGGGGCGAGCACAGGCAGAAATTCCCTGGCCTATTGCCCAACGGTTGTTTGTGGGTCGCCAGCAGTCGCCCGCAAATGAGACGATGCAGTCACCGCAGCATTGTTCGGCACCCGGCCGCAAGCCAAGGACAAGATTACCGATTGAATTGCCCATAATAATCACCGACGGCACCCTTCCACGCTGGATCATGCCAGTCCCCTGCCGTTTGAAAAAAGGCTTGCCAGGCAAATCACCTACGCCCTACTTTCACTGGGTCGCAGCAGACTGTGAATACGCGCAAGATCTTTGCCGCGCTGTTGGAGCCTCTGATTGCCGAGAAAGAGCGGTTCGCGATGATAATCGGAATGATCGCTGCAGCCCTGGCAAAAGCCGGATGACCTTGCGCAATCTCATTGCGACGTTTGTCGGGCTGACGCTGTTGGCGTGGTCCCAAACGCATGCAGCGCCGCCGGTTCGCCCGGTCGCAGCGGCCGATTATCAGCTGGTCGACCGGCTGACCTGGGGCGCCAATGCCTCCGAACTTGCCCGGTTCCAGCAATTGGGGCGCGCCGCGTGGATCGAGGCGCAATTGCGCCCCGCGACTGCTGCGGCTTTGCCGCCAGCGGTGGCGGCGGTGCTTGATGCAATGGCAGGCGCCGCCGAGCCGATGGGCAAGCGCGCAACCGAGATGGAAGCGGTGCGCTATGGCGCCGTCCATACCAGCGACCTTGAAGAACAGCGGCGCAAGTACGCGCCGTACCAGATGGCGCTGAGAGCGGGTACGATCGAAGTGCAGGCGCGCACGTCGCTGCGCGATCTGTATTCGCAGGACCAACTGCGCGAGCAGATGACGTGGTTCTGGTTCAACCATTTCAATGTCCGGCTCGGCATGCCGCCGCTGCCGCTACTGGTCGGCGATTATGTCGAAACGGCGATCCGGCCGCGGGCGCTGGGGCGTTTCTGCGACCTTGTCGATGCGACGTTGCGGCATCCGGCAATGCTGATCTACCTCAACAATGCCAGCAACATGGCGGGCCGGATCAACGAGAATCATGCCCGCGAGCTGCTGGAGCTCCACACCATGGGGATAGGGTCGGGCTACAGCCAGACCGATGTTCAGGAGCTGGCCAAGGTGCTCACCGGCGCGGCGGTCGACCTGAAGACCTGGCCGGTGCCGGATCCGGGGCCGGGCGCCGGCGGATCGTTTCGCGACGGGTTGTTTGTCTTTGATCCGGCGCGGCACGTCGGCGGCGGCAAGACCCTGCTCGGCGCGCCGATCACGGCGCGCGGCTATGGCGAGATTTCGGAGGCGACAGCGATCCTGTGCCGGCAGCCGGCGACGGCGCGGCGGATCGTCACGAAAATCGCGCGCTTCCTTGTTGCCGACGCGCCCCCGCCGGCGCTCGTCGACCAGATGACCGCCACCTTCGTGAAAACCGATGGCGATATCACCGCGGTGTTGCGGACGATGATCGGGTCGCCTGAATTCGAAGCCTCGCTCGGGACGCTCTTCAAGGATCCACAGCATTATGTGACGTCGGCGCTGCGGCTTGCCTTCGATGGCCGGATGGTGTCGGACACAGTGTGGATGGCGCGACAGCTCGCCATTCTGGGGCAGCCGCTTTACGGCCGGGGCACCCCCGACGGCTATCCGCTCGATGCGTTGGAATGGAGCAGTTCGGGGCAGCTCGGCGACCGCTTCAAGGTGGCCGATGCGATCGGACGCGGGGCGCAGTGGCTGTTCGTGGTGCCGGGGCAGCCGCCTGCGCCGGCGATACCGCCCGAATTGCAGGCGGTCGTCGCGCGGCTCGGGCTCGATGCCCGGTTGGCGCCGGAGACGCGCGCAGTGCTCGCCGAGGCCAGGACGCCGCGCGAGTGGAACATGTTGTTCCTGTCGTCGCCCGAGTTCATGCGGCGATGACCGGGGAAGACTTTGCGCTCGATCGCCGGATGTTGCTGGCGGCGGCTTTGGCGGGGCCGATGGCGCCCGTCGCGCGGGTGCTGACGGCGCCACCGGGAACGCCGCGGCTGCTGGTGCTGTTCCTGCGCGGTGCCTATGATTCGGCGAGCGTACTGGTGCCGAACGGAAGCTTCTATGCCGAGGCGAGGCCAACGCTGGCGATGGCGCGCGGCGGGCCGGGAGGGGCGGTGCCGCTCGATGGTGACTGGGGGCTGAACCCGGTGCTGGCGCCGTCGCTGCTGCCTTTCTGGGAACGCGGAGAACTGGCGTTCATTCCGTTCGCCGGCACGCCCCACATGTCGCGCAGTCATTTCGAGACGCAGGACATCATCGAATTCGGCCAGCCGCTGGGGCGCGATCGCGACACGCGGACGGGGTTCCTGAACCGGTTGGCGGCCGAATTGTCCGGGAACAGCCCGATGGCGTTCACCAACCGGTTGCCGCTGGTGTTTCGCGGGCCGGTGCCGGTGCCCAATGTCGTGCCGTCGGCGGGCGCGACGTTGATCAACCCGCGACGCAACAGCCAACTGACGCGGATGTATGCGGGTGACAAGACGCTTGGGACCCAGGTCAACGAGGGCATTGCGGCACAACAACTGGTTTCGGCGGCGCTGGCCGAGGAGATGGTGATGGCGGGGGGCGGTGCCATCACCGGGATCGGTGTCGAAAAGACGACGCGTGGGATGGGCACGGTAATGCGCGGTGCGCCAAGCCTGTGCTTTGCGGATGTCGGTGGCTGGGACACCCATGTCAACCAGCGCGGAGCGCTCGATTTCCGGCTGGGGGTGCTGGGGCGCGGGCTGGCAGGTTTCGCCGAAGCATTGGGGCCGGCGGTATGGCAGGACACCACCGTCGTGGTGATTTCCGAATTCGGGCGGACCTTTCGCGAGAATGGCGCGGCCGGGACCGACCATGGCCATGGTACGACATTCTGGGTAATGGGCGGCGGTGTGAAGGGTGGCCGGATCGTCGGGTCGCAGGTCAAGCTGACCCGCGCAGCGCTCAACCAGGACCGCGACCTGCCGGTGCTCAACGAAGTGCGCAGCATCTTCGGCGGGTTGTTCAAGCGGAAGTATGGGCTCGACGCGGAGCGGCTCGAGCGGGTCTTTCCCGGCGCGCAGCCGCTGGATCTGGGGCTGCTGTAGCCCGGATCATGTCGTGATCAGCGCCGGCTTCGCCAGAGGCGCAACCGCCGGGGTTTGACTTGTGCAGGTTGATCGGAATGTCCGGAATTCGCCAGCGCTGGTGGATCGCGGTCTTTCACTGGCGGGGCGTCGAAGGGCAATAAACGGGGTCGGACGCGGACTTGCGGGCCTGGCCAATCCGGCCGCTTGCACGGCCTGTCCTACAGGCGGTGCTTCTGCCATGGATGCAGGTGTGTTCGCTCTTTGAAATTGTCAGAATCCCGGCGGTGGGCGAACGCTGCGGCGCGAGCCCTGCAAATGCAGTCCGCAACCTCGTTCGGCGTCACTTTCGTGACTTTCTTGATTTTGCAGTTGTCGGGCGATCGGTCGCGTCGGTGCAATCGCCGCTGATATTTGTGCGGTAAAAACCGCGCAGATGTGTCAACTTTGTCAACTTCGCTCGATGGTCTCGTGCGGTGCGCCGGCAAAATCGGGGGCGCTCGGCCCCGTTCACCCCGCCTGAAACGAAAAGAGCACGGGCAAAGCCCGTGCTCACGTCGGACGGGTTCGGTTGGCCTGATGCCAACCGCCCCGCCGGCCGGGCTTGCGCCTGTCGGCGCGCAGCGCACAGCACTACGCGCTCGCGGCGCCTCAGCCCGCGATTTCGGTCTGTGCGAAGAAATAGGCGATCTCGATCGCGGCATTCTCGTCGCTGTCCGACCCATGGACCGTATTGGCTTCGATCGATTCGGCGAGTTCCTTGCGGATGGTGCCGGCATCGGCATTGGCCGGGTTGGTGGCGCCCATGATGGCACGATAGGCCGGCACGGCATCTTCGCCTTCCAGCACCTGGACGACGACCGGGCCGGAAATCATGAAGGCGACGAGTTCACCGAAAAAGCCGCGCTCGCTGTGCACGGCGTAGAAACCTTCGGCCTGGGCCTGGGTGAGGTGGAGGCGCTTCTGCGCAATGATACGCAGGCCAGCGGCTTCGATCATGGTATTGACCTTACCGGTGATGTTGCGGCGGGTCGCATCGGGCTTGATGATCGAGAAGGTGCGCGTGATGGCCACGGGGGAAACTCCGTTCGTTTGGAACTGGGGGGAATGAAAGCGCCGCTCCCCTAGCCGCGCCGGGCCGGGAAGGCAAGGGTGAGCACCCCTCACCCCGCTCGGACGGTGCCCGAGTCGCCCTCTCCCGCAAGGGGAGAGGGAAGACTAGCCGGCTTTTTCGAACCGGCCGCCTTCGGTTTCGCGCCAATAGACCGGCTTGACCCCTTCGGCTTTCGCCAGCCGGCGCCAGCGGTTGCGGGCGACCTCCAGCCCATCGGCATCGAACAGGAACAATACCCGGGTCAGGCCCGCCAGATCATCGGGCAGGTCATCGCCGATCTGCGCCAGGCAATCGGCGGCATTGGCAGACGGCAAACCAGCCGCCGAGAGCAGCACCGGCTGACCGGCGCAGCGTTCGGCACCAAGATCGCTATCGATACCGTGCGGCACGAAGCTGTCGGCCGGCTGGCGCCACAGCGCATCGTCGAGTTTTTTCAGCAAGGCGACATCGTTGCTGCGCACCAGGATGCGATGCCCGGCGGCCAGCGCCTTGCCGACGAGTTGCGGCAGCACCGCCTCGGCCCGGCGTTCGGCAAGCTGGTAGAAGCCGATTTCGATCATGCAGACGCGGTTCTCACGCTTCGAAATTTTCCGCGATGAACCGGTCGAGCAAGCGCACGCCATAACCGGTCGCACCCTTGTCGTGGAGCGTCCCCGCCTTGTTCGACCACACCGTGCCGGCGATATCGAGATGCGCCCATTTGACCCCGGGCTTGACGAAGCGCTTGATGAACTGCGCGGCCGTAATCGAACCGCCTTCGCGGGGGCCGACGTTCTTGATGTCGGCGATATCGCTGTTGATCAGCTTGTCATAGGCATCACCGATCGGCATCCGCCACAGCTTTTCGCCACAGGTGTCGCCAGCCTTCAGCAACTGCCCCGCCAGGCCATCGTCGTTGCAGAACAGCCCGGCATGTTCATGGCCCAGGCTGATGATGATCGCCCCGGTCAGCGTTGCCAGATCGACAACCACTTCGGGGTTGTATTGCTCCTGCGCCCACCAGATCGCATCGCACAGCACCAGCCGCCCTTCGGCATCGGTGTTGATCACCTCGATGGTCTGGCCGTTCATGCTGGTGACGACATCGCCGGGGCGCTGGGCATTGCCATCGGGCATGTTTTCCACCAGCCCGACCACGCCGATGACATGCGCCCTGGCCTTGCGGGCGGCCAGCGCGTGCATGGCACCCGTGACGGCCCCGGCCCCGCCCATGTCCCACTTCATGTCCTCCATCCCGGCGGCCGGCTTGATGCTGATGCCGCCGGTATCGAAGGTGACGCCCTTGCCGACGAACACCACCGGCTTGGCGTGCGCGTCGCCGGTGCCGTTCCAGCGCATCGCCATCAACCGCGGCGCCCGCACCGAACCTTGCGCCACGCCAAGCAGCGCGCCCATGCCCAGCGCCCGCATTTCGGGTTCGCCGAGCACGGTGATCTCGATGCCGAGGTCCTTCAGGCTCTGCGCCGATTCAACGAAGGATTCAGGATAGATGACGTTGGCCGGTTCGGACACGAGATCGCGGGTGCGCACGACGCCTGCGGCGATGGCGGCAAGCTGTTCATGATAGCTTGCCGCATCGGGGGCGCCGATGATGTCGAAATCGGTCAGCGTCGGCTTGGCCTTGGGCTTTTCCGTCGTGCGATATTTGTCGAAGCGATAGCTGCGCAGGCTGGCACCATGCGCGAGATGCGCTGCCGCACCGGCCAACGGCAGCGCGCCGGTGACGCCGGTCATGTCGACCGTTACCCGGGTTTCGCCGCACGCCTGGAAACGCGCCGCGATCGTCGCGCCGATCTTTTCGAACACGGCCGCGGTTGCCTTGTCGGCAGGGCCCATGCCGATGATCAGCAGCCGCGCGGCATCGACGCCATGCGGTCCGAGGATTTCGACCACCGCCGTCGCTTCGCCTTCGAACCGCCCGGTCTTGAGCGCCCGCGCCACCTGGCCGCTGCTGGCGGCATCGACTGCCACAGCGCCAGGCGTCATCGCGCCATCGGGGCCGGCGAGGACGACATGGACGTGCGGGGTCGCGTCGGCAGCGGCGGGAAAGGAAATGCGCATCGAAAACTACCTTCAAGACGGCGGAACAACAGCTTCCGTCTAGAACGGTGCCGGACAGGGTGCAAACCCGCAAGGCGCGCGTGCGGCAAAGTGCTGTGGACGCCGCGCGCCGTGGCGGCTAAGCCAGCGGCTCGAATTTCCTGCTGTTGAAAGCGTCGCTTGCCCCTGCGTTCCGTCCTGCTGGCGACTGCCACATTGTTTGCCGCATCGGGCGGCGGCGTTGCCGTCCGTGCGCAAGAAGCGCCGCTGCAGGCACCGCCGACGCTGGACGTGCCGCGCGATGGCGGCGACGTCATCGCGCCGGGCGACACCATCGGCTTCGAAGCCGATGAAATGCGCTATGACGACAAGGCCGAGATCGTCACTGCCAGCGGCTCGGTCAAACTCAACCGCGATGCCTGGAAGCTGGCGGCCGATGCGATCGAATATGACCGGCGCAGCGGCAAGGTCATCGCCACCGGGCATGTCATCACCATCGATCCCGAGGGCAACCAGGCGTTCGGCGACCGTATCGAACTGACCGATTCGCTGCGTGACGGCATTATCGACAATGTCCTTCTCGTCCTGAACGATGGCGGCCGGCTGGCGGCCAATGAAGGCGCCCGCGCCGGCGATGTCATTGCGCTGCGCCGCGCGGTCTATTCGCCATGCGCCGTTGTCGACAACCAGGGCTGCCCGCACGAACCGGTATGGCAGGTCAAGGCGCTGCGCATCTCGTACAATCGCGCCAAGCACCGGCTGTATTACAAGGCCGCCTCGCTCGAAATGTTCGGCGTGCCGGTGTTCTACCTGCCGACCTTTTCACACCCCGATGGCCTCGCCAAACAAGTCAGCGGGCTGCTGCTGCCGGGCATCGAGTTCCAGCGCCAACTGGGGGTGGGGATCAGCCTGCCCTATCATGTCGCCCTGGCGCCCGATCGCGATGCCACCATCACGCCGCACTTCTACACGGCCGAAAACCCGGCCTTGCAGCTTTCGGCGCGGCGCCTGTTCGCCAAGGGCCCGGTGCAGCTCGATGCCTTTTTCACCTATGCCCAGCTGACCGAATTTGCCGCCGATGGCATCACCGAAATGAACCGCGGCAACCAGTTTCGTGGTTATTTCGCCCTGAAGGGCCAGTTGCAGCATTCGCCGACCTGGCGGTCGAAATTTTCGGTGCGGCTGACCACCGATGACACCTTCAACCGCCGCTATGGCCTCGATTTCGACGATACCCTGCGCTCGACCTATGCGCTCGAACGCCAGACCCAGACCAGTTTCCTATCGGTTTCGGCCTGGGCTTTCCAGGGGCTGCGCGCCGCCGATACCCCGGGTGAAATGCCCTATGTGCTGCCGTTGATCGAATATGATTGGCGCCCGGCGGAACAGGTTCTGGGCGGTCGGCTGCGCTTCGGCGCCAACAGCATGAACCTGTATCGCACCGATGGGCAAAGCGTGCAGCGCGCCCTCGCTTTTGGTCGTTGGGATCGCGGTTTCATCACGCCGCTCGGCCAGCGGATCACCGGCACGGCGATGCTGCGCGGCGATCTCTACAATGTCATCGACCCGCAAAAGGCGACCCTGCCCGAATATGCCGGCCTGTCGGGTGTGCATGGCCGGTTCATTCCGGTCGGTGCCATCGATGTCGAATGGCCGCTCGCCGGGCCCGCCCTGGGCGGCACCCAGACGATCACGCCGCGGGTGCAGCTGGTCATTACGCCGGCCAATCTCGACAACATGATTCCCAATGAAGACAGCCGCGCGATCGAGCTGGAATCGGGCAGTTTGTTCGATCTCAACCGCTTCCCGGGCTTTGACCGCTTTGAATCGGGCACCCGGCTGAATTACGGCGTGCAATATGCGCTCGACCGGCCTGGCTGGGCGCTGCGCAGCGAAATCGGTCAATCGGTGCGGCTGGCGGGTGACGGCAGCGAATTTCCGCGCGGTACGGGGCTCAGCCAGACCGCCAGCGATTTTGTCGGGCGCACCAATCTCAAGCTCGGAAATCTGTTCGAGATTACCCATCGCTTTCGCGTCGACAGAAATACCTTCCAGGTCCGGCGCAATGAAATCGATGTCGCGATCGGCAACCGGCGCACCTATGCGACGATCGGATATCTGAAACTCAATCGGAATATCCAGCTCGAAGATCTCGAGGACCGCGCCGAACTGCGGGTCGGCGGGCGCGTTGCCTTTGCGCGTTTCTGGTCGGCCTTCGGGTCGGCGATCATCGATCTGACCACGCCGCAGGACAATCCCCTGGCGACCGGAGATGGTTTCAAGGCGGTTCGCCACCGCTTCGGCGTCGAATATGAAGACGAATGTTTCAGGCTCGGGCTGAGCTGGCGGCGTGATTACATCGGTGATCGTGATTTCCGTCCGGGCAACACCTTCCTGCTGTCGCTCGCCTTCAAGACGCTCGGCCGCTGACGGCCGTTGCCCCGCTGCAAGATTTTCACCCCCGGTTAAGCGCGCCGGCGCTAACCCCGGCTTTGCTGTCATCCCCGGCATGCGCTATTGACCCGGCATGGCTGGCCGGCAGAAGCCAACAGGGGGCGACATAACTTGCCCCGTTCGGAGACTGGAATGCGTTTCAACACCAAATTGTTCGGGCTTTTGCTTGGCTCCACACTCGCGATGACCGTCGCACCGACGGTTTCGACCGCGCAGGAAGCGCCCCAGGCGCCGGGATTTACTGCCGGTGACATTCCCGAAATGCGCGTCGTCGGCGATATCGACCCGACGCTGCGCAAGGCCCAGGCCATCGTCAACGGCGATGTCATCACCGATACCGATATCGACCAGCGCGTCGCGCTGGTGCTCGCGGCCAATGGTGGCAAGGTCGACAATGATGAACGCCTGCGTCTGCGCCTGCAGGTGTTGCGCAATCTGATCGACGAAAAATTGCAGGTCCAGGAAGCCGCCAGCAACGATATCAAGATCAACGATACCGAAGTCGACCGCTCCTACGATCGCGTCGCCGCCAATTTCAAGCGCTCGCCGGCGGCGTTCGAACAGTTCCTGCGCGATGCCGGCTCGTCGCCCGCGTCGATCAAGGGCCAGATCAAGGGCGAACTCGCCTGGAACCGCGTATTGCGCCGCAAGGTCGAGCCGCTGGTCAACGTCGGTGACGACGAAGTCCAGGCGATCATTGCCAAGCTGAACGCCGCCAAGGGCAAGGATGAATTCCATGTCGGCGAAATCTTCCTGTCGGCGACACCCGAAACCGAAACCCAGGTGATGGACGATGCCGCCCGCATCGTCGGCCAGATTCGCGGCGGGGCGTCGTTCGTGGCCTATGCGCGCCAGTTTTCCGAAGCATCGAGCGCCGGCGTCGGCGGCGATCTCGGCTGGGTACGCGCTGAACAGCTTGCCGATGCGGTCAGCCCGGTGGTGACCAGCCTGCAGGCCGGTGCCGGTGCCAGCAGCATCAGCGACCCGATCCGCGTACCCGGCGGTGTCGCGATCATGGCGCTGATCGAAAAGCGCCAGGTGCTGGCGGCGGATCCCGATGCTGCGATCCTGTCGTTGAAGCAGATGTCGTTGCCGCTGCCCGCCAGCATCACCGAGGCGCAGGCGATGGCCAAGGTCAAGGAATTCCAGACCGCGACCCAGTCAATGGGCGGCTGCGGCCGGGTCGAGGAAGTCGGCAAGCAATTGGGTGCCGATGTCGCGATCAACGATGCCATTCGCATGAAGGACCTGCCGGCGCCGCTGCAAAATATCCTCAAGCAATTGTCGATCGGCCAGGCCACGCCGGCGTTCGGTTCGGCCGCCGAAGGCCTGCGCGTTCTCGTGCTGTGCGGCCGGGATGACAGCGCCGCCCAGGTCAAGGCACCCAGTTTCGATGAAATCTATTCCCAGATGAACGAAGAACGCGTCAACATGCGGGCGCGGCGTTACCTGCGCGATCTGCGCCGCGATGCGATCGTCGATTACCGCTGATGGCCGAACTTGCCGCGGCGCCGCCGATACCGGGTCTTGCGCCAGCGCCGTTGGCGGTATCGGTGGGCGATCCTGCCGGCATCGGCCCCGAAATCGTCGCGGCGGCCTGGGCCGCGCGCAGGGCCGAAAATCTGCCGCCGTTCTTCGTTATCGGTGACAGGCGCGCGATTACCGCCGTCTGGGACGGCCCCATCGAAACGCTCGGCACGCCATCGGATGCGGCGGCGGCCTTCGATCACGCACTGCCGTTGGTCCAGGTCGATGATCCCGGCGAAATCACCCCCGGTGATCCCAATCTTGCCGGCGCCCGCTGCGCGCTCGACAGTCTCGAGATTGCCGTCGGCCTGGCGCGCAACGGTTTTGCCGGTGGCATCGTCACCGGCCCGGTTTCCAAGGCGCAACTCTACAACATCGGCTTCAACTATCCGGGCCAGACCGAATTCGTCGCCGAACGCTGCGGGATTGCCGCTGCCAACGCCGTGATGATGCTCGCCGGGCCCAGCTTGCGTACCATCCCGATCACGGTTCATTGCCCGATCAGCGACGTCCCGCGCCTGTTGACGATCGAACTCATCATCGCCAAGGCCCGCATCGCCGCCCGCGCCCTCACACGCGATTATGGCATCGATCGGCCCCGGCTGGTGATTGCCGGGCTCAACCCCCATGCCGGCGAAAGCGGCACGCTGGGGCGCGAAGATCTCGATATCATCCGCCCGGCCGTCGAGGCCCTGCTCGCCGAAGATATCGATGTCCGCGGGCCGCTCGCTGCCGATACGATGTTCCATCCGGCCGCGCGCGAACTCTATGACGTGGCGCTGTGCATGTACCACGACCAGGCGCTTATCCCCTTGAAGACCTTGCACTTCGACGATGGGGTCAACGTGACGCTGGGCTTGCCGATCGTGCGCACGTCGCCCGACCATGGCACCGCCTTCGGTATCGCGGGCAAGGGCATTGCCAGCCCGCGCGCGATGATCGAGGCGATCCGCATGGCGGGGCAGTGCGCGGCGCGAAGGCTGGCGGCTTGATCGAGCCGGCGCAGCCCGATGGCCCGGCGGCGCTGCCCGATAGCCTGGCGGCGCTGCCCGATACCCTCGCGGCGCAGCCCGATACCGTCGCGGCGCAGCCCGATGGACTCGCGCTTCTGCCGCCGCTGCGCGAGATCATCGCCCGCCATGGCCTCAACGCCAAGAAATCGCTCGGCCAGAATTTTCTATTCGATGGCAATCTGCTCGATCGCATCGCCCGGGTGCCCGGGCCGCTTGCCGGGCCATCGGTTTATGAAGTCGGCCCCGGCCCCGGCGGCCTGACCCGCGCGCTGCTGCGCGCCGGCGCCCGGGTGACGGCGGTGGAGCGGGATGACCGCGCCCTGCCCGCGCTCGCCGAACTTGCCGAAGCGGCCACGGGACGCCTGACCATCATCAACGGCGACGCCATGGCGGTCGATGCGGCGGCGCTTGCCGGCCCCGGCGCGCACATCGTCGCCAACCTGCCCTACAACATCGGCACGGCCCTGCTGACCGGCTGGCTCGCCGGTGATGACTGGCCGCCATGGTGGGCGAGCCTGACGCTGATGTTCCAGCAGGAAGTCGCGCAGCGCCTCGTCGCGGCGCCGGGCAGCGGCGCCTATGGCCGGCTGTCGGTGCTGGCGCAGTGGCGGACGAAGGCGCGCATTGCCTTCAGCGTGCCGCCGCGCGCCTTCATTCCGGCCCCCAAGGTCACCTCCGCCGTCGTTCATCTGGTACCGATGGCGCCGCTGTCGGCGGCGACTCCGGCCAGGCTGGCGGCCTTGACGGCAGCCGCGTTCGGCCAACGTCGCAAGATGCTGCGCGCCAGCCTGAAGGGCCTGCCCGGCGCGCTGGAGGCAATGGTCGCCGAAGGCATCAGCCCCGAAGCGCGGGCCGAAACCGTGCCGGTTGCCGCCTTTGCCGCCGCGGCTGAAAGATTGGGCAGATGATCCGCTACGGCCGCATCGCCGCCGGCATCGGCGTCGCCGACATGGCCCGCGCTGTCGATTTTTACGCAAGCGTGCTTGGCCTGCGCCTTGTTTTCCAGAATGGCGACCCGGTGATCTTTACCATCCTCGAACGCGATGCCGCCGAATTGCACCTGATGCTGTCACCTGGTTGGCGCGGCCCGGACTTCAATGTCGCCCATCTGTTTGTCGACGGTGTCGACGCCTTGCACCAAGCCTGTGTCGCCGCCGGCGTGCCGATCATCAAGGCGATCGCCGACAAGGATTACGGCATGCGCGCCGTTGTGATCGCCGATCCCGACGGCAACCGCATCGATATCGGCCAACCGGACTGAACCGGGTTTATTTGGTTGCCACTGTCTTTGGAACCGGCGCCGCTGCCGTGTCGATTGCCGCCTGCAACCGCGTCGCGCCGGTGCAATCGGCCTTGCACAATGCCTTCATGCGGGCAAGATTGACCTGTGCCCGCGCCGTGGCGCCGCGGGCGATATAGGCATTGCCCTGGCCTTCCAGCGCCACAAGATCGGACGGGTTGAGCGCCAGCGCCTCGCGATAATATTTGACGGCCTTGCCCGGCAGCCCCAGCTTTTCATAACCGACGGCGATGCCGGTGAAGGCAGCGACATTCTTGGGGTCGCTGGCCAGTGCGGCTTCATAGGCATCGATCGCGGCATTGGCATCGCCGCGCGCCAGTGCTGCCTTGCCCTGTTCCGCCATCCGCAAAGATTGCGGCTTCAGGATATCGTCACCACTCGGCGCCGAAGCCCCGATTGCCACCGTCGAAATCGTTCCCATTGCCAGCAACACCAGCGGCACAGTCCAGTCGATACGCATGTCACGGTCCTTGTCGATCGGCCCAGACGCTAGCAGACCCGTTGCAGCCTTGCGATGAAGAATCCGTCGCACCCTTGGTCCCCCGGTGACAGCACGCAAGAAGTTACGTAACCGTCAACGCCAGGGATGCGAAAAGCGGCCGGAATAAATTCAGCCGTGGTCGCCAGGAACGCCGCCACCCGCGCCTCGCCTTCGGCCGGCAACAGTGAACAGACGACAAAGGTCAGCACGCCGCCCGGCCGGACCAGCGTGGCCGCCAGCGCCAGCAGCCGATCCTGTTCGCCCTCCAGCTTCGCCAACCGGTCCGGGGTCAGCCGCCAGCGCGCTTCGGGATTGCGCCGCCAGGTGCCGGTGCCCGAACATGGCGCATCGACCAGCACATGATCGGCAAGCCCCGCCAGGTCGGCCAGTGCAATTGCCTCGCGCCGCGGATTGAGCAGGCAAATTTCGACATTTTCGACCCCGGCGCGCGCCAGCCGTTGCGGCAGCGCCGACAGCCGACCACGATCGGTATCGCTGGCGATCAGGCGTCCCTGCCCGTGCATCAGCGCCGCCAGTGCCAGTGTCTTGCCACCCGCGCCGGCACAGAGATCGATCACCGTGTCGCCGGGCTTCACCCCCACCGCCAGCGCCGCCAGTTGCGAGCCTTCATCCTGCACTTCCAACATGCCGGCATGAAAGGCCGGCAAGGTTTCGACATTCAGGCCCGCCGGTGCGCGCACGCCGGCCGGGGACAGCGCTGTCGCCACCAGTTCGGGCAGCTCGGCGAGCAGCGCCTCGCGGCTGGATTTCAGCGTGTTCACCCGCAGATCGAGCGGTGCCCGTTCGAGCAGCGCCGCCACCTGTGCATCGCTTCCTTTGCCGAAACGAGTGCGCAGCATGTCAAGCTGCCAGCCCGGTGCCAGCGACAGCCGCGCTTCGGGCTCGCCAACCACCAGCGCCGGCGGGGCATGGCCATCGCTGCCGAACAACGCCAGCAAGTCGGGCGCCCGGGCGCGGGCATGGCCGATCAGTGCGGCGCGGCCGGTTTCGGGCGGCGTACCGATACTGCGGATGACATCGAAAACCAGATCGCGAACGGCGCGGCGGTCCTTCGAACCGGCGTAGCGACGTGTCGAAAAATAGCGCTGGACGATGGTATCGGCAGCGGCGCCCCCGGTCCGCGCGGCGATGACGGCCTGGTCAAGACATTCGATCGCCGCCTGTACCCGTGCGGCCGGCGTCACGACGCCACACTCGAAAGCAATTTCATGAACCGGTCGTCGGGTAATTGGGGGCTTCGCGGGTGATCGTCACGTCATGGACATGGCTTTCGCGCAGGCCGGCATTGGTGATGCGGATGAATTCGGCGCGCTTGCGGAATTCATCGAGGTTCGACGATCCGGTATAGCCCATCGCCGCCTTCACCCCGCCGACCAACTGGTGCAGCACCGCGGTCGCCGGGCCCTTGTAGGGCACCTGGCCTTCGATGCCTTCGGGCACCAGCTTCAACTGGTCCTTGATATCCTGCTGGAAATAGCGATCCGCCGAGCCACGCGCCATGGCGGCGACGCTGCCCATGCCGCGATAGCTCTTGTAGGTGCGGCCCTGCCAAAGGAAGGTATCGCCCGGGGCTTCCTCGGTGCCGGCCAGCAAGCTGCCCACCATCACCGCCGCGGCGCCCGCCGCCAGCGCCTTGGCGACATCGCCCGACGTGCGCAGGCCGCCATCGGCAATAACCGGAATGCCCAATCTGGAAGCCGCTTCGGCGGTATCGATGACGGCGGTCAACTGCGGCACGCCGACCCCGGCGACGACGCGCGTAGTGCAGATCGACCCCGGGCCGATACCGACCTTGATGCCATCGGCACCGGCACCGATGAGCGCGCGCGCGGCTTCGGCGGTGGCGACATTGCCGGCGATGACCTGGGCATTGTTCGACAGCTTCTTGATCCGTGCCACCGCCTCGGCAACACGATCGCTATGGCCATGCGCGGTATCGACGACAATCAGGTCGCATTCGGCATCGAGCAAGGCTTCGGTACGTTCGAACCCGAGGTCGCCCACGGTCGTTGCCGCAGCGACCCGCAACCGCCCGGCGGCATCCTTGGTTGCCGACGGATAGGTGACGGCGCGTTCGATATCCTTGACGGTGATCAGGCCGATGCAACGCCCGGCATCATCGACGACCAGCAGTTTTTCGATACGATGCGCATGAAGCAGGCGGCGCGCTTCGTCCTCGTTGGTGCCTGGACGGACGGTGACGAGATTGTCCCGAGTCATCAGTTCCGAGATAGGCTGATCGACATCGCCGGCAAAACGCATGTCGCGGTTGGTCACGATGCCGACGAGCCGGCCGCTCTTTTCGACCACCGGAAAGCCCGAAATCCGGTGCCGCGCCATCAGCGCCCGCGCATCGCCGAGCGTCTGGTCTGGGGTCATCGTCACCGGGTTGACGACCATGCCGCTTTCGAAGCGCTTGACCTGACGAACGGCATGGGCCTGCTCATCGACGGTCAGGTTGCGGTGCAGCACGCCGATCCCGCCAGCCTGCGCCATGACGATCGCCATGTCGGCCTCGGTCACCGTGTCCATCGCGGACGACAGCACCGGGATGTTCAGGCGGATACCGCGCGTGACCATCGTCGAGGTGTCGGCCATGCTCGGCAATACAGCCGACGCAGCGGGCACGAGCAACACATCGTCGAATGTGAGGCCGAGACGGATTTCCATGGGGGGGGCGACTCCTGGTGCGATGAGTCGCAACCTCATAGGCGGCGGACCCCGAAAATGAAAGGGGGCGCAGGTGCCACACCCACGCCCCCCGATGATGCTTTGCTTCGCCGCAATCAGGCGGCGGGGGCCTGCTGGTTGAGGAAGATCATCCAGTATTTCGCCAGTTCCTCGCGGGCACCGCCCTTGACGTTGGCGAGCGCTGCCATGGCGCCGGCCTTGTCACCCGAACGGCCAAGCGACACGCCGAGGCGCAGATTGGCGGTGGCCTGATCGACGCCGGCCGCGCCGACACCGAGCTTGTAGAGGCTTGCCGCCTTGGCGAAGTCACCATAGCCATAATAGGCGTCGGCAGTCCCCATGGCGAGCTTGGGGCTGGTCTTGCTTTCCTTTTCAAGGCCCGGGAGCGACGCCTTGTCGGCGGCGACCTTGCTGTCGGCGGTCTTCTTCAGTTCCGCCACCAGCGGCTTTGTCGCCACCAGCATGTTGCGGCGAATGCCTTCGTTGATGGCGAACTGCGCTTCGCCATAATAGGAACGGTTGAGCGCGGTATCGGCATATTCGACGAAATCGCGTTCGCCGTTGAGCGCGTTGGCCACCGCCTGCAGGCGCAGGAAGTCGAGCTCGGTCTGATCATCGAGCGACGGATATTTGTCACGCGTGATCACCAGCGCATCGCGCCAGTTGACGGCATTGGGATAGGATTCGACAAGGCCTACCGCTGCGATCTGGACCTGGGCGGCCTGCTTGCCATCATAGGCAATGGCGAGACGACGGCGATACCAGGCTTCCTCGGGCATGGCCCCGGCGGCCTTCTTCGCGTCGATCGCCTTGGTCAGCGACTCGACGGCCTTGGCCGACTGCTTCTGGGCAAAATACAATTCGGCGAGGCCGACGATCGAATCCGAATCACCGGGGTTCATCACCACCAGCTTTTCGAACGCGCCGGTGGCCGTGTTGTAATCCTTGCGGCCCAGCGCCAGCGCGCCGATGTTGCGCAGGAACTTGGGCTGGTCTTCCGCCGAAACGCGGCCGGTATCGAGCAACGCCTGCAGCGTCTTTTCGGTAAGCAGATTGTCCTTGAGACCGATGGCGGCGTTCAACGTCATCAGCATCCTGGTGTACGAATCATCGGCTTCGACCGCTGGCACGGCATCAAGACCGTTAAGGGTCGCAAGGGCGCCGGCATTGTCACCGGCCTGCAACTGCTTTTGGGCTGCCGACAGTCCGACCGCATAAGGCTTCGACAGCTTGGGGGGCTTGGGCGCTTCGGCCTTGGGCGGCTTGGCATCCTTGGCCATGACGGGGGCAGCGGCCAGCGCCGCTCCGGCGAGAAGCGCAGCCGCCAGGCTGCGTGCGAACATCTTCATCAATCGACCTCCCATGGACTATTGCCGTTCGGCTAGGCCATTGCCCGCCCCTTGGTCAACAATCGCGTGTCACCGGCGCCAAAAAACTGCACCAACCGGCATTTCCTAGCGATCGGAGGGTGAATAAAGATTGAACGGACACCGGCCATCGCGACAAACAAGCGCGACAAGAAAAAGCCGGCCCCGCTGTTGCGGAACCGGCCCCTTCATCGAAAAAAAAATCAGCGTCGCAGAAGCGATGCTTACTTCTTCATTTCCGCAGCAGCGGCATCGGCACCGGCCTTGACGGCTTCGGCAGCCTTGTCGGCGCCAGCAGCAGCGGCGTCGGTCACGGCTTCGGCGCCAGCAGCGGCGGCGTCGGTCGTGGCGGCAGCGGCGTCGGCAGCCGGAGCGGCCATGGCATCAGCAGCCGGAGCAGCTTCGGTGGTGGCCATTGCGTCAGCCGGTACGGCTTCGGTGGTTGCTGCGGGTTCGGCAGCCTTTTCGCCGCAAGCAGCGAGCAGGCCGAGGCTGGCCACAGCCGCCAAAGTGATTGCAATCTTCATTTGAAAATTCTCCGTAACATGGGTTCCGCGCAGTCCCCGCGCGTTCCGCCCCATACATAGAAACTGTCCCGTTGCGAAGCGCTAAGATTTCGGCGCATCAAGAGCCGGTGAAACAGCTCATTATCCTGCCCCCGGCCGTGCGCCTGCTCATCGTGACGTCGTTGGTTGCCGGGCTCGCCTACCCCGTGCTGGAAGACGCGCTGGACCCGGTTTCGGCGATCATCGCCAAAGGCCTGGGGGTGGGACTGCTGGCGCTGGCGGCGCTGCTGCTGCCGGGGCAGCGCTGGCTGGCGGCGATCATGGCGGCGGGCGCCATGGGTGACATCGTGCTCGAATTGCCGAACGGGCTGGTGCCCGGCGGCACGAGCTTTGCCGTCGGGCATGTCATCGCCATGCTGTTTTATGCCCGCAATCGGCGGCAGCCAGCGCTACCCGTGGCAAACATCGGCGCGGCGGTACTGATCCTCTATGGACTCGGCATGCCGGCGCTGGTGCTGCCCGCCGGCATGCCGATGGGGGCGCTGATGCTCTACGCCGTGCTGCTGTGTGGCATGGCGGCAGGCACGCTGATCAGCCGCTTTCCGCTGGCGTTGACCGCCGCCGGTGCGCTGCTTTTCGTGGTGTCGGACACATTTCTCGTCATGCGGCTCGGCGGGTGGATAGTCGGGTCGCCGGTGCTGCACGGGCTGATCGTCTGGTACACTTATTATCTCGGCCAATTCGGCATCTTTGCCGGCATCGTGCGGACGCCGGCAAAATGATCGAAGCGCTCGGCGCCCTTGTCGAGCGTGGCGGCTATGCCGGCATCGTCCTGCTCACCTTCATAGAAACGGTATTTCCGCCGCTGCCATCCGAAGTCTTCATGCCGATGGCAGGGTTCGTGGCGGCGCGCGGCCCGCTCACCCTGCCCGGCGTCATCGCCGCCGGCACGCTGGGCTCGCTTGGCGGCGCCGGGTTCTGGTACGTCGTCGGCCGCGCCGTGGGGCTCGATCGGGCCCGCCAGCTCGCCGCCCGCCATGGCCGGCTGCTGACGCTGCACCCGGCCGATATCGACCGCGGCGTTGCCTGGCTCGATCGCCATGGCGCGCCGGTCATGCTGTTCGGCCGGATGCTGCCCGGCGTGCGCGGCGTCATTTCGATCCCGGCCGGCATCGCCCACATGCCGGTCGCACGCTTCCTGCTGTATTCGGCAGTGGGCAACGCCATCTGGACAACGCTGCTGATGACCGCCGGCCATCAGCTTGGTGCGAATTACACCGAGGTCGCTCGCTGGCTGGCGCCCGTGTCGCAACTCTTCATCGGCGCGATCGTCATCGCCTATGGCTGGCGCCTGATCCGCTTCAATCGCCGCTGACGCTCGCCACCGGTGCGGCGCCATCGACATCGTCGCCATCATCTTCTGCCGGGATCAGCGCTGCCGAAACGACATGTTCACCGTCGGCCACATCGAACAGGGTAACCCCGAGCGTCGACCGGCCCTTGATGCCGACCTGGCCGACGAGCGTCCGGATCAGCTTGGCCTGGTCGGTGACCAGCATCAACTGATCGCCGTCCCGTGCCGTGAAGCTGGCCACGACATCGCCATTGCGTTCGCTGTCGCCGATGTTGCGAATGCCCTGGCCACCACGGCCCGACTGGCGATATTCGAATGCCGATGACCGCTTGCCGAAGCCGTTGCCGGTTACCGTCAGGATGAACTCCTCACCGGCGGCAAACTGCGCCATCCGGGTTTCGGACAGGATGCGTTCGCCGGGCTCCTGCTTCCAGGCGGCGGCCTTCAGATAATCCTCGCGCTCCTGCGGAGTTGCGGCAAAGGCCTTGAGGATCGACATCGAAATCACTTCGTCGCCGATCGCCAGCGTCATGCCGCGCACGCCGGTGGAGGTTCGCGACACGAATTCGCGCACATCATCGACAGGGAAGCGGATCGCCTTGCCGCTGCGCGCCGCCAGGAACACATCATCGGCGACATCGCACAGCGCCACCGCGATCAACCGGTCGTCATTGCCATCCTCGAACCGGATGGCGAGCTTGCCCGCCGTCGGCACATTGGTGAAGGCATCCATGCTGTTGCGCCGCACATTGCCCTTGGCCGTGGCGAACATGACATGCAGCCGGCCCCATTCGGCCTCGTCCTCGGGCAGCGGCAGCACGGTGGTGATGGTCTCGCCCGTCGCCAGCGGCAGCAGATTGTTGAGCGAACGCCCCTTGGCCTGCGGGCTGCCGACCGGCAGCTTCCAGACCTTCTGCCGATAGACCTTGCCGGCACTCGAAAAGAACAGCACCGGGTTGTGCGTGCTGGTCACGAACAGGTTGGTGACGACGTCCTCGTCCTTGGTCGACATGCCGGACCGGCCCTTGCCGCCGCGCCGCTGCGCCCGGTATTCGGCGAGCGCGACACGCTTGATCCAGCCGGAATGCGTCACGGTGACGACCATATCCTCGCGCTCGATCAGGTCTTCATCGTCCAGATCATCGCCGCCGACGACGATTTCGCTGCGGCGCTTGGTGGAAAATTTATCGCCGACTTCCTCGATCTCGGCGCGCAGCACGGCGTAAAGCTTGACCCTGTCGCCCAGGATTTCGAGCAGGCCGGTGATGGTGCCGGCCAGTTCCTGCAATTCGTCGCCGATTTCTTCGCGGCCGAGCGCGGTCAGCTTGGCGAGCCGCAGTTCGAGGATGGCGCGTACCTGGATTTCGCTCAACCGGATCGTCGCTGCATCCGGCGCAAATTCACCGGCCTCGACGAGTTCGAGATAGGGCCGCACTTCGGCGGCATCCCAATCGCGCGCCATCAGCGTGTCGCGGGCGTCGGCCGGGCTCGCCGACGCGCGAATGGTGCGCACGACTTCATCGAGATTGGTGACCGCGATGACGAGGCCGATCAGGATATGGGCGCGTTCGCGGGCCTTGGCGAGTTCGAACTTGCTGCGCCGCGTGATGACTTCCTCGCGGAACTGCACGAACGCCTGGATGATATCGCGCAGGCCCATCAGCTCCGGGCGGCCGCCGCGGATGGCGAGCATGTTGATACTGAATGTCTGCTGCGCCGGCGTGTGGCGATAGACCTGGTTGAGCACGACTTCGGGGGTCGCGTCGCGCTTCAGTTCCATGACGATCCGCACGCCTTCGCGGTTCGATTCGTCGCGCAGGTCGGAAACGCCCTCGATGCGCTTGTCCTTGACCGCTTCGGCGATCTTTTCGACGAGCGCGTTCTTGCCCTGCTGATAGGGGATTTCGGTCAGCACCAGGCTGCGCTTGTCGCCGCGGCCTTCCTCGACGATCGAGCGCGAACGGATGATGATCGTGCCGCGGCCGGTTTCATAGGCGGTGCGCAGGCCCGTGGTGCCGACGATCAGCGCGCCGGTCGGGAAATCCGGCGCCGGCAGATGCTTCATCAGGTCTTCGACACTGATCGTCTGGTCATCGAGCCAGGCGCGCACGGCGTCGATGACTTCGCCAAGATTGTGCGGCGGAATATTGGTCGCCATCCCGACGGCAATGCCCGAGGCGCCATTGACGAGCAGGTTGGGAAACCGCGCCGGCAACACGACGGGTTCGGATTCCGAGCCGTCATAATTGTCCTGGAAGTTGACCGTGTCCTTGTCGATATCGGCGAGCAACGCTTCGGCGGTCTTGGCCAACCGCGCTTCGGTATAGCGCATGGCGGCGGGCGCATCGGGGTCCATCGAGCCGAAATTGCCCTGCCCGTCGATCAACGGCAGGCGCAGCGACCAATCCTGCGTCATCCGCGCCAACGCTTCATAGATCGAACTGTCGCCGTGCGGGTGATATTTACCCATGACATCGCCGACGATGCGTGCCGATTTGCGATAGGGCTTGTTGGCGGTGAAGCCGCTTTCGTGCGCACCCCACAGGATGCGGCGATGAACGGGCTTCAGGCCGTCACGCACATCAGGCAACGCGCGCGAGACGATGACCGACATGGCGTAATCGAGAAAACTCGTCCGCATCTCGGTAACGATCGAGATCGGCTGGATGTCGGGTTCGCCAGACGGCGGCAAAGTCGTTGATTCCATTGGGATATTCTTGGCCTTGGCGATGATGGTCGCAGATAGCATTCAACTAGGGGAAGCGCGCTGAAAATGCCAGCACTTTAGGACTGCGGCGGTACGGCGGGTGACTTTGTGCCCCCTGCGCGCTAGGGCAGGCCATGACCAGCGCCAGCCCCGACCCCTTTGCCCAGTTCGCCCTGTGGTTCGCCGAAGCCAGCGCCACCGAACCCAATGACCCCAACGCCTTTGCGCTCGCCACGGCGACCGCCGATGCCCGGCCTGCGGTGCGGATCGTGCTGCTCAAATTCTGGGATGAACGCGGCTTTTGCTTCTACACCAATCTCGACAGCCGCAAGGGTGCCGAGCTGGCCGCCAATCCGCAGGTACATCTCGATTTCCACTGGAAATCGCAACGCCGCCAGGTCCGCATCGACGGCCTTGCCGAACTGGTTCCCGATGCCGAAGCCGATGCCTATTTCGCCAGCCGGCCGCGCGAATCGCAGATCGGGGCCTGGGCCTCGATCCAGTCGCAGCCGCTGCCCGATCGTGCCACTTTTGACGCCCGCATTGCCGATTTCACGGCGCGCTATGTCGGCAGCGACGTCCCGCGTCCGCCGCGCTGGTCGGGCTGGCGGGTCGTCCCCCGGGCGTTCGAATTCTGGCAGGATCGCGACAATCGCCTGCACGAGCGCACACTCTACACCCGCGCTGGCCAGGGCTGGACGACGGGGCTGCTCTACCCATGAGTGCGGCCATGACTCCGGCCGAAACCGAACGGGCGCGCCTGACGCGTTCGGCGGCGCTGGCGTCATCGGCGGTTGCCCTCATCCTGCTCGGTTTGAAGGCCTGGGCCGCCATCGCCACCGGCAGCGTCGCAATGCTCGGCAGCCTGGCCGACACGACCCTCGATCTGCTTGCGTCGCTGCTCACGCTGTTCGCCGTCGGGCTTGCGGCAACGCCGGCCGACGATGATCATCGTTTCGGCCATGGCAAGGCCGAAGCGATCGCCGCGCTGATGCAGACCCTGCTGATCATCGGCAGCGCCGTCGCCATCCTGTGGCGCGCCATCGCCAGTTTCGGCGCCACCGACCTGCCGCGGGCGCCCGAAGTCGGCATCGGCGTCTCGATTGCCGGCATCGTGCTGACGCTGGCGCTCGTCGCGTGGCAGAAAAGCGTCGTCAAACGCACCGGTTCGATCGCGATCAGCACCGATGCCCTGCATTATCAAAGCGATCTGCTGCTCAATTCGGCGGTGATCATTGCCTTTGTGATCGATGTGCTGCTCGGCCTGCACGGTGCCGACGCCTTGCTCGGCATCGCCATCGCGCTCTGGATCGCCTGGAATGCCATCCGTTCGGCCCGCCAGGCGCTCGACATGCTGATGGACCGCGAATGGCCACCCGAACGCCGCGCCCGGGTTGCCGAAATCGCCCTGTCGGTGCCGGGGGTCGAAGATGTCCACGACCTCCGCACCCGATCGAGCGGTGTCGCCGATTTCATCCAGTTCCATATCTGGCTGGCGCCCGAAATGAGCGTGCAGTCGGCCCATGATGTCGTCGACGACATCGAGGCCCGATTGCAACACGAGTTTTCCGGTGCCGAATTCTTCATTCACATCGATCCGCGCGGCCACCGCGACACCGTTCCTGCCTGAAAGCCCCGCTGATGCGTTTGCCCTTCGTCCAGATCGATGCCTTCGCCGATGGCCCCTTCACCGGCAATCCGGCGGCCGTGATGGCGTTGCCGGCGTGGTTGCCCGACGCGGTGCTGCAAGCGATCGCTGAAGAAAACAACCTCGCCGAAACCGCCTTCATCGTCCCCTGCGTCGATCCGGAAACCGCCGATTTCGATTTGCGCTGGTTCACACCCGGAGTCGAAGTCGCGCTCTGCGGCCATGCGACCCTCGCCAGTGGCCATCTGGTGCTCACCGCCCTGCCGAAAATTCAGGTCGTGCGGTTTTCAACACTGCGCGCCGGGGTTCTGACCGTGGAACGCAGCGCCGACGGCTACCGCATGGGCCTGCCAAGCTGGCCCGCGAACGATGTGATTTCCGGCGCCGACAGCGCTGCCATCGCTGCTGCCCTGGGCGCCCAGCCGGTCGAAATCCGGGGTCGCGGCGATGATTACCGCGTCGCCGTGTTCGAAAGTGCCGCCGCCGTGCGTGGGCTGACGCCCGATTATCGCGCCATTATCGCCCTGCAGACCGGCCGCGATCTGATGATCGTCGCCACCGCACCCGGCGCCGGCGATGCCAGCGGAACCGATGTCGTCAGCCGGGTATTCGTCCCCGAAGCCGGTGTCGATGAAGACAGCGTCACCGGCTCGGCGCACGCCATCATCGCGTCCTATTGGGCCGGTCGCCTCGGTCGCGACAGCTTCACCGCCTATCAGGCAAGCCGGCGCGGCGGCCATCTCGGCGTCACGCTCGCCGGTGACCGCGCCATTCTGACCGGCAAGGCGCGGACGGTCATCGAGGGCGAGTTCATCCTCGCCTGACAGTCAAAATCTGACGCTTGGTGCCCGTGGCGGTTATGGCAGCTACCGCCCAATTGCAGACATTTGCCGCATGACGTAATTCGGTACCATGCCGTTGAGCGTCGTTCCTTTAATGAGAATATCCCTCTGGCTGCTGCTAGCAGCGGCGACGTTAATCGCGCTCTTTTGGCTGATGCTCGTGGTGGCATCTGGCTTTACGATCTGGACCGCTGAATCGAATGCCGCTGGCGTGACCTTGCAGACCGGCCTCCTTCTCTCCCCAGTGGCGTTGTTCTTGGGTCTCAAGCTCTCCACGCACAGCGTTGCCTTCACCATCGTCTTGTTTGCGTTTAGCTGGTTCGTCGCCCTTGCAGCGTTGATAATCCTCCGCCTTCTGTAGAGTTATGGCCGCTTCCCACCAATTCCCGTCATTCGTAAACCCCTCGAGACGGGTACCAGACGTCAGACTTTGACCACTAGAGTTGGTTGCGATTTGGCAGCAGCGGTTCTCTCTCGCCTCCGCGAGCGGAACGCTTCGCCGCCAATATGATTGACGCTGGACATTTATCACCAAATAGGTTATTCAGGAGCGTGTTTCGCTCTTTGACATCGTGAGAACCCACAGCATCTGCGACAAGATATATCTTTGCCGACGAAAACCGCGTTCGGCGTGACTTTCGTGACTTTCTTAATATCCGGTAATCTTTACGCGACGAGCGACGGCAGCCGGACCTGATCGGATCTGACGTGCAGCAACCTGATCATCCCGAGCGGGTCGGGTGTTTCAACCAAACCGCTATCACGTCGGGGTCGTGACAATCCTGGCCCCCTCCCCTACATCGCGCTGATGACTGCGCGCCCGTTTTTGAAGATGCACGGCCTTGGCAATGACTTCATTGTCTTTGATGCGCGTGACACGCCGCTGGCCATGACACCGGCGCTGGCGCGGGCGCTTGCCGACCGCCACACCGGCATCGGTTGCGACCAGTTGATCGTCGTTGGCCGGGGCCAGAGCGCCGATGCCGTGACCGCGCGCTTCTGGAACCATGATGGCAGTGAATCAGCGGCCTGCGGCAATGGCAGCCGGGCCGTCGCTGCCCTTGTCGGCGGTGCGATCACCATTGAAACCGCTGGCGGCACCCTCAATGCCGAAGCGGCTGCCGATGGCGCGACCGTCGACATGGGGCTGCCGCGCTTCGATTGGGATGCGATCCCGCTCGCCTACCCGATGGACACCCGCACCCTGCCGTTGGCCTGGGATGAATTGACCGAACCCGGCGCTGCCAATGTCGGCAATCCGCATGTCGTGTTCTTCGTGACCGACCCTTATGCCGTGCCGCTCGAAACACTCGGCCCCCGTATCGAAACCGACCCGGTGTTTCCCGATCGCGTCAATGTCGGTGTCGCTGCGTTGCCGGCGCGCGATCGCATTCTCTTGCGGGTCTGGGAACGCGGCGCCGGGCTGACCCGCGCTTGCGGCACCGGTGCGGTCGCCGCGGTTGCGGTGGCGCAGCGGCGTGGTCTGGCGGAGCCCCAAGTCACCGTCACCCTGCCCGGCGGCGATCTGGTCATCACCCGCGCCGACAATGGCCATCTGCTGATGGCTGGCCCGGCCACCCTCGCCTTTACCGGCAGCATCGATCTGGAGCGTTTTGCATGAGCTGGTTCGACCGGCTGAAGACGGGCCTGACCCGGTCGACCGCGCGGCTGGGGGACAGCCTCGCCGGTCTGGCCACCGGCACCCTGCCGCTCGATGACGAACGGCTCGACGCGATCGAGGAAGCGCTGATCGCCGCCGATCTCGGCCCCGCCGTCGCCGGCCGCATCCGGGCGCGGCTGGCGGATGCGAAGTTCGCCAAAGGGATCGACGAGGCCGGGTTGAAAGCCGCGGTTGCCGCCGAAGTCACCGCCGTGCTGGCGCCGGTCGCCAAGCCGCTAATGGTCACCGCCTTTCCGCGCCCGCATGTCATCCTGGTTGTCGGCGTCAACGGTTCGGGCAAGACCACAACGATCGCCAAGCTGGCGCGGCGTTTTACAGAACAGGATTACACGGTGATGCTCGCCGCCGGAGACACTTTCCGCGCCGCCGCCATCGCCCAGTTGAAGATCTGGGCCGAACGGATCGGCGTGCCGGTCGTGTCGGGCGAACAAGGCGCCGATGCGCCGGGGCTTGCCTATGAAGCCTTGAAGCAGGCGCGCGAGGCGGGAACCGACGTGCTGATCATCGACACTGCCGGACGCTTGCAGAACAAGGCCGGGTTGATGGACGAGCTCGCGAAAATGCGCCGCGTGCTGCAGAAACTCAGCCCGGCGGCACCGCACGATACCATCCTGGTGCTCGATGCCACCACCGGCCAGAATGCCCTCAACCAGATCGAGGTCTTCGGCGCGGTCGCCAAGATCACCGGGCTGGTGATGACCAAGCTCGATGGCTCGGCGCGCGGCGGGGTATTGGTGGCGGCGGCGGAGAAATTCCGACTGCCGATCCATGCCGTGGGCGTGGGCGAAGGCATGGACGATTTGCGGCCGTTCGAAGCGGACGATTTCGGCCGGGCGCTGGTCGGGGAATGATGCAAAAATCGCCTCGCACTTGATAGTGCCCGCCGGCGATGATGCCAATATAATGTGGCGCAAAAGTGCTAATACAAC
>JBBRVH010000036.1:0-27209 GCA_038246995.1 Sphingomonadales bacterium
ATGAAGGGCAGCCGCGTGCAGGCGGTGGTGCAGGAATTGCAGGGTGAAAAGATCGACATCATCCCGTGGTCGCCCGATGTTGCGACCTTTGTCGTCAACGCGCTGCAGCCCGCCGAAGTCGCCAAGGTGGTGATGGACGAGGAAGACAATCGCATCGATGTCGTCGTCCCCGATGACCAGTTGTCGCTTGCCATCGGTCGCCGCGGCCAGAATGTCCGTCTCGCGTCGCAACTGACCGGCCGCCAGATCGACATCATGACCGAAGCCGATGAAAGCGAGCGCCGCCAGAAGGAATTCACCGAGAAATCGGCGATGTTCGAAAGCGAACTCGATGTCGATGAAACGCTGGCGCAGTTGCTGGTTGCCGAAGGTTTCTCGGAACTCGAGGAAGTCGCCTATGTCGACCTGTCCGAAATCGCCAGCATCGAAGGTTTCGACGAAGACCTGGGCGGCGAATTGCAGAAGCGCGCCATCGAAGCGCTCGAACGCCGCGAAGCCACCGCGCGCGAGGAACGCACCGCGCTGGGTGTCGAAGATGCCCTGGCCGCCATCGAAGGGCTGACCGAAGCGATGCTCGTCGTGCTCGGCAAGAAGAACATCAAGACGCTCGACGACCTGGGCGATCTTGCCACCGACGAACTCGTGTCGAAGGCAAGCGGCGTGCTGAAGGATTTCGGCCTGTCCGAAGATGACGGCAACCGCATCATCATGGCCGCACGCGCGCACTGGTTTGACGATGAACCCACCGCCGGGGAGGACGCACCCGCGGATGGAACACGATGAGCATCTGACGGCTGACAAAGCCGACGCGAT
Source organism: Sphingomonadales bacterium (assembly GCA_038246995.1). Lineage (GTDB taxonomy): Bacteria > Pseudomonadota > Alphaproteobacteria > Sphingomonadales > Sphingomonadaceae > Sandarakinorhabdus. The sequence goes on from JBBRVH010000036.1 coordinate 814, forward strand.
GGCGGTGCCGACCCCCGGCACCGAGAGCCGCGCCGTGCCTGGCGCCAACAGCAACGCCGTGCCCGGCGCCAACAGCAACGCCGTGCCCGGCGCCAACAGCAACGCCGTGCCCGGCGCCAACATCAACGCCGTGCCCGACGCCAAAGGCGCGGCCGTGCCGGAACGCCGCTGCATCCTGACCGGGGCGCATGGCCCGCGCACGACCTTGATCCGGCTGGCGGTCGGCCCCGATTCGCAGGTGGCGATCGATCTTTCGACGAAACTGCCCGGGCGCGGTGCCTGGATCGTCGCCGATCGCCGCGTGCTCGAGGCCGCGCTGGTCAAGGGCAAGTTGCGCGGCGCTTTGGCGCGGGCCTTCAAGGCCAATGACCTGAAACTGCCCGATACGCTGCCCGATCAGATCGCCAGCGGGCTCGAACGCCGCGCGCTCGACCGGCTGGGACTGGAAAACAAATCGGGCAACCTTATCTGGGGAAGCGAACGCATCGGCGAGGCCCTGTTGAAGGGCAAGGTCCGCCTGTTGCTCCACGCCGGCGATGCCCGCGCCGATGGCATGGGCAAGCTGGAGGCCAAGCGCCGCGGGGCATCGCCCGATACGATTTCGATCATCCTGCCGGTCGGCCGGGACCAATTGTCCATGGCCCTTGGCCGCGAAAATGTTGTACACGCCGCGATATCCGATGCCGCCAGCGCTGCGCGGGTTATCGAAGCGCTGGAACGCTGGGCGGCCTTCAACGGCACCAAGGTGAGCGTAGCAGACGAGGAAGACGACCACACCGGATCGGCACCAGCCGAAGCCGGCGACGACTCCACCGGTTCAGCAATTGCTGAAGCCGGCAACGACTCCACCGGTTCGGCTGTTGCCGAAACCGGCATCAAAAGGCATTAGGCGCGACTGTATGAGTGACGACAACAAACCCAAGCTTGGCATGCGAGCCCCCCTCGGCCTCAACAAGGCGGTCGAAGTCGGCAAGGTAAAGCAGAGCTTCAGCCATGGCCGCACCAAGCAGGTGGTCGTGGAGGTCAAGCGCGCGCGTGTGCTGCATCGCCCGGGCGATCCCGCCCCGGTGGAAACCCCGCCGCCGCCGCCGGTTGTCGAAACCCCGGCGCCTGCCCCCGTTGCCCGCGCGCCGCAGCCCGAAGCCCCGCCCGCCCCGGCGCCGGTGCGCGCCGAACCGGCGCCGCTGCCCGTTGTCGAGCGTGCCCCGCCGCTGCCGCCGGCCCCCGGTTTCCGCCCGGTCGAACGCGCCCCGGCGCCCAAGCCGCCCGAAGCCAAGGTCGAGCCCAAGCCCGAACCGGTTGTTGAAGCCAAGGTCGAAGCACCCGAGCCGGCAATGCCCGCACCGGTTGCGCCGCCGGTTGCCAAGCCGGCCGCAGCTCCGGTGCGCCCTGCCGCCCGCCCGGCACCGCGCGCGCCTGAACAGCGCCGCGCCCCGCCGCGCGACAACCTGACACCGCAGGAACGCCTGGCGCTGATGCTGCGCCAGGCCGAGGAAGATCGCCTGCGCTCCGCCGAGGAAGCCCGCATCCGCGAGGAAGCCGCCAAGGCCGAAGCCGCCGAAATCGAACGCCAGCGCCTTGAGGACAAGCGCACCCGCGAGGAAGAAATCGCCACCCGTCCCGATCCGGTGGTGTCCGACACGCCGATGACGCTGGTCGAACTCGACGAGGAAGAAGAACGGCTGCGTGTCAGGGCTTTGCCGGGCCGCAAGCCCGATCTTGCTGCCAAGCCGGCGCGCCTGCGCATGGGCGACGATCGCCGCCAATCGGGCAAGCTGACCGTGACCCGCGCGCTCGAATCGCATGATTCGGTGCGCACTCGCTCGCTCGCGGCGCTGCGCCGTTCGCGCGAAAAGGAACGCGGCAAGCTGGGGTCGCAGGCCAAGCAGGTCCGCGATGTCACCGTGCCCGACCGTATCACCGTCGCCGAACTGGCGCACCGCATGGCCGAACGTACCCCCAATGTCGTGCGCCTGCTCGCCCGCATGGGCATGCCGGCCGCCGCGGTCGATGAAATCGACCAGGATACCGCCGAACTGGTGCTCAACGAATTTGGCCACAACATCGTCCGCGTTTCGGAATCCGATGTCGAAATCGGCATGGTCGGGGATGCCGATGTCGATGATCACCTGCTGCCGCGCCCTGCGGTCGTCACGATCATGGGCCATGTCGATCACGGCAAGACGTCGCTGCTCGATGCGCTGCGCGGCACCAATGTGGTGAAGGGTGAAGCCGGCGGCATCACCCAGCACATCGGCGCCTATCAGATCATGACCAAGTCGAAGGAAAAGATCACCTTCCTCGACACGCCGGGCCATGAAGCCTTTACCCAGATGCGCGCCCGGGGGGCCTCGATCACCGACATCGTCGTGCTCGTGGTTGCCTGGGACGATGGCATCATGCCGCAGACGATCGAAGCCATCCAGCACACCAAGGCTGCTGGCGTGCCGATGATCGTGGCGATCAACAAGATGGACAAGGCAGGCGCCAATGCCGAAAAGATCCGTACCGCGCTGCTGCAATATGATGTGCAGGTCGAAGCGATGGGCGGCGAAGTCCAGGATGTCGAAGTGTCGGCGACCCAGAAGACCGGGCTCGACGAACTGATCGACAAGATCCTGCTGCAGGCCGAAATCCTGGAACTGAAGGCCAATCCCGACCGTGCCGCCGAAGGCACCGTGATCGAAGCGCGGCTCGACAAGGGCAAGGGCGCGCTGGCGACGGTTCTCGTTCGCCGCGGCACGCTCAAGCGCGGCGACATCTTCGTGATGGGCCAGGAATGGGGCAAGGTCCGCGCGCTGGTCGATGACAAGGGCGCCCAGATCAAGGAAGCCCTGCCGTCGGTACCGGTCGAAGTGCTCGGCCTGACCGGGGTTCCCGCCGCCGGCGACCCGGTGACGGTCGTGGAAAGCGAAGCGCGGGCCCGCGAAGTTGCCGAATATCGCGCAGCGCTGGTCAATGCCAAGCGAATCGAGCAGGAACCGGCGAACCTGGAAACCATGTTCAGCGTGCTGCGTGCCGCCAAGGCGCAGACCTATCCGCTGGTCATCAAGGCCGATACGCAAGGCTCGGCCGAAGCGATTGCCGGGGCGGTCAACAAGATCTCGACCGATCTCATCAAGGCCAAGGTGCTGTTGTCGTCGGTCGGCGGCATCACCGAATCGGATGTGACGTTGGCCAAGGCAAGCGGTGCGCCGATCATCGGCTTCAACGTCCGCGCCAATGCCAAGGCCCGCGAAATCGCCCAGCGCGACGGCGTGGCGCTGAAATATTACGACGTGATCTACGACCTGATCGACGAAGTGAAGGCAGCGATGGCCGGGCAGCTCGGCCCCGAACTGCTCGAAAATGTCGTCGGCCGCGCGCTGGTCCTCGAAGTCTTCCAGGCCGGCAAGACCGGCAAGGCAGCCGGGATCCGCGTCACCGAAGGCTTTATCAAGAAGGCGCTGCGGGCGCGTGTCATGCGCGACGATGTCATCATCTACAATGGCTCGATCGCGTCGCTGCGGCGGTTCAAGGAAGATGTGGCGGAGGTCAAATCGGGCTTCGAATGCGGTATCACCATCGAAGGGTCTTCGGACGTCAAGCCGGGCGATATCGTTGAAACGTTCGAAGTCGAATCGCGGGAACGCACGCTCTGATGGGCGACAGGCAAGGGGCGATGATGGCGCGGCAACTCGGCCTCGCCCTTTGCCTGATGGTCTTCGCCATGCCTGCCAGCGCCGCTCCCTTGGCGTTGGCCAGCGACCCGCCGGCGGACGCGACGTCACCCGCCGCCATGGCTGCCGTGCGCATTTCGAGCGGCGACGCGGCGATGAACGCCATCGTGTACACGCCCGCCGGCAAGGGGCCGCACCCGGCGCTGGTGCTGTTCCATGGCTTTCCCGGCAACGAACAGAATCTCGATCTGGCGCAAGCGGCGCGGCGGGCAGGTTTCGTTGTGGTGACGCTGCACTATCGCGGCAGCTGGGGTAGTCCCGGCAGGTTCAGCTTCGCCAATGTGACGGCCGATGGCATCAACGCTGTCGACTGGCTGATGGCGCCGGCGCAGCTCGCCCGCTACCATATCGACCAACGGCAGGTGTCCGTCGCCGGGCACAGCATGGGTGGCTTTGTCGCCATGCGCACTGCTGCGGCGCGGCCGCAGGTCAAGTCGCTGCTGTTGATAGACGTCTGGAATATCGGCGATGAACCGCTTGCCGCGCTGCAGGCACCCGGCGGCCGCGATAAATGGATTGCCGGGCGTGCCGAAAATGTTCTTCCGCTGGCCACCACCGCGGAGGCGCTCGCGGACGAAGTTCTCGCGGCTGGCACCAGCTTCGATCTTGCCGGCAACGCTACAGCCGTGGCGACCCGCCCGGTCCTGATCATCGCTGCGGAAAAGGCCAACGCCGTCTCCAACCGGCGCATCGCCGAGGCACTTGGAAGCGCCGGCAACACGCAAAGCCAGTTGATCGTCATGCCCACCGACCATGGCTTCAACGACCACCGCATCGCGCTGATCAGCGCCAGCCTCGATTGGCTGCACCAGTTTGAAACGAAACCCTGATGGCCCGTGCTACCCCTGATTCCCAAGGCCGTTCGATCAGGCTGCAACGCATCGGCGAACAAGTACGTCACGCGCTTGCCGGCGTCATCGGCCGCGGCGAATTGCGCGACGAACTGCTGCAACGCACGATCGTTTCGATCAGCGAAGTCCGCGTCACCGCCGATCTGCGCCACGCCACGGTGTTCATCAAGGCGCTGGGCGGCGGCGATGACCAGGCCGTCGTCAAGGCGCTGGCTGCCCACGCCAAATATCTGCGCGGCGAAGTCGCCCGCCAGATGGCGACCAAATACACCCCCGACCTGCGCTTTCGCCCCGATGAAAGCTATGATGCCGGCGCGCGCATCGATGCGATCCTGCGGCGCCCGTCGATCGCCCGCGATCTCGAACCCGAAGCCCGCCTGCCGCAGCTTTCCGACGACGAGGATGGCGACGAATGAACGCGCGCGTCGGTTTGCCGGCAGCGGCCGGGACGGCGCGGTGATCGAGCGGCTGTTCGTCCCGCTCGCCGTGCGCGACCTGCGGCTCGAACCGCTTGCCGAGGAACACCGTGAAGCCTTGCGCCAGACCTGCGCACAGGATGCCGATATCTGGGTCATCTATCCCTATTCGATGCTCGGCGCGCATTTCGACCCGTCGTTCGACACGATGCTCGCCGGCGCACGGCACTGCTATGCCGTTTTCGACGGCGACACGCTGGTCGGCTGCACGAGCTGGTATGCCCTCGATGCCCCCAACAAGGCCGTCGCTATCGGCAGCACGTTCCTCGCGCCGGCGGTGCGCGGTAGCCCGTTCAACCTGCGCCTCAAGCGGCTGATGATCGAGCATGCCCGTGCCTGCGGGATCGTGCGGATCGTCTTCGATGTCGATACGCGCAACACGCGATCGGCGGCAGCGATCCGCAAGCTCGGCGCCAAACTCGATGGCGTTTTGCGCCAGAACCGCATCACCTGGACAGGTTACGTCCGCGATACGGCGGTCTATTCATTGCTACCGGGCGAAGAATCGCCCGCGCTGAAGGAGGCAAGATGATCATCCTGCTGTTCGTCGTCACCGCCAATGTCGCCATCCCGCGCGTCGACCAGGGCAATATCCAGGGCTGGCAGGTGCCGACGGCGAACACCGTCTATCTGCAGGACCGCGACAGGAAATGGTATCGCGCCGATATGCGCGGCGCCTGTGTCCGCCCCGATTTCAACGGCCGGCTGGGTTTTCGCACCGGCCCCGGCGGCCGGCTGGAGACAGGCTCGCAGATCATGTCGCGCAGCGGGCCCTGCACGATCCGGTCGCTCACCGCCATCGATGGCCCGCCGGCGAAGAAGTGACCGGCACAGGCTTTGATGCTATGCAATGCCATGCGCCGCGCTGAAACCACTGCTTTGCTTGCCGCTCAAGCCGATGGGCTGCGCGCGTTGGGCGTCGGCGCGCTTTATCTGATCGGATCGACGGCACGCGATGAAGCCCAAAGCGACAGCGATATCGACCTGTTTTTCGACCCGAGCCGCCTTGGCCTCAGCCTGTTTGATGTGATGGACCTGCGCGACCGGTTAAGCAGCATATTGATGGGCCGCGTCGATGTCATGACACGCACGTCGCTGCATTCTTATTTGCGCCAGCGCATCGAGGCCGAGGCCGTTCGGATTTTTTGATGGCGCGACGCTCGCAACGGCTGCGCCTTTTGGACATGGCGTCACAGATGGCGGCCATCGAAGCGACAGTGGCCACGCATGGCTCTGCTGCCATGCAAGCCGCTGTGTCAGCCAGGCTCGCCAACACGCCCGAGGATTGATCATTTCTCTTCCCTCCCTCAACGGCTGGCTCATCCTCGACAAACCGCTCGGCCTGTCGTCGGCGCAGGGGGTTGCAGCGGTGAAGCGTATCCTGCGCGGGGTGGGTATCCGGCCTGACCGCATCGGCCATGGCGGTACGCTCGATCCGCTGGCCACCGGCGTGCTGCCGATCGCCATCGGGGAGGCAACCAAGCTGGCGGGGCGGATGCTCGATGCCACCAAGGGCTATGACTTTACCGTCAAATGGGGCGAGGCGACGAGCACCGAGGATGCCGAAGGCGAAGTGATCGCCCGTTCCGATGTGCGTCCCGATGCCGTCGCCATCGCCGCCGTGCTGCCGCGCTTCACCGGGCCGATCGAACAGGTGCCGCCGGCCTATTCGGCGCTCAAGGTCGATGGCAAGCGGGCCTATGCGCTGGCCCGCGCCGGGGCGACGGTCGAACTCGCCACCCGCCACGTTACCATCCTCAAACTCGACCTCGTCACCTGCGAGACCGACAGCGCCACCTTCTCCGCCACGGTATCGAAGGGCACCTATATCCGCAGCCTGGCGCGCGATCTTGCCGTGGCGCTTGGCACCGTTGGCCATGTCAGCATGTTGCGGCGCACCCGCGCCGGGCCTTTCAGGCTCGAACACGCGATAACGCTGGACAAATTCGAAGGATCGGTGCATGGGGCAGCGCTTGAACAGGTCATCCTGCCACTGATGGCGGGGCTGGACGACATCCCGGCTCTCGCTGTTGATCCCGACGAAGCGGCGGCACTCCGACAGGGGCGCAGGCTTTTCGGGCACCCTGCCCAACCCGGCACCTATCTCGCCTGCCACGGCTCTGTTCCCGTGGCGCTGGTCGAGATCGACCTTTCGGAGGTCCGGGTCCTGCGCGGGTTCAACATCTAATCAAGGAGTATCCGATGTCGATTACCGCAGAACGCAAGGCCGACGTCATCAAGGGCAATGCCCGCGCCGCCAATGACACGGGTTCGCCCGAAGTCCAGGTTGCCATCCTTTCGGAGCGCATTGCCAACCTCACCGAACATTTCAAGACGCATGCCAAGGACAATCACAGCCGTCGCGGCCTGCTTGTCCTCGTCAACAAGCGCCGCTCGCTGCTCGATTATCTCAAGAAGATCGACAGCCAGCGCTACACCGATCTCATCGCCAAGCTCGGGCTGCGCAAGTAACCTCGAGCCGATAACCCGGACGGCCCCACTGCGGGGCCGTGCGTTTATCCGGGTTCGGCGATGGTCGCCGCGCCCGGGCCGCCGCAAATGGCGGGACTGCAGGCAAGCCTTCCGGCAATAGGGCCGGTTAGCTGATACGAAAGACGTAACATGTTCACGATCCACAAACAGGAAATCGAATGGGGCGGCCGCACGCTGACCCTTGAAACCGGTCGCATCGCCCGTCAGGCCGATGGCGCCGTGCTCGCCACCTATGGCGAAACCGTCGTTCTGTGCGCCGTCACGGCCGCCAAGAGCGTCAAGGAAGGCCAGGATTTCTTCCCGCTGACCGTCCATTACCAGGAAAAATATTCCGCCGCCGGCCGCATTCCGGGTGGCTTTTTCAAGCGCGAACGCGGCGCCACCGAGCATGAGACGCTGACCTCGCGCCTCATCGATCGCCCGCTGCGCCCGCTGTTCCCCGAAGGTTTCTACAACGAAATCAACGTCATTGCCCAGGTGCTGAGCTATGACGGCGAAAACGAAGCCGATATGGTCGCCATGGTCGCCGCGTCGGCCGCGCTCTGCCTGTCGGGCGTGCCGTTCATGGGCCCGATCGCTTCGGCGCGCGTCAGCTTCAATGATGGCGAATATATCCTCAACCCGACCAAGGCCCAGGTTGCCGAAGGTCGCCTCGATCTCGTCGTCGCCGGCACGCATGATGCCGTGATGATGGTCGAATCCGAAGCCAAGGAGCTTTCGGAAGACGAAATGCTCGGTGCCGTGATGTTTGCCCACCGCGGCATCCAGCCGGTGATCAAGGGCATCATCGCGCTTGCCGAAAAGGCCGCCAAGGACCCCTGGGAACTCAGCATTCCGGACAATTCCGAAATGCTCGCCCAGATCAAGAAGGCCGTCGGCAAGGATGTGACCGCCGCCTACAAGCTGACCAAGAAGTCAGACCGCCAGCAGGCGCTGTCGGATGCCAAGGCCAAGATGAAGCCGCTGTTCGCCGACAAGGACAGCGCCACCCAGCAAAAGGCCGGCAAGCTGTTCAAGAAGCTCGAGGGCGATATCGTCCGCGGCGCGATCCTGAAGGACGGCAGCCGCATCGATGGCCGCGACACCAAGACGGTGCGCCAGATCGAAGCGATGGTCGGTTTCCTGCCGCGCACCCATGGTTCGGCGCTGTTCACCCGCGGCGAAACCCAGGCGATCGTCACCACGACGCTCGGCACTTCGGATGCCGAACAGATGATCGATGGTCTTGATGGCCTGCGCTACGAACGCTTCATGCTGCACTACAACTTCCCCCCCTATTCGGTGGGTGAAGTCGGTCGCTTCGGCGCGCCGGGTCGCCGCGAAATCGGCCATGGCAAGCTGGCGTGGCGCGCTGTCCACCCGATGCTGCCGACGAAGGAAGCGTTCCCCTACACGATCCGCGTTTTGTCCGACATTACCGAATCGAACGGTTCGTCGTCGATGGCCACCGTTTGCGGTGCGTCGCTGGCGATGATGGACGCGGGCGTGCCGCTCACCCGTCCGGTCGCCGGCATCGCCATGGGCCTGATCCTCGAAGGCAAGAACTTTGCCGTCCTGTCGGATATCCTGGGTGATGAAGATCATCTGGGTGACATGGACTTCAAGGTCGCCGGCACGAGCGAAGGCGTCACCGCCCTCCAGATGGACATCAAGATCGCCGGGATCACCGAAGAGATCATGAAGGTCGCGCTGGACCAGGCCAAGGCCGGTCGCCAGCACATCCTGGGCGAAATGGCCAAGGCGCTCGATCACACCCGCGAGGAAATGTCGTCCCATGCACCGCGCATCGAAACGATGCAGGTGCCCAAGGACAAGATTCGTGATGTCATCGGCACCGGCGGCAAGGTCATTCGCGAAATCGTCGCGACGACCGGCGCCAAGGTCGACATCGAAGACGATGGCACCGTCAAGATCGCTTCGTCGGATCCGGAAAAGATCGCCGCCGCCCGCAAGTGGATCGAAGGCATCACCATGGAAGCCGAAGTCGGCAAGATCTACAGCGGCAAGGTCGTGTCGATGGTTGATTTCGGCGCGTTCGTCAATTTCATGGGGGGCAAGGACGGTCTCGTCCACATCTCCGAAATCAAGAACGAGCGTGTTGCCAACGTCAAGGAAGTCCTGACCGAAGGCCAGCAGGTCAAGGTCAAGGTGCTCGCCGTCGACGAACGCGGCAAGGTCCGCCTGTCGATGCGCCTTGTCGACCAGGAAACCGGCGAGGAAATCGCCGACACCCGCCCGCCGCGTGAAGGTGGCGATGATCGCGGTCCGCGCAGCGATCGTGGCCCGCGCCGCGATGGTGGCGGTCGTGACGATCGCGGTCCGCGCCGTGACGATCGCGGCCCGCGCCGTGATGGTGGCGATCGCGGCCCCCGAAGCGAAGGCGACCGCGGACCCCGCCCCGAGCGTGCACCGCGTGACGAAGCCCCGTCGGAAGGCGGCAGCCTGCCCGACTTCCTGACCGGGCCGCGCGACTGAACTTTCGGCCTAGGCTGAATGAAATGAGGGCCGTCCCGCCAGGGGCGGCCCTTTTTCGGTTCTTGGAACATTTGGTCGTCACCCTCGCGCAGGCGGGGGTGACGGCGTAATCCGGCTTGCAGTCTACCGCCGCCGCCGCCGCGCCGCCAGCGCCAGGCCGGCAACAACCGCGACCCCGGCGGCAATCCAGCCGCGATGGCGGCGCGGCGGTGCCAATACCTCGGCGATGACGCGGGCAAAGCCTTCGGCACCAGTGTCGGCGATCTGCGCCTCGGCGAGCGCCAGTTCGAAGGTATCGAGCGGTTCCGCCACGAAGGGCAGCAGCGTGCGCGCCCTTGTGCCGATCATCGCATCGAATGCCGGCAGCAAGCGTCCGTCCGCTGCCGCCAGCGCCGCCGCCCACGTCGCCGGCGCCAGCCCGAGATGTTCGGCAAGCAACGTGTCGCGGATGCGGATAATCGCCGCGCGGTTTTCGGTATCGCCGGGTGCCGCCTCGATCGCCAGGTCGCATTCGGTATCGGTCGCCAGTGACCGCTTGTTGATGTTGGACGATCCGACGCGCAGCAACCGGTCGTCGATCACCAGGATCTTGGCATGGACATAGATGTCAGCCCCCGTCGCCGTCACCGGGGTGCAGAACCGCAGGCGGCCATGCATATCGGCAGCGCGCAACCGCGCCAGCAGCAGTGCCCGCGCCGAATCCATCAATTTTGCCTCCAGCCAGCCATCGGCGGAGCGCGGGTTGATGATGATGACAACGGGGCCATCGGGCTCGGCCAGCCGCGTTGCCAGCGCCGCCGCAATCACCGGCGCGCTGAAATACTGGCTTTCGAGATAGATGGTGCGTGTCGCCGCCGCGATGGCCGCGAGGTAAAGCGCTTCGATCTCGGCGACCAGCGCGGCGTCTTCATAGGCCGGGATGGTGCGGGCGATGGCAAGGTCGACTCCGGTGAAATCGGGTTCGAGCGCGGCCGGCCAATGGTCGATGCCCCCCGGCGGCAGCGCCGGCAAGTCCCCCGTCGCGGCCTGCCAGCGGGCGCGCGCCAGATCGCCGAGCGCGCGGGCGGCATCGCCCGAAACCGCCACGGTGGCGTCGTGCCACGGCGGATAGGCATCACCTGTCGGCCCGCGCCGATGGGGTTCTTCGTCGCGATGCGCGGGCGTGTCCCAGCGTCCGGCGGTGATGTCGATACCGCCACAAAACGCCAGCGCATCGTCGATCACCACCAGTTTCTGATGGTGGCAGGCGTCGATCGGGTGGCGGCTGTCGAGCTTGAAATGAATATTGTCATGGGTCAGCCAATCGAGCAGCACCAGCGGGGTCGTGCCGCGCAACGGCATCTTCAGCGCCGCCAGGTCCCAGCGCAGGACATGGACCTCGACCCCGGGCCTCTGCGCCACCAGTTCGTTGAGCAGCGCGCCGACCTGGTTGGGCGGGGTATCGCTGTCGTCATCGGGGTCGAGCAGGATGCGATTGTCGAAATCCCAACCGACGATCAGCACCGAATGCTGCGCCGCGAACAGGGCATGACGCAGCACGCGAAAATAATCGACGGCATCGATGATGACGCGCACCTTTTCGGCACGCGCAATCCGCCAGCAAGTGTCGCCGGCAGCAAGGATCGGAGGACGGCTGGCGGCGCTGGTCATGCGCCTGTCTAACGCGCCGGCGGCCGCACGGCCATGCCGCCATCGCGTGACGGGCTGAAATCGATGACACACATGGCGGTATAGACCGGATGCCCGCCGCAGCCGACCCCGGCATAGTGCAGGCGCGCATCGAAGATCACGGCGCGATGGCCGCGATCGGCAACGCCATCATCGATGATCAACTGGCGGACGACGGCACCCGGCACGGCAAAGCCATAGGCGATGGTTTCGGCGACATAAGGCCCGCCACCGCGGCGGACGACGCGTTGCCCGGGGTTGTCACCATTGACCGACAGATGCCCGATACTGCCGCGCCGGCGCTGGGCTTCGGCATGATCGGCGGCGGCCAGCGCGAGCAGCGGCGCCGATGCCAGCGGCGACAGCGGTGGCTGGCGTTCGAGAAAGGCGATGGCTTCATCGACCGCAGCAACGCCTTCGCGGCTGGTATGGCTCGCGGGTTCATCGGGATCATCGACGAACAGCCCACGGTAGCTGGCGCGGTGGCGGCGCAGGGTTTCGGCATAGGCTTGCGGTCGGGTGCGGGCGAAATTCAGTTCGGCAACGATCGCATCGGCGAGCGTGGCGGAGCGCGCCGCCACCGGCGGACACAGGCCGAGCACCAGGACAAGCAGGGCAAAGGATCGAAACATGTAAAACCCGCAGCAAGGACCATGGCCACAAAGCCCATGCCGGCTGAACGCCAGCCGAACGGCCGGCTTGCGCGGGTGGCATTGCCCGATCATGCTGGCGGGCATGGACCCGCGCCCGTTTCCCCAGGCTGCCGTGATCGAGGCGTCGCTGGCGCTGCTCGCCGAGCGCGTGGGGGACCCGACGCCTTTGGTCTATGCCCGGCTGTTCACCGCCCAGCCCGAGATGGCGGCGCTGTTCTGCAACGATGCGAGCGGCGCGGTACGCGGCGAAATGCTGGCCCGGGTGTTCGATACCATCCTCGATTACATCGGCAACCGCAGTTGGGCGGCGCATCTGCTGGTGGCGGAACGCGACAACCACGCCGCCTATGGCGTGCCGCCGGCGGTGTTCAGCACCTTTTTCGGCACGGTGGCAGCAACGGTGCGCGACGCGCTGGGTGCCGACTGGACGCCCGAGACCGCCACGGCCTGGGATGATCTGCTGGTGGCGGTGGAGGTGGCGCCGCTGCCGACCTAGGCACGGATGGCAGAAAATTGCGTTCATCACCCCCGCGCAGGCTATAGAGAAATCAATCCCGCAGCATCTCCAGCAGATGCTCGCGAACATCCGCCGGCCAGTCCGCAAGGCACGCGGCAAAGCCCGCCGCATCATCGGCGAACAGCGCCCGCGACGCCGCTTCGAACCCCGGCAGGTCGCCGGCCAGCGCCGCCATGCAGCGATAGACGGCATCGCGCCGGGTGCGCTGCGCCGATGCCGCGTCCTTGCGCACCGTATCGATCAGCCGCCGCAAGGCCACCGATGCGCCGCCGGGCTGCCCCGCCAGCCACTCCCAATGCCGTGGCAGCAGCGTCACCTCGCGCGGCACCACCCCCAGGCTCGGCCGGCCCCGGCCGCGCGGCAACGGCACGACATTGCCGGCAACGGGTCGCGTATCGACATCGACGACCGCACCGCTTGCGATGTCGAAGACCAGCGGCATCGGATCATTGCCGGCAGCAGCGACTGCCGCGGTCATTTCGGCAAGCGAACCGGTGGCGAGGCGGCGATGGCCGAGGAAGGCGATATGGGTTGTCATTCGACAATTTATACCCGGATAAAATATCTTGTCAATTTCATCCGGATGATATTGTCGTTGCGGCATGAACATCGACCGCAAAGCCGCCATCGCCGCCTTCAAGGACCGCAAGGTCGAAGCCGGCATCTTCGCCATCCGCTGCCGTGCCAGCGGCGCGCAATGGCTGGGCCGGGCCCCCGATATCGGGACCGTGCAAGCCCGGCACTGGTTCAGCCTCAGGATCGGCAGCCACACCAACCGGGCACTGCAGGCGGCGTGGCAGGCGCATGGCGAAGCGAACATGCAATTCGACGTGCTCGAACTGTTGCCCGACGAGGATGATCCGATCGCCCGCGACAGCCAATTGCGCGATGCCTTGCAGCGCTGGCGGAACCGACATGGTGCCACAGCGGTTTGATGGCGCGGCATAACGACGAATATGACGATTTTTGCGAGCATTTGCCGAGCACCCGCCGTATAGCGGGGGCAGCGTGCACGGGGGTGCCCGGGTTTTGATCGGAAGATGATGCTGAACGGTCTGAAGGCGATCACCATGGGCGGCCGCGAGGTTCTGCCATTGGTCGAAGGTGGCAAGGGCGTTGCAGCGACCAACCACCTGTCGTCGGGCGCCTGGGCGCATACCGGCGGCGTCGGCACCATCTCGGCGGTCAATGCCGACAGCTATGATGCGACCGGGCGTATCATCCCCCAGGTCTATTCGGCGCTGACCCGGCGCGAACGCCATGAAGAACTCGTCGATTATGCCATCGAAGGCGCCGTGCAGCAGGTGCAGCGCGCCTATGAAATGGCCTCGGGCGAACTCAGCCGCGGGCTTGGTGCCATCAACATCAACGTGCTGTGGGAAATGGGCGGCGCCCAGCGTGTGCTCGAAGGCGTGCTGTCGCGCACCCGCGGCCTCGTCAACGGCGTTACCTGCGGCGCCGGCATGCCCTACAAGCTGTCCGAAATCGCCGCGCATCACGGCGTGCATTACTACCCGATCATCAGCAGCGCCCGCGCCTTTCGCGCCCTGTGGAAGCGCGCTTATTCCAAGGCGTCCGAATGGCTGGGCGCGGTGGTTTACGAAGATCCCTGGCTCGCCGGCGGCCACAATGGCCTGTCGAACGCCGAAGATCCGCGCGCCCCGCAGGACCCGTTGCCGCGGGTGCGCGATCTGCGCGCCACGATGCGCGAAGCCGGCATTGCCGATTCGGTGCCGATCATCATGGCCGGCGGCGTCTGGGCCTTGAACGAATGGACCGACTGGATCGACAATCCCGATCTTGGCCAGATCGTCTTCCAGTTCGGCACAAGGCCGCTGCTCACCCAGGAAAGCCCGATTCCGGAAGGCTGGAAACAGCGGCTGATGACGCTCGAAAAGGGCGATATCCTGCTCCACAAATTCTCGCCGACGGGCTTTTATTCAAGCGCGGTGCGTAACCCTTTCCTGCGCAACCTCGAAGGCCGCTCCGAACGCCAGATCGCCTTTTCGACGGCCGCGACCGGCGATCACCAGTTCCTGCTCGATGTCGGGGTCGGTCGCAAAAGCTATTATGTGACGCGTGACGACCTGTTGCGCGCCCGCGAATGGTTCGGCGCCGGCTTTACCGAAGCGCTGAAAACCCCCGACAACACGCTGGTCTTCGTCACGGCGGCCGAAAAGCAGGTGGTCCGCAAGGACCAGTCGGATTGCATGGGCTGCCTGTCGCAATGCGGCTTTTCGAGCTGGGCGGATAACGAGACCAACACCACCGGGCGGCTCGCCGATCCACGCAGCTTCTGCATCCAGAAAACGCTGCAGGACATCGCCCATGGCGGCGATACCGAACAGAATCTGATGTTCGGCGGCCACAGCGCCTTCCGCTTCGCCACCGATCCCTTCTATTCGAACGGCTTCGTGCCGACGGTGAAACAGCTTGTCGACCGGATCATGACCGGCGCCTGACGCGGCGCGTGTAACCTTTCGGGCCTGGCGGCCGAACAGCCTTTCGCACCCTTGTCGCGAAACGGCCCAGAGCAATGCCCGAAACATCAGCGCAATGAACGGCACGACGGCGCGGATCGCCCCGTTTCCTGTGCGCGCGCCAGCCGCTAGGCTGGCGTTGATGACCGTGCCTGCCGCACCCGCCCGCGACACCGCCGACCCGCGCGGCTGGGGCGCAATGATGGCTGCGGCGCAACGCGGCGAAGTCGCTCCCTACCGCCGGCTGTTATCCGAATTGCGCCCCTGGCTGCTGCGCTACTTCGCCCGCCGCCTGCCCCCGTCGTCGGTCGAAGATGCCGTGCAGGACACGCTGGTCGCCATCCATACCAAGCGCCACACCTGGCAGCCCGACCGGCCTTTCGGCCCGTGGCTTGCCGGCATTGCCCGCTACAAATGGATCGATCGGCTGCGCGCCGCCAGCCGCCATGCCGCCGACGAACTGCCCGAAACCCTGTCCACCCCCGACCATGAAGCGGCGGTCACCAGCGCTACCGCCTTGCGCGGCCTGATGGCGACGCTGAAGCCGGCGCAGGCCGAGGTCATCCGCCTCGTCAAGCTCGATGGCCTGTCGATCGAAGATGCCGCCGCACGCACCGGTCAATCGCCGGCCCTGGTCAAGGTCAATATCCATCGCGGCCTCGCCCGCCTCGCCCGCCTGATCGAAAGCGATTCCGATGCCGACTGATCTTGCTCCCCCCGACCCGCTGATCGATGCGCTCGTCGCCGATCTCGGCGCCGTCACGCCGCGGCGCTGGACGCATGAAGCAGCGCTGCTCGCGGGCCTGATCATGGTCGAGGCCATCCTGTTCCTGTCCTTGAGCGCCCTGCGCGATGACATGCCGCGCGCCATGGCGAGCATGGCCTTCTGGTGGAAGGCCGGCAGCTTCGGGCTGATCGCGCTGGTCGCCGCCGCCGCGATGCTGGTCTCGCTCGATCCGGCGACAACCAATGCCCGGCGCCTGTCGGGCCTGTGGCGCGCCATGGGCCTGATTGCGCCGGCGGCACTGGCGCTCGGCTGGCTGATCGATGCCGGCGCCTCGGGGGGCACGGCACTGCTGGCGCGGCTCGAATGGCGCGAAGGGCTCGATTGTCTTGCCACTGTCGGGCTGTTGTCGCTGCCGCCAGTGCTGGCGCTCGCCTTGTTCATGCGGCACGGCGCCCCGACGCAGCCCGAACGTACCGCCGCTGCCGCCGGGCTCGCCGCGGCTGGCTTCGGCGCCTTTGTCTTTGCCTTTCACTGCCCGCACGACGATCCCTTGTATGTCGCGGTCTGGTATGGCGTCGCCGTGCTGGCGGTGACCGGCCTGGCGCGCATCATCCTGCCGCGTCTGGTGCGCTGGTGAGCGGCGCGCCGCTGCTCAGCCCGCAGCAATGGGGCAGCCTGCTCGCCGCCGAGCCGCCGCCGCTGCACAGCATCGATGGCGGCTTGCTGCGGCGCTGGCGCGGCACGGCGGCGGCGATGGACCAGCCGCCGCTCGATCATCATTATCTCGCCCAGCATCTCGGCGGCGCCAAGCAGGTGCAGCGCCGCGGTGACGGCCCGCTGGTCGACCGTTCGGTCGCGCTCGGCGCGGTGACCATCGTTCCGGCGGGATCGGCGTTTCGCTGGATGACGCGCGGGCCGATCGAGTTCGCGCATCTGTATATCGCGCCGCGCCGCATCGACCAGGCGGTGCGCGACACTTTCGATCGCGAACCTGCGGCGGTCAGCCTGACTCCGCAGGTCGGCTGCGACGATCCGCTGGTTGCGGCGCTGATGACCGCGATGCTCTATCCGGGGCTCGATGCCGATCCCGATGGCCGGCTGGCGCGCGACATCTGGTTCGAAGCGCTGCTGACCCGGCTGATCCTGGCCGGCAGCAACCTTGCTGCCGACACGCCGCGTGCCCGCAACCGGCTGGCGCCGCGCACGCTGGCGCGGCTGAAACAGCATATCGCCGACAATCTGGCGCGTGACGTGACGCTTGATGAACTTGCCGTGGTCGCCGGGCTGAGCCGCTTCCACCTCTGCCGCGCCTTTCGCGACAGCACCGGCCTGCCGCCGCACGCCTATCTGACCCGGGCGAGGCTGGCATCGGCGCGGCAGTTGCTGCGCGGCGGCGACCTGCCGATCGGCGAGGTGGCGCGCGCCTGCGGCTTTGCCAGCCCCAACCAGTTCGCCACCAGCTTTCGCAAGGCGATGGGCGTCACCCCGACGCGCTTTCGCCAGAGCGGTTGAGGCTCAGCCGCGCGCCGCGGCGATGATCGGGCCGCCGGTGCCGGCCTGGACAAAGGCCGCGGTTGCCAGCCCCGGCAGCTTGGCAGCGGGCAACGCAAAGCTGGCGTTGCCACCGCTCCAGCGGCCGATCTTGACCAGTTCGCGCACGATGTTGCGGTGGGGCAGGGTCTTGCCGGTGTTTTCGCCGGCCTTGATCGACACCTCGATCGCATGCGGTTCATAGCGCACCAGCCAGACATCGACCGGTTTGGCGGTGGTGCCGCTGATCGCGACATTGCTGCCGGCGATGTTGATCGCGGGGCCGGCGTTGCCACGATCATTCGCGGCAATCAGCGCGTTGAGCGCTGCTGTCCTGGTACCGGTAATGTCGGCGCGGCCGTTGATGATGACCTGGGGTGTCCAGACCTGGGCGTGGCCCAAGGCACGGGCATAATCCCATTGCCGGTCGGTATATTGCGGCTTGGCAAAGACATCCTTCCAGCCAAGGCCATCCCAATAGGTGACGGCGAACGACAGGGCCAGCACATCGGCGCGCTGCGAAAGGGCGTTCACATTGGCATTGGCGGGCGGACAGGACGAACAGCCCTGCGACTGGAAGAGTTCGATGACCGTGGGATGGGCGGCATCGGCGGCATGGGCGGCCGGGGCGAGGAGGGCGGCGGCAGTGGCGGCAATGAACAAGCACTTCATGGTCGGGCCTCTCGGGCTGTTGATGCCAGGGAGTTCGCTGGAAATGGGGGTGAGGTTACGGGCGGTGGGAGGTGAGGGCAAGAAAGCGCAGGCGATAGCAGGAAGGAGAAGGAAGCAAGGGGATGCGCAAAGCCCATGCTGGCGTCAGACAGGCACGGCGCGCAAGCGCGCGCGAGTCCGCGCGTGGCTGCGCTACGCGGCGGCCGCGCTCAGACCCATCCCTCCAGCACCTTGTCGGGCGGCGTGTGGCCGTCGAACCACACCCGGATATTGGCGATGACCCTTTCCCCCATCGCCTGGCGGCCCTCGAAGGTGGCGCTGCCCATGTGCGGTATCAGCACGACGCCGGGCAATTCCATCAACCGCGGATCGACCGCCGGTTCGTTTTCGAAGACATCGAGCCCGGCCCCGGCGATCTTGCCCGCCGCCAGCGCTTCGCACAGGGCGTTTTCATCGACGATCTCGCCGCGCGCGGCGTTGATGATATAGGCCTGGCGCTGCATCAGCGCGAACTGCCTGGCGCCGATCAGATGGTGGGTCTCGGGGGTGTGCGGGCAATTGATGGTGATGATGTCGACTCGCGCCAGCATCGCATCGAGATTGTCCCACCAGGTCGCTTCAAGCTCGCCCTCGATCTCGGCGGGCAAGCGGTGGCGGTTGTGATAATGCACCGTCAAGCCGAAGCCGCGGGCGCGGGTGGCAACAGCGCGGCCGATGCGGCCCATGCCGATGATGCCGAGCCGCTTGCCGGTGATACGATGGCCGAGCATGCCGGTAGGCGACCAGCCGCGCCATTCGCCGGCGCGCACCAGCTTTTCACCCTCCGCCAGCCGGCGCGGCACGCTGAGAATCAGCGCCATCACCATGTCGGCGGTATCGTCGGTGAGCACGCCGGGGGTATTGGTGACCATGACATTGGCGCTGCGCGCCGCCGGCAGGTCGATATGATCGGTGCCGACGCCATAATTGGCGAGCAGCTTCAACCGCCCCGCCGCACCGGCCGCCGCCATTACCGCGGCGTCGATGCGATCGGTCACCGTTGCCACCAGCACGTCGCAGCGCGCCGCAGCCGCCGCCAGTTGCGCCTGGGTGAGGGCGACATCGCTCAGGTTGAGCTCGACATCGAACAATTCCGCCATGCGGGTTTCCACGGCTTGCGGCAGGCGCCGGGTGACGATGACCTTGGGACGGGGGCGCGGGGTTCCGGACATACGCAAAGGGTTGCCCCGCGACGCCGGGTGCGTCAAGAGATTGGCGTGCGCAAATCAACGATCCCTGCCCTGTTTGCCGTCGCTTTCGCGGTCGCTGCCCCTGCCGGCGCGGCGCCCGATGAACGCGCCGATGGCACCACCACCTATCCGGTGCCACGTTTCGTCTCGTTGAAATCGAACACCGCGATGCTGCGCAGCGGCCCCGACGACCGCCGTTTTCCGATCCAGTGGGAATACAAGCGCCGTGGCCTGCCCATGGAGATCATCCGCGAATATGGCATCTGGCGGCAGGTGCGCGACCCCGATGGCGCCATCGGCTGGATGAACAAGTCGCTGCTGACAGGCGACCGTACCGGCTATGTGGTCGGCAGCATCCGCACCCTCTACACCTCGCCCGACCTGCAATCGCGCGTCGCCTGGCGAATCGAGCCGGGCACGGTGGTGACGATCACCCTTTGCGAAAATGTCTGGTGCCGCGTGTCGAACGGCGGACGTTCGGGCTATATCCTGCGCAACCAGATCTGGGGAACATACCCCAATGAGGCGATTGCCGGGTAGGACGATTTTTGTTCGTCACCCCCCGCGCAGGCGGGGGTGACGGGAAAATTCAGCGGGAAGCCTCGATTTCACCCCGCCTTGCGCAGCTTGATCACCCGGCCATCGGGCGCCTTCAGGAACGCTGCTCCCGTCGCATCATAGCTGACCGCCGTCACCGCCCCCAGCGTCGCCAGGAATTTCGACTCGAGCTCCATCAGCGCCGGCACACAGGCCCTGCGCGTGCCGGCCAGCGGCCCGAGCGTGATGGCCGCGCCATCCTGCTGCCAGCGCCCGCTGAACCGGTTGCAGCCCGACACGCCTGAGACCCGGCTGGTGCCCTGGTCACCGGGGTCGAAGGTCATTTCCAGCCGGGCATTGTCGATGACCCCGCCGCCGTTGAGGTCTTCCACCTGCCACGGCCCGCCTTCGAGCGAGCCGGTAATGACCGGCATCTCACCCTTCACCAGGGCGACCTCCTTCGCGCAACCCGCCAGCGCCAGCGCAGTGGCGGCCATCAACATCAGCCGCATCGTCGCCTACCCCTTGTTTGCTGCCCGCAGCGTATCGCGGATTTCGGTCAACAGCGCTGCCTCGGCGCTCGGTGCCGGCGGCGCGGCGGGAGCGGCTTCGGCGGGCTTGTTCAGCTTGTTCGCCGTGCGCACCAATTGAAAGATGACAAAGGCGATGATGAGGAAATTGACAACCGTCGTCAGGAACTTGCCATAGCCGAACATCACCGCGCCGGCCGTTTTCAGCGCGGCATAATCGGTCAGCGCACCGGCATAGCCCGCCGGCACGTCGCCGAGCAGGACGAATTTCGATGAAAAATCGGCGCCGCCGGTGACCAGCCCGATGATCGGCATGATGAGATCGTCGGTCATCGAGGTGATGACGCCGCCAAAGGCCGCGCCGATGATCACCGCCACCGCCAGATCGAGCACGTTGCCGCGCATCACGAATGCCTTGAATTCCTGCAACACCGCAGCGCCCCCCCCTTTTGCAATTGCCTTGCCGTTCCTATCTAGACGCTCGACCAGGGTTTGGACAGTCCCGCCACGCAGCGGATTGAACCGGATCATGGCACCTGTCGCTGTCTGCCCAAGGGGACCCTGTCCATGAAGAGCAATGCTGCCCGCGCTGTCCTGATCTCCGGCCTGGCGATCGGTCTTTCGGCCTGCGGGGTCAATTCGATCCCGACCAAGGAAGAAGCCGTCAAGGCAAAGTGGGGCGATGTCGAAAACCAGTATCAGCGCCGCGCCGACCTGATCCCCAATCTCGTTGCCACGGTGAAGGGCTTTGCCGCCCAGGAAAAGGACGTGCTGGAAAGCGTCACCAAGGCGCGTGCCAGCGCCTCGCAGGTGACCGTCGATCCGACCAAGCTTTCCGATCCCGCCCAGATGGCAGCGTTCGAACAGGCGCAGGGCCAGCTTGGCCAGTCGCTCGGCCGCTTGCTGGTGACGGTGGAAAAATACCCCGAGCTGAAGTCCAACGAGAATTTCCTGCAGCTCCAGTCGCAGCTCGAAGGCACCGAAAACCGCATCACCGTCGCGCGCCGCGACTACAACGAAGCGGTCCAGGGCTATAACACCGAAATCCGCACCTTCCCGTCGCTGATCGCCGCCAAGGTGATCTATGGCAGCCAGCCGATCGCGCCTTTCAAGGCGACGACGGCCAATGCCAATACGGCGCCGCCGGTCGATTTCGCCAAGTAAGGGGCCTCCGGCGGCCGGGGCCTGATGCCCCGGACCCTCATTTAGGATGAGCAGCACCATGGCACCGGCGTACACTCCCCGATGGGGGTCGAGGGGCCTCAGGCCCCTCGCCGCCGGAGGCATCTTCCTCCTGCTCCTCCTCTGGTGCGTCCAGGCACTGGCAGCACCAACCTTCCCGCCGCTGACCGGTCGGGTCACCGATGCTGCCGGTATCCTGCCCGCCGAAACCGTGGCGGCGCTCGACGCCCGGTTGAAGGCGCTCGAGGACACGACGACGGTTCAGCTCGTCGTCGCCACCGTGCCCGACCTGCAGGGGCTCGAAATCGACGAATATGGCTATCAACTCGGCCGCGCCTGGGGCATCGGGCAGAAGGGCCAGAACAATGGCGCGATCCTGCTGGTCGCGCCCAATGATCGCAAGGTGCGCATCGAAGTCGGCTATGGCCTCGAAGGCGTGCTGACAGATGCGCTGACCTCGCAGATCATCCGCCGCGCCATCATCCCCGGTTTCAAGGCCGGCGACATGCCCGGCGGCGTGGTGGCGGGCAGCGACGCGCTGATCAAGCTGCTGGAACTGCCGCCCGAACAGCGCGCTGCGGCAGCCCAGGCGGCTGCGGCGTCGAGCCAGGGCAGCAAGGGCGGCGCCGGCCTGTCCGCCTTTATCTGGATCGTCATCATCATCGTCTTCGTGCTGGTTTCGGTGGCGCGTCAGAAGCGCGGCCGCGGCATGGGCTCGGCAATCATCTGGGGCCCCGGCCTTGGCGGCTGGGGCGGCGGCGGTGGCGGCGGCTTTGGAGGCGGTGGCGGCTTTGGTGGTGGCGGCTTTGGCGGGGGTGGCGGCAGCTTCGGCGGCGGCGGTTCCTCGGGGGGCTGGTGATGCTGTTCACCGACACTGATCGCGACCGCATCGGCACCGCGATCGCCGATGCCGAAAGCCGGACCGCCGGCGAAATCGTCGTCATTGTCGCGGCCGAACCCCAGCGCTACCCGGCAACGGCGCTGTCGGTCGCGGTGATCTGCGCGCTGGCGCTGCCGCTCGCGGCGGTGTTCGGCGGCTGGTCACCCGGTGACCTGTTCCCCGATTGGGACGCGATCGACCCGGCGACGCGCGCGCTGCGCGGCTTCGAAGCCTTTACGCTGGTGGAAACGCTGGTTTTCGTCGCGGTGCTGGCGCTGGTGCTGTTCACGACGCTGGGGCGCCGCCTGACACCGCAAGGCCTGCGCCGTGATCGGGTTCACCGCGCCGCGCTCACCCAGTTCAAGGCGCGCGGGCTCGATGCGACAGCGGGGCGGACGGGCGTGCTCATCTATATCGACGAACCCGAACATATCGCCGAAATCATCGCCGACACCGCGGTCTATGCCAAGGTCGAACCCGAACATTGGGGGGCGACGATCACCGCGCTGACCAGCGGCATCAAGGCCGGCAAGCCTGCCGATGGCATGGTGGCAGCCATCGGCCTGGCCGGCGGCGTGCTGGCAGCGCATTTCCCGCCGGTGGCGCACGACATCAACGAATTGCCCGATCATCTGATCGAGCTGTGATTTCTGCTCCCTCCCCCCTGCGGGGAGGGCGACTCGGGCGCAGCCCGAGCGGGGTGGGGGTACGCATGTGCCCGCGGGTGTAACCCCCACCCCGCTCGCTTCGCGGGTCGCCCTCCCCGCCGGGGGGAGGGAGGCGAGTATTACGCCGCTGCGCTCGGCCGCGCTGCGGCGCGCTTGTGCCATTCGGGCAACCAGGTTGCGCCCGCCGGCATCGGCTGGCCGACGCTGGCGCCGAATTCGATGAAACCGAGCAGCAGGATATCGGCCATCGAGTAACGATCACCGCACACCCAGGTGCGGCTCTGCAGCTGCGCATCGAGCCACAGCAGTTTTTCCTGGGCAATCGCCTTCAGTTCGATCGCGGCTTCGGGGCTGACCAGCGTCATGCGGCTGGCAAACATCGCCCGGCCCTCGCTGGCGCGGAAGGCGTTGGCCATGGGTTCGAGAATATACAGGTCGATGCGGCGCGCCCACATGCGGGTTTCGGCGCGTTCCTGCGGGGTGTTGCCGACAATGCGAGTCGCGCCCGGCTGTTCATCGAGATATTCGACGATCGCGGTGATCTCGCTGATCACCGTGCCGTCATCGAGCATCAACGCCGGCGTGCCACCCGATGGCACCATCGCCAGATAGGCCGGCTGGCGATTTTCGCCCTTCATGATGTCGATCTTGACGGTATCGACGCTGATGCCCTGTTCGGCGAGAGCGATGCGCACCACGCGCGGGTTGGGACCGATCGAATCAAACAGCTTCATGGCAAATCTCCCCGGCCGCTCCTGGTGGCGGCGCGGGGTTGTCATGGCCAGTTACCGGGGCCGGCGTCAATCGCGCCGCGCCCCGGCCAAGGGATTTTTGCGGGTCAGCGCGGCATGTACTGGCGGCGGCGGCGGTCATCATAGCGATACTGGCGGCCATCGCGTTCATAGTAATAACGCTGGCCGTTGCGGTCTTCATAGCGGTTGCGATCTTCGGTGACGATGCCGACGACGGCACCCGCCGCGGCGCCGATGGCGGCACCGGCGAGCACGTCACCGCCAGCGATGGCCCCGACGATCGCGCCGCCGGCAGCGCCGATGCCGGCACCCTTGAGCCCGCGCGACGCTTGCTGGTTGCCATAGCGATCGGTCGTGCAGGCAGACAGGGAAACCGTGGCGGCGAGCGCCAGCAGCAATGATTTGATCGGCAGCATCGCGGAGGTTCCTTTTTGAAACAGTGCCGCCGTTGAACGTCTGGATGCCGATCAAGTTCCGGCGGCTGCCCGCACCAGCGCAATCGCGCGCATCGATTGCAGCGCATCATCGGCTGCCAGCGGGAACGCCGCACCGTCGCGCAGGGTGGCAACGACCGCCGCCAATTGGGCATCGTAACTGCCGGGGCCTCCGGCCCGGAATGTCTCGGTGCCGGCAATGGTCGTCAAGGTGATGGCATGGCCAAGCTGGGGTGCCAGCGGATTGTCGATAACCAGCCGGCCGGTGTCGCCGGTGATCAGCAACTGTGCGCGGCGCGGTGCGGTCATGTCGGCGGCCACGGTGGCGATGACGCCGCCGGGCAGCGACAGCGTTGCCGCGAAGCGCGCATCGGCACCGCGCTGGCGCGCATCGGAGCCGCGCTGGCGCGCCATCGTCGCACCGGTCGCCGCCAGCGGTTCACCCGCCACGGCGCGCACCCAGGCGAGCGGATAGATGCCGAGGTCCATCAGCGCGCCGCCACCCAGCGCTGCATCCCAGCGGAATTCGTCGGCCGCCGTGCCGACCACCACATCGAACACCGCATCGAGCCGGCGCAACCGCCCCAGCCGCGGCAGCAACCCCGCCACCAGCGGCCAGATCTCGTGATGCCGCGAATGCATTGCCTCGAACACCGGCACCCCGGCGGCGGCGGCGGCGGCGAGCAGCGCCTCTGCCTCGGCAACATCCATCGTGAAGGGTTTTTCGACCAGCACCGGCTTGCCCGCGGCAATTGACAGCCGGGCCTGGGCGAGATGGGCAACCGGCGGCGTCGCGACATAGACAAGATCGATCCCGGGATCGGCGGCGAGCGCTGCATAGCTGTCGTGCACCCGGGCGATGCCATGCGTTGCCGCATAGGCCCGCGCCCGCGCCGGATCGCGCGCCGCAACCGCTGCGACCACCACATCGTCACGCGCCCGCGCCGGTGCGATCATCGCATAGGTCGCAACCCGCGCCGCGCCGATGATGCCGACGCGCAGCATCGCCGTTCAGCGCGTCGCCAGCGCCGCGGCGGTTTGCGCCTGGACATCGGCCGTGATCGTCCACCCCCTGGCCAGCCAGGCAGCGATGATCGCCACCAGCACCGGCGGCACGAGGAACAGGATGGTCAGCCCGGCGATCGCGGTCTCGCTGTTCGCCGATCCGGCCTTGGCATCAAAGCCGACAAGATCGAGCACGAGGTAGGAAATGCCGACCGGAATCGCATAACCGAGCTTCTGCACCCCGACGAGCACGGCATAATAGAGCCCGGCGTTGCTGTTGCCGGTATCGAGCGTTTCGGCATCGACGACATCGGCAAGCATGGCGCGCACGAGGAACCCCGGCGCCACCGCCGGAATGCCCGCCAGCGTCATGCCCAGCGCCGCCAGCCAGAAATTATTCGCCGGCAGCATCACCAGCAGGGCATGCAGAAAGGCATAGCTGCCGATCGACCACATCACCGCCTGGTGCTTCGACGTGCGGCGGGCAAACCAGCCCCACACCGGCGCGCCGATCAACCCGGCGGCGAAATAGAACAGCAGCAACCCGCGCGCGCCTTCGACCGAAAAGCCGCGCGCGCTTTCGAAGTAAAAGATCAGCAGCGCCCCACCAAAGCCCGGCGCCAGGCTGGAGAACAGGTCGATCAGCAGGATGCGGCGCAGCAACGGCAGCTTCAGCGCTTTCCAGATATCGCCCCAGCCATGCGGCGAGGCATGGCGCGACGGCCGTTCGGGC
Source organism: Sphingomonadales bacterium (assembly GCA_038246995.1). Taxonomy (GTDB): domain Bacteria; phylum Pseudomonadota; class Alphaproteobacteria; order Sphingomonadales; family Sphingomonadaceae; genus Sandarakinorhabdus. Next base: position 27,025 of record JBBRVH010000036.1, read on the forward strand.
ACCATGAACGACACCAGCACCAATGCCAGCGGCAGCAGCGCCAGCAGCACCCAGCCCATGCCATGGATGCCCAGCGCCGGCCCCGGGGTCCAGCCGAAACGCGGCGCCAGCGTGGACGCGATCAGCGGCACCGACAACAGCCCGATCAGCCCGACCATGTTGCCGAACTGCCACCAGCCGAAAAT
>JBBRVH010000037.1:0-26686 GCA_038246995.1 Sphingomonadales bacterium
ACTCGGCGTCTTCGCCGAGCGGGTGAGGGTGTTTTCTTGTTTCGACGCGCGGGTACACCCTCACCCGGCGCACTGGCGTGCGTCTCGCCTCTCCCGCAAGCGGGAGAGGGGGAAAAGCGCCCGCTGCTCAATTGACCGGCGGCTCGGCGGCCTCGACGAGCGCCGTGCCGGGGGCGGGCGGTGTGATGACGAAGGGAATGTCCTTCTGCACGCCGCCTTCGGTGACGTAGCGATCATATTGTTGCTGCGCCTTGGCGCGCGCCGGGCCGGTGAGGGTCGCGATATACGCCCGCGATTGCGCCAGGCGTTCGGCGCGGGCGATTTCGGTCGCCTTGGCATCGGCGAGCGTGTCGGCGCGCGACCGGTCGGCCTTCCAGCTTTGCATGTAGATGACATTCATCACCCGCCCCGAATAACCCGAGCGCGATTCGAGCATGAAGGCGGTCATGATGATCGTCGTCAGCGCCAGCGAGGCGCCGCCGACAATGATGCGGCGGCGGCGGGCTTCGGTCAGCGACGGGTTGAGAAAGGACATGGATCGGCTCCGGCAGGATAGCGCAACATAAGGCGACATCCTGCCGGATGCCAGTGTCAGGGCGTCCCGGTCAGGCAGCAGCGCTCGACAGCCGGAAATCGACCTTGATGTCGCGGCTCGCCTCCACCGCGACGCCGGCGGCCAGCGCCGGCATGAAGCGCCAGCTTGCCAGCGCATGCGCCAGCGCCGCGGCATCGAGGCGCGGATACCCCGAGGACCGCGCCAGCGTCGCCGCCAGCACCCGGCCATCGCGGCCGATACGGACGTGGACGATCACCAGGCCTTCCTCGCCCAGCCGCCGTGATGCCGCCGGATAGGGCGGCAGCGCGGCAAAGCGCGGGTCGAACCGGGCGATGCGCGTCGGGCCGGCGGCGGGCGGCTCGGCAGCGACACTCGTGTCGGCGCCGGGGCCGGCCGGCCGCACCGGTGGCTCGGGCGCGGTGATCAGCGGGCGGGTATCGGCATCGGGGGCGATGTCGATGATCGGTTCGGGCAGCGGGACGTCGATCGGGATGGCCAGTTCACGGGTCAGCGGCGCCGGTGCTTCGGGCAGCGGTTTCGGCGTATCGGGTATCGGCCGGGTGCTGATCGGCGGTGGTGGGCGGGTCGGCGTGGTGGTTGTTACCGCCAGCAGCGCTATGGCGGCGACGCCGGCGTGGAGCGCAATGGTGATGAACAGGCCCGAACGGTCGCGGGCGTTGGTGAAGCGATGCGTCATGGTCTCGATCCTCCCGGGGATGAGGTTGCACGCCGCGCCGGCATCATCGGCCGTATCAACGACGCAATGAGATAGTCTCACATGACTAGCGATATTGATAGGGGCTATCTGAGCCGCGCCAGCGCCTCTTCGCGGCCGATCAGCGGCAGCAGCGCCGCCATTTCCGGCCCGGTATCGCGCGCCGTGAGTGCGCGGCGCAGCGGGTGGAACAGGCCGCGGCCCTTGCGGCCGGTTGCGGCCTTGAGCGCGGCGGTCCAGCGCGCCCAGATATCATCGCCCCAATCGAGCCCGGCGAGCACATCTGCGGCTGCCGCAACATAATCGACATCATCGGCCTCGGGCGTCACCGCCACTGGCCCGGCAATCACCGCCTGCCAGTCGGCAGCTTCGGCAAGGGTCGAAAGATTGCCGCGTACGGCCTGCCAGCCCGCCGCGGTCATGCCCGCCGGTAGCCGATCGGACACCGCTGCATGGGGCAGCATGTGCAGCGTGCGGGCATTGATCGCCGCCAGATCGGCGGGGTCGAAGCGCGCCGGCGCCCGACCGAAGGTCGCAAGGTCGAACCCCGGCACCAGCTCGGCCAGCGTCGCCACCGGTTCGACCGGCAGCGAGGTGCCGATGCGGGTGAGCAGCGCGGCGATCGCCTGCGGCTCGATCCCCGCCTCGCGCCACGCGGCAACGCCTTCCGAGCCCAGCCGCTTCGAAAGCGCGGCATCGGCGCCGGTCAGCAGCGCCATGTGCGCCAGCCGCGGGACCGGCGCGCCCAGCGCTTCGAACATCTGGATCTGCACGGCGGAATTGGTGACATGATCCTCGCCGCGGGCGATATCGGTGATGCCGAGGTCGATATCGTCGACGACCGAGGGCAGCATGTACAGCCAGCTGCCATCGGCGCGGCGCACCACCGGGTCGGACAGCGAGGCGGGATCGACTTGGGCATAGCCGCGCACGCCATCGTGCCAGCGGATCGGTGTGTCGGTACCGAGCTTGAAGCGCCAGACCGGCGCCAGCCCGCGCGCCGCATAGTCGGCGTGGTCGATATCGGTGAGCACCAGCGCGGCGCGATCATAGACCGGCGGCAGGCCGCGCTGCTGCTGCACCTTGCGCTTCAGATCGAGTTCCGCCGGGGTTTCATAGGCGCGATAGGCCCGCCCTGCCGCCGCCAGCCGGGCCAGCGCCGCTTCATACAGGGCAAAACGGTCCGACTGGCGCACCTCGACATCGGGGGCGAGGCCGAGCCAGGCGAGATCGGCGCGAATGCCGGCAGCGGCAGCCTCGGTCGATCGCGCCAGGTCGGTATCGTCCAGGCGCAGCACGAAGCGCCCGCCCGATTTGCGCGCCAGCAACCAGTTGACCAGCGCAGTGCGGATATTGCCGGCATGCAGGCTGCCGGTCGGCGAGGGGGCGAAGCGCGTGGTGGTCATGGCGCTGTTCTTAGGCGCTGTGCGGCGCGGCGGCTAGCGGGGGCCGTCCCGCCCCGCCGGGCAGGTCAGCGTCATCGCCAGCGGTGCGCGGGTCCAGGCGATTTCGGCACAGGCACCGAGCAGGTCGTTGCCCAATGCCAGCTTGGACCATTGCCGCTGCGCATCGAAGCGGGCGCGCACGACGATCTCGTCGGCAGCGGCAGGGTCGGCGGGCAGGCTGGTCTTGCCGCTCCAGTCGAACAGCCGCACGGCGGCGCGGGTCACGCGTATGCCGGCCACCATCACCGACCGGTCGAACACCACGTCCCGCACCGGGCGGCGCACCCCCAGGCTGATCACCGCCTCGCGCACCGGGCCGTCGAAGCGGCCGCCCAAGGCTTCGGCGAGATAGCTGGCGGCCGCCGCCGTAACGATGGTTTCGGCGGCCGATGGCGCCAGTTGCACATCGATCTCGCGCTTGCCCGCCGCCAGCGTACCGAGCAGGCCGCGGCCGCCCTGCCATTGCATCGGCAGCACCACCGCCGCATCGCCCGCCGCCACCGGCCGCCGCCGCCAGACCATGGCATCGTGCGGCAGGAACTGCGGCCCGATCAGGCCGTCGGCACCCGCGACATGATCACGGTCCGACCAGGCCAGCACCAGCTTGAGGTCACGATCCTGATAACGCGCGATCGCATCGCTGGTGACTTCGCGCACCGTTTCCTTGCCGACCTCGATCTGGGCCTTGCCGAAATCGGCCGGCTCGCCCGCTACCAGCCGCGCCTGATTGGCGAGGTCGAGGCGTTGGGCAGCGCTGGCGTTGAGTTCGACATGGCGGGTGCCGCCGGGATCGACCCGCAGGCGCAGCGGCTTGCCATCGATGCTGACGGTGACCAGCGGCGCCGCTGCATCGAGCAGCAGCGGCGGCAGTGGTGGCAGCGGCGGCGGCTTTTTGGCGGCAAGCGCCGGGCCGGCGAGCAAGGCGAGGATCGGCAGGATATGGCGGGGGTGCATGATGTAGATAATACAGCCAAGCGTCGGCGGGGCAAGTCCCTCGACGTCGCTCGGGATGAGCGGGCTGGTGGCGCCGGCGCGGCTAGGGCGCGATCAGTCCCAGGCAGGCGCCCGGTTCGATGCGGCTGCCATCGGGCTTGCGCGCCGCGGCGCCGTTGACCAGCAGCTTGCCGGCGCTGGGGTAGAGAAAGATATCGAGCACGCACGGCGGCCGCACGAACTGCAACTGCCGCGCCGGGCCTTCGCTGCGATCGAGCGAGGCCGGGCCGAGCAGCGCCAGCACGGCGGCGGCATCGCGGCCGAACAGCCGCGCCAGCCCGGGTGGCGGCGGCGGCGCGGCAACCGGGCGCGGGGCGGGGGCGGGCGGTGCCGATGTAGCGCAGGCCGCAAGCAGCAAGAGGGCGAGGAGGGGGAGGTTACGCAACATGGAGCGCAGCCTAGACCTGCCGCGCCCTCTGGCCAAGCCGCACGTCTCCACCTAGGAGGGCGGCTTGTTCGTCACCACACAAGGTTGCCCCATGACCGCCCGTCACCATGTTCTCGCCATCGGCAATGCGCTGGTCGATGTCATTACCGCGGCACCGCCGGAATTCCTCGCCGATCGCGGCATCGCCAAGGGCTCGATGCGGCTGATCCCCGCCGATGAAGCCGAAACACTGTATGCCGCGATGGGCCCGGGGCGCGAGATCAGCGGTGGTTCGGCGGCCAACACCGTCGCCGGCATGGCCGCGCTCGGCGCGCGCCCGGCCTTCGTCGGCCGGGTCGCCGATGATCAGCTCGGCCGGGTTTTCGCGCATGATATCCGCGCCGCCGGGGTCGATTTCACCACCGCGGCGTCGGCCGGCGGGGCGCCGACCGGACGCTGCCTGATCGTCGTGACGCCCGATGGCGACCGCACGATGAACACCTATCTCGGCGCCTGCCAGGAATTGTCCGAAGCCGATCTGGATGATGCCAGCGTTGCCGCCGCCGAAATCCTGTATCTCGAAGGCTATCTCTGGGACCCGGCCGCCCCGCGCGCCGCGATGAAGAAAGCCATTGCGGTGGCCCGCGCCAACAACCGCAAGGTGGCGTTCACCCTGTCGGACGTCTTCTGCGTCGAAGGCCATCGCGCCGATTTCCAGGAACTGCTCGCCGGCCATGTCGACCTGATGTTCGGCAATGAACACGAAGTCTGCGCGCTGTATCAGACCCAAAGCCTCGATGAAGCGATGGCCGAACTCGCCAAGCACGCCTGCATCGCGGTTGTTACCCGCTCGTCGCAGGGCGCGGTGGTGCTCGAAGGCGGGCGCCGGCATGTCGTGGCGGGCGAAAAGGTCGACCGCGTCGTCGATTCGACCGGCGCCGGGGATATGTTTGCCGGCGGCTTCATGGCGGCGATGGTCGAGGGGCGCTCGCTGCCCGATTGCGCGCGGGTCGGGTGCATCACGGCGGCCGAAGTCATCAGCCATTATGGCGCGCGGCCCGAGGCGGATTTGAAGGCGCTGGTGAAGGCAAGATTGGGTTAATCACCGTCTTCCTGCCCCCTCCCCCCACCGCCGCAGGCGGTAGAGTGGGGAGGGTCGGGGTGGGGGGCGTGGACGCTGGTGGGCAAAACCCCCACCCGACCCTCCCCACTTTGCGTTCGCTTCGCTCACGCGGGGGGAGGGGGAAGAAACGGAAAGACATGGGCAAAGCCCGTCTGTCCGGCCTTGCGCCTGCCGGCGCACAGCTTGCGCTATGCGCTCGCGGCGCTGCGGCTAGGCGTCTTTCCCACCCGGCGTGTGGATGCCCGGCAATGGCGGCACGCCCTGCGGCGGGATGTCGGCGCTGAGTTCGTTCACTTCATCGATGCCCATCGCCACGTTCGACCGCGAGCGGCCATAGAGGAAGTAGAACACCAGCCCGATGGCGGCCCAGCCGAAGAACACTACCTGCGACACCCAGGACAGGAAGCCGAAGAGCAGCAAACAGCCCGCAGCGGCGAGTGGGGCGACGACCCAGACCGCCGGGGTGCGGAAGCTGCGCTTGCGATCGGGGTTCGAGCGGCGCAGCGCCATGATGGCGAGCGCGACGAAGAAGAAGGCGCACAAGGTGCCGCCGTTCGATACCGACGCCAATTGCCCGACCGGGAAGAAGGCGGCAGCGATCGTCACGGCGCCGCCGGTCACCATGGTGACGATGTGCGGCGTCTTGTATTTGGGGTGGATGCGCGACAGGCCGCGCGGCAGCAGGCCATCGCGCGACATGACGAAGAACACGCGGGTCTGCGCGAACATCATCATCAGCACCACCGACGGCAGCGCAAAGCCGGCGGCAAGGCCGAGCAGATTGCCGATACCGGGATAGCCGATTTCGCGCAGCACATGCGCCAGTGCTTCCTTCGAGCACACCACCGGGGCATCGCCGAGCGCGGTGCAGGCCTGGGTAAGCTCCATCGAGCCGGGCATCATCGCCTTGCCGGCGGCATCGAGCACCGGCTGGGCACCATAGCTGCCGATGACGCCGGTGCCGACGAGCAGGTAGAAGATCGTGCAGATAACGAGGCTGGCGATCAGCCCAATGGGGATATTGCGCTGCGGGTCCTTGGTTTCTTCGGCGGCGGTCGACACCGCATCGAAACCGACGAACGCGAAAAAGATGATCGAGGCGGCGCCGATGGCGCTGCCGGCGCCCAATGGCATGAACGGCACGAAGTTTTCGGATTTCACCGCCGGCACCGCCAGTGCGACGAATGCCGTGAGCGCCAGCACCTTGACGACCACCAGCACGGCGTTGACCGTGGCGCTTTCCTTGGTGCCGACAACCAGCAGCCAGGTCACGGCCATCGAGATGACCACCGCGGGCAGGTTGACGATGCCGCCGGCATAGGGACCGTTGACCAGCGCCTCGGGCAATTCGATGCCGGCAAAATTCTGCAACACGCCAACGGCATAGCCCGACCAGCCGACCGCGACCGCGCTGGCGGCCACGGCATATTCGAGCACCAGCGCCCAGCCGACCACCCAGGCGAGGATTTCACCGAAGGTCGCGTAGCTGTAGGTATAGGCCGAGCCCGAGACCGGCACCATCGACGCCAGTTCGGCATAACAGAGCGCGGCAAGGCCGCAGACGACGGCGGCGAGCACGAAGCTGACCAGCATTGCCGGCCCCGCCACCTGCGCCGCTTCGGCGGTCAGCACGAAGATGCCGGTGCCGATGATGCCGCCGATGCCGAGCATGGTCAACTGGAACGCGCCCAATGATCGGGTGAGTGCCTTTTTCTCCGCCGTCGCCAGAATCGAATCGAGCGACTTGATACGCCAGTTTGCCAAGAATTTTCCCCTTCAAGGGTCATGCGGACGTATCGCCTCATCATGACCAGAACGATATTTCCATAGAGCAAGGACTTTCACCCCGGGTCAAGGTTTGATCCAGGGGGCTGCGACAGGGCGTTGCCGTGGTGGCGGCGCGCGCCCAACGTTCGAAAAATAACATGATGTCACTTGCGTTACGGTTGATACCAAATTCGGCTGGCGACAAGGGCGTATCTCGGCTATCGCTACCGGCATGAATACCGACGAAAACCTTGCGCCGCCGTGCGCGCCCAGCCCGGCCGAAGCCGTGGTGCTGGCGTCGCTGGACGGCGCGCGCGCCGTGATGCTGGCGCAGGTGCAGGATTGGGCGGCGATCAACAGCGGCAGCCGCAACCTTGCCGGGCTGGCGACCCTGGCCGACCGGCTGGTGGCGGCCTTTGCGCCGTTGGGTGGCGACGCAGCCTTGCGCGCGCCCGACCCGGTGACCGCGATCGACGCCACGGGCGCGCCGGTGCCGCTGGCGCATGGCCGCAACCTCCACATCGTCAAGCGTCCGGAGGCGCCGGTGCGCGTGCTGCTGACCGGGCACATGGACACGGTGTTCGGCGCCGATCACCCGTTCCAGGCCTGCCGCTGGCGCGATGCCGACACGCTGAACGGCCCCGGAACCGCCGACATGAAGGGCGGCATTGCGGTGCTGCTGGCGGCGCTGAAGGCCTTTGAAGCCTCGCCCTTCGCCGATCGGCTCGGCTGGGAAATCATCATCAACAGCGACGAGGAAGTGTCCTCGCCCGGTTCGGCCGCACTGTTGGCCGACGCGGCGCGGCGCTGTCACCTTGGCCTGACCTATGAACCCGCGCTGCCCGATGGCACGCTGGCGGGTGCGCGCAAGGGATCGGGCAATTTTTCGGCCGCCGTCACCGGCCGCGCCGCCCATGCCGGACGCGAGCCCGAAAAGGGCCGCAACGCGGTTCTCGCTGCCGCCGACCTCGCGCTGCGGCTGAAGGCGCTGACTGCCGATGACCTGTCGGTCAACCCGGCGAAGATCGACGGCGGCGGACCGAACAACATCGTGCCCGACAACGCCGTGCTGCGCTGGAACATGCGGCCCTCGACACCGGCCGCCGAAGCGCGCGCCGGGGCCGCGATTGCCGCGCTGGTCCGTGATATCGAGGTGGCGCACGACGTGTCCATCCATGTCCATGGCAGCTTCGCCCGGCCGCCCAAGCCGATGGATGCCAACCAGCAGCGCTTGTTCGAACTGGTGCGCGACTGCGGCGCCGCGATCGGGCTCGGCATCGGCTGGCGCGACACCGGCGGAGTCTGTGATGGCAACAATCTGGCCGCGACCGGGCTGGCGGTGGTCGATACGCTGGGGCCGCGCGGCGGCGCCATCCATTCGGCGGACGAATTCCTGTGTGTCGATTCGCTGGAGGAACGCGCCAGGCTGTCGGCGCTCATCCTGATGCGGGTAGCGCAAAGCGGCTGGGCGCGGGCGGTCGCGGCATGAGCTGGCATATCCGCCCGGCGCGCGGCAGCGATCTCGATGCCCTGCTCGAACTGGCGACGCTGACCGGCGGCGGTTTCACCAACCTGCCCGCCGATGCCGGCTCGCTCGCCGAGCGCCTGGCCTGGTCCGATGCCAGCTTTGCCCGGGTTGCAGACGCGCCGCACAACGAGCTTTACATCCTGCTGCTCGAACAGGCCGGCAGCGGCCGTATCGGCGGCTGCGGCATGGTGTTCAGCAAGATCGGCGTCGAATGGCCCTTCTACAGCTATAAACTGGGCACGCTCAGCCAGTCGTCGAAGGAGCTTGGCCGCACCTTTGCGATGCCGTTCCTCAGCCTCACGACCGACCATGACGGCGCCAGCGAAGTCGGCGGGCTGTTCCTGCGCCCCGATCTGCGCACCGGCGGGCTGGGGCGGCTGCTGGCGCGCTCGCGCTATCTGTTCATCGCGCAGCACCGGGCGCGCTTTGGTGACAAATTGCTCGCCGAATTGCGCGGCGTGCTCGACGAAGCCGGCAATTCGCCGTTCTGGGATGCGCTTGGCGCCAAATTCTTCGGCATGGATTTTCCGCAGGCCGATGCCTTCAATGCCATCAACGGCAACCAGTTCATCGCCGACCTGATGCCGCGCCACCCGATCTATACCGCGCTGCTGCCGCAAAGCGCCCAAGGCGTCATCGGCCAGCCGCACCCCAAGGGCCGCGCCGCGCTGGCGATGCTGGAGGCCGAAGGCTTCAGCTTCGATAATTATGTCGATATCTTCGATGGCGGCCCGACGGTGACGGCGCGCACCGACCAGGTGCGCAGCGTGCGCGATGCAGTGGCGGCGCGGGTGACCGAACTTGCCGACGAAACCGATGAACGCTTCACCCGCGCGCTGCTCGCCCATGGCCGGTTGACCGGTTTCCGCAGCTGGATCGGCCATGTTGCCGTAGCGCCCGGCGGCATCATCGTGCCGACAAGCGAAGCGCTCGCCATGGGCATCACGCCGGGAGACGAACTCCGTCATGTCGACTGCTGAACTGTTTTCCATCGATCCGTGCACCAACGACGTGATCTGGCGCGGCGCCGCCGGCGATGTCGGCGCCGCGGTCGTGCAAGCCCGCCAGGCCCTGCCCGGCTGGGCGCTGGCCTCGCTGGCTGATCGCATCGCCGTGGTGCGCGCCTTCAAGGCGGTGGTGCAGGCGCGCGCCGACGCCTTCGCGCGCCTGATCGCGAGCGAAACCGGCAAACCGCTGTGGGAGACAAGAACCGAAGTCGCCAGCGTGGCGGCCAAGGTCGATATCTCGATCACGGCGCAAGCCGAGCGTGCCGGCGCGCGGACGGGGGACGTCGGCGGCGTGCGCCAGGTGCTGCGCCACAAGCCGCATGGCGTGCTGGCGGTGCTGGGGCCTTATAATTTCCCGGCGCATCTGCCCAATGGCCATATCGTGCCGGCGCTGCTGGCGGGCAATACGATCGTTTTCAAGCCATCGGAACTGACGCCCGCGGTTGCCGATTTCATGGCCGACTGCTGGGCGGCGGCGGGGCTGCCCGAGGGCGTGCTGAATGTCGTCCATGGCGGCGGCGACACCGGGCGCGATCTGGCGGCGGCCGATATCGATGGCTTGCTGTTCACCGGATCGGCGCACGTCGGCGCGGCGCTGGCGCGGCAATTTGCGGCGACGCCGGGCAAGGTGCTGGCGCTGGAGATGGGCGGCAACAACCCGCTGATCGTCTGGGATACAGCGCCTGACACGCTCGATGCCGTGGCGGCGCTGGTGGTGCAATCGGCATATCTTTCGGCGGGGCAGCGCTGCACCTGCGCGCGGCGGCTGATCGTGCGCGATGGCGATGAAGGCGCGTTGCTCGACAGGGTGACGGCGCTGATCGACCGGATCATCGTCGGCGCGCCCTTCGACGATCCACAGCCGTTCATGGGGCCGGTGATCGGCAACCGCGCCGCCGACGGGCTGGTCGCGGGTGCGGCGGCGCTGGTGGCGCAGGGCGCGCGCGTCATTCGCCCGCTCGACCGGCTGCGCGCCGACCGGCCCTTTCTGTCGCCGGCGCTGTTCGATGTTACCGGCCTGACCGGCCTGCCCGATGCGGAATTGTTCGGGCCGGTCCTGCAACTGACCCGCGTCGCCGATTGGGACGCCGCCATCGCCGCCGCCAATGCGACGCAGTTCGGCCTGTCGGCAGGGCTGATCGGCGGCGATGCGGCGCTGTATGACCGCTTCTGGGCCGCCAGTCGCGCCGGGGTGGTCAACTGGAACCGGCCGACCAATGGCGCGGCGTCGAACGCGCCGTTCGGTGGTATCGGCCTGTCGGGCAACCACCGCCCCAGTGCCTATTACGCCGCAGACTATAGCGCCTGGCCGGTGGCGAGCCTCGAAGCCGATGCGCCCGAAGGCAGCATCGTGGTCGGCCTCTCTGCTCCCCTCCCCCTTGGGGGTGGGGGTGGGGGTGGGGCCGCCACCGGAGGACGCCCATGACCCACAGCCCCACCCCCACCCCCTCCCCGGAAGGGGAGGGGAGAGTCGTCGAAATCAACTTCGATGGCCTGATCGGCCCGACGCATAACTATGCCGCCTTGAGCTTCGGCAACCTCGCCAGCGCGTCGAATGCCGGCGCGACCAGCCGCCCGCGCGACGCGGCGCTGCAGGGGCTGGCGAAGATGCGCTTCGCGATGTCGCTGGGCTTGACGCAGGGTTTCCTGCTGCCGCTTGAACGCCCCAACACGCGCTGGTTGCGCGAACTGGGCTTTGCCGGCAGCGATGCGCAGGTTTGCGCCGCCGCGCATGCCGCCGATCCGCGGTTGTTCGCCCAGGCTTGTTCGGCGTCGTCGATGTGGACAGCGAACGCCGGCACCGTCTCGCCGGCCAGTGATTGCGCCGATGGCCGCACGCACATCAGCACCGCCAACCTGTCGCGGATGACCCACCGCAGTATCGAACACAGCGAGACCGAAGCGCAGTTGCGGCTTGCCTTCGCGCATCCGGCCTTTGCGGTGCACGCGGCCGTGCCGGCAACCTTTGGCGATGAAGGTGCAGCGAACCACATGCGGCTGACCGCCCGGCATGGCGACGCCGGCGTGGAAGTGTTTGTTTATGGCGAGGAGGGCGGCAAATTCCCCGCGCGCCAGCACCGCCGCGCCAGCGAAGCCGTCGCCCGCCGGCATGGCCTCGCGCCCGACCGCACGCTGTTTGTCGCGCAATCGCAGACCGCCATCGATGCCGGTGCCTTCCATAATGATGTCGTGGCGGTCGCCAATGAAAACGTCCTGTTCGCCCATGAACAGGCGTTTGCCGACAGCGCCGTGCTGAAAGCCGATCTGGCACGCCTGCTGCCCGGCCACACCTATGTCGAAGTCCCCGCCAGCGCGGTCAGCCTCGTCGATGCGATCCGATCCTATCTGTTCAATTCACAGCTCGTAACCGTCCCCGACGGCAGCATGGCGCTGATCCTGCCGATGGAGGCGCATGATTGCGCCCCGGTAAAGGTGTATCTGGATGCACTGGTCGCCGGCAACGGGCCCATCCGCGCCGTCCATTATGTCCAGGTCCGCGAATCGATGCGCAACGGCGGCGGCCCGGCCTGCCTGCGCCTGCGCGTCGTCGCCGACCCCGCCACCATCGACCCGCGCTTCCTGCTCGATGCGGCAAAGGCCGACCGGCTGGAAGCGCTGATCGCGGCGCACTGGCCCGAAGCCATCGGCCCGGATGATCTGGGTAACCCCGATTTATGGGCACAGGCCTGGGCGGCGCGCCGGGCGCTGCTGACGGAACTGGGGTTGAATTAAAAGCCTTTGACTGATCTGAATTTGGCTGTTTCTATTCTTTATCGCAAATGACTAGCATCAGGAAATGGGGCGGTGGTGCCGATCCGTTCTGCTGCTCCAAAGGATATTCTTGTATTCTGCGTCACACCATTGGCAATTGCTGTAGCTTTGCCGATTTGGCGCTTGCGGTTCAAATATGGTTGGGCGGAGATGGCATTGGGCGCATGGGCCTGGCTGTTCTGGATTGCGGTCTTGGCATGGGCGGCCATCGTAGTTCAGGCGATCGGAAAATTTAACTGGTGGTGGTTGCTCATCACAGCACCGTTGGTGGTTCTTCCCGTATTTCTCTCAGGCGAGCTTCTTGTCGAATGCGCCTTCGGGAATTGCTTGTAGCGAGCTAATGGCCGTCACCGTGTGACCATTTTCAAGTGTATTGTGACGAGGATCGCTGCTTCTTTGCGAAAAGCGGCGAGCGCATTCCGCGCACATCGCCGTTTCAGCAATAGCCCAGACTTGCAAATGTGACATTCCGCAGGCATCATGCAGATACAAGATGCGCAAGGAATCGTGCATGACCTCGCCAATGTCGTCCGCCGAGCGCGCCACCCGGCGCCCGACCAATGTCTCGCTCGACCGCGCGCTGGTCGATGAAGCGCGAGCGCTGGGGGTGAATCTGTCTAAGGCGTGTGAGCGCGGCATCTCAGCCCAGGTTGCCGAAACCCGCGCGGCGCGCTGGCGCGAGGAAAATCGCGACGCGCTGGCGTCATCCAATGCCCATGTCGATACGCAGGGCTTGCCGCTGGCGGCACAGCGCCTGTTCTGATGGCGCGTTTCGATGTGTATCGCGGCGTCGGCGGGGCCGATCTGCTACTCGATTGCCAGTCCGACCTGCTTCGCGATCTCAACACACGCTTCGTCGTGCCGCTGATGCGGCGCGAGACGGCGCCTCAGCCGGCCCGGCGGCTCAACCCGGTTTTTCGTATCGAGGACCAGGATTATGTCATGGTCACGCAATTTGCGGCCGCCATCGCGCGTCGTGATTGCGGTGCGATCGCGACCTCACTGGATCACGAGCACCGCATCATCACAAACGCGCTGGATATGCTCATCACCGGCTTTTGACCGGGTGCAGGGGCGTCGCCCCTGCCCACCGGAGGCCCTTCCGTCCGCTTGTTTTGCCCTTAAGGTGCCGACACAACCATGGGGACTCGAAAATGCTTCTGACCATCACGGCACTGCTCGCCACGGCGCAACCCATGTGCCAGTTGGAAGCCGCCGATCCGGCGGTGCCGGCGATCCTGGCGTTGAAGGATCGCGCCGCGCTTCAGGATAAATGGTTGAAGCAGCGCCTCGATACCCTGGTTCCGGCGCTGATGCGCGAACATGGCATCGACATGTGGGTGCTGGTGGCGCGCGAATATCTCGAAGATCCGGTGGTGGCGACGATGCTCGATGCCGAAAGCTTTTCCGCCCGGCGCCGCACGATCCTGGTGTTCTTCGATCCGGGGGATGGCAAGCCCGTCGAGCGCTTCACCGTCAGCCGCTATGGCCTGGCCGGGCTGTTCGAGGCGAAGTGGAACCCCGAGGCGCAGCCCGATCAATGGGCGGCGCTCGCCGAGATCATACGGCTGCGCAACCCGAAGAAGATCGCCCTCAACGTCTCGGCGCTGTCGGCCTTTGCCGATGGCCTGACGGCGAGCCAGCGTGACGGCGTGATCGGCGCGCTGTCGCCCGAATTGCGCGCCCGGGTGGTGCCGGCCGAACCGCTCGCCATCGGCTGGCTGGAAACGCGCATCCCGGCCGAAATGGCGGTTTATCCCGATATCGTCCGCACCGCGCATGGGATCATCGCGGAAGGGTTTTCGGGGAAGGTCATCACGCCGGGCACGACGACGACCGATGACGTGATGTGGTGGTATCGCGAACATATTGCCGGCTTGAAGCTGGCGACCTGGTTCCAGCCATCGGTCAACATCACGCGTGCCGGCACGCCGGGAACGATCGATGGTGACGCGGTGATCCAGCCCGGCGATCTGTTGTGGGTCGATTTCGGTATCACCTATCTCGGGCTCAATACCGATACCCAGCATATGGGCTATGTGCTCAAACCCGGCGAAAGCGATGCCCCGGCGGGGCTGAAGGCCGGGCTGGCGGCGGCCAATGCGGTGCAGGATGCGCTGACATCATCCTTCAAGGTCGGCGCCACCGGCAATGCCGTGCTGGCGGCGGCGCGCGGCAAGGCGATCGCGGCGGGGCTCGACCCGGTCATCTATTCGCACCCGATCGGTTATCACGGCCATGCGGCGGGCACGCCGATCGGCATGTGGGACAACCAGGGTCCGCGCACCGAGGGCGAATGGCCGATGCACGCCCCCACCGCCTGGTCGATCGAGCTTGCCGCCATCGCAGCCGTTCCCGAATGGGGCGGCCAGAAAGTGCGCTTCCGGCTGGAGGAGGATGCGTTTTTCGATGGGACGAAGGTGCAGTATATCGACGGCCGGCAGACGCGGTTCCATCTGATCCCGCGGGTGGTGGCACCAGCGGCGGGGTGCCCGCAATAAGCTGTCACCCCGGGCTTGCCCCGGGGCCCAGCCTCCTGCCTGTCCTGCCAGCGCAGGCTGGCATCCAGACGTGCCGCGCGTGCGACGCCGCGGGTTCACGGGACACGGCTGGATGCCAGCCGGCGCTGGCATGACAGGTGTGGGCGGCAAGAAAAACTGGGCCCCGGGTCAAGCCCGGGGTGACAGGTCTCTACCGGAAGGGCGGCTCGTCGAACGCCCGCAGTTTGCGCGAATGCAACCCCGGCCCGGCATCCCGCAGCAGCTTCACCGCCTCGATGCCGATATGGAGATGCTCCGAAATCGCGCCTTCGTAGAAGCGGTTGGCCTGGCCGGGCAGCTTGATTTCGCCGTGCAGCGGCTTGTCCGACACGCAGAGCAGCGTCCCATAGGGCACCCGGAAGCGATAGCCCTGCGCCGCGATCGTCGCCGATTCCATGTCGACCGCGACCGCGCGCGACTGGTTGAAGCGCAGCGCCGAGCGGGAAAAGCGCAATTCCCAGTTGCGGTCGTCGGTGGTCACCACGGTGCCGGTGCGCAGCCGGGGCTTCAGCGCTTCGCCGGTCGAACCCGTCACCGATTCGGCTGCCTTTTGCAGCGCGATCTGCACTTCGGACAGCGCCGGAATCGGGATTTCGGGGGGCAGCACATCGTCAAGCACATGATCATCGCGCAGATAGGCGTGCGCCAGCACATAATCACCTATGGCTTGCGACGGCCGCAGCCCGCCGCAATGGCCGATCATCAGCCAGGCTTCGGGGCGCAGCACCGCAAGATGGTCGCAGATCGTCTTGGCATTGGCCGGGCCGACGCCGATGTTGACCAGCGTGATGCCGGCGCGGCCGGGTGCGGTGAGGTGCCACGCCGGCATCTGGTGCTTGCGCCACGCCACATCGGCGGCAGCGCGCTCCACCGACGGATCATCGCCAAAAATGTCGAGCCCGCCCGGGCAGGCAAGGCGTTCATAGCCGTTGCTTCCGAGCTGCGCGCAGCCCCAGCGCACGAATTCATCGACATAGCGATGATAGTTGGTGAGCAGGATATAATGCTGGAAATCTTCGGGCGCGGTGCCGGTGTAATGCTTCAGCCGCGCCAGCGAAAAATCGGTGCGCGGGCCATCGAACAGCGCCAGCGGGCGGATGTCCGACAGGCTTTCATCCCACAGGCCATCGGCGAGTTCATCGCCGATCTGCGATAGTTCCGTCGTCGGGAACCAGCGCGCCAGTTCGGACGCCGCGGCGGCATCGAGGCGCAGATCGACAGCGCCATCAAGCACATAGGGATAGGGAATCTCGATCTCCGAGCGCCCGGTTTCGATGCTGATGTCGTAATCGGCCATCAGCAGGTCGAGTTGTTCGACGAGATAGGCGCGGAACATTTCCGGGCGGGTGACGGTGGTGGCATAGCTGCCGGGGCGGTTGAGCCGGGCAAAGGCGCGCACCGGGCGCTTGGCGCCGTGACTGCCGGCAAAATTCAGCCGCAATTCGGCATAGGCCCAATCGCCGCGCACCCGCGCGGCCGGATCGGGGATGGTGCCATGATCGAGATAGGCCTTGAGGGCGGCCCTGAGCGATGCCGTCGATTCGGCGTGAATGGCGGCAAGCTGGTCAACCAGCGCGGAAGCGGTGTGCGGTTCGGTCATCGCCAGTCTATGCCCGAAACCTGTTGCAGATGCCAGCCTTCGCGCTGTTGCGAAAAACCGCTATGGGGCCAGTGAACGCCCAGGAAAGCCCCGCCGCAATGCAATTCGACCTGACCGACGACCAGCGCGCCATCCAGGACGTGGCGCAGCGCTTTACCGCCGATCGCATCACGCCGCACGCCGCTGAATGGGATGAAAAGCACATCTATCCCAAGGACACGATCAAGGCTGCGGCGGAACTGGGCTTTGCCGCCATCTATGTGCGGCCGGAAAATGGCGGCATCGGGCTGGGGCGGCTGGAAGCGGCGCTGATCATGGAGGCGATGGCCTATGGCTGCCCGTCGACCAGCGCCTTCATCTCGATCCACAACATGGCGGCGTGGATGATCGATGCCTATGGCGAGGCGCCGGTGCAGGCGAAATACCTGCCCGGGCTGGTCGGCATGGACCTGATCGCCAGCTATTGCCTGACCGAACCCGGCGCCGGATCCGACGCCGCCAGCCTGAAGACCCGCGCGGTGCGGGATGGCGATGATTATGTCGTCTCGGGGTCGAAAGCCTTTATTTCAGGGGGCGGTGTCAACGACATCTATGTCACCATGGTGCGCACCGGCGAGGATGGCCCCAAGGGCATTTCGTGCCTCGTCATCGAAAAGGACATGCCCGGCGTGTCGTTCGGCGCGCCGGAACGCAAATTGGGCTGGCATTCGCAGCCGACCGCGCAGGTCAATTTCGATGGCGTGCGGGTGCCGGTGGCAAACCGGGTGGGGGCGGAAGGCCAGGGCTTCAGCATCGCCATGGCCGGGCTCGATGGCGGCCGGCTCAACATCGGCGCGTGCAGCCTTGGCGGGGCGCAGCGCGCGCTCGACGAAGCGATTGCCTATACCCGCCAGCGCACGCAATTCGGCAAGTCGATCGCCGATTTTCAGGCGACGCAGTTCACCCTGGCCGACATGGACACCGAACTCAGCGCCGCCCGGGCGCTGCTGTACCAGGCCGCCGCCAAGGTGAGCGCCGGCGCCCCCGACAAGACGCGCTTTGCCGCGATGGCGAAGCGGCTGGCGACCGATACCGGCATGGCGGTGGTCGATCGCGCGCTGCAATTGCATGGCGGCTATGGCTATCTGATGGATTTCCCGATCGAACGCATTTTCCGCGATTTGCGGGTGCATCAGATTCTGGAAGGCACCAACCAGATCATGCGGGTGATCACGGCGCGCGAATTGCTGCGCGGCACGAATTAGACGACCGGGCGTCCCCTGATGCACTGTCACCCCGGGCTCAGCTTTCCTTCCTGTCATGCCAGCGCAGGCTGGCATCCAGTCGTGCCGCGTGTGCCGGCCGATGGGTTCATGCACCACCGCTGGATGCCAGCCTGCGCTGGCATGACAAGTCGGCGGGTGGTGCTCTAGCCCAGGGAAGCCGGGCTGCGGGTCACGCCCGGGGTGACAAGGTCCGCCGCTTCCTTCAGCGCCGTCCCCGTCACCCCGCGCCGCCGCGCCTCGTGCAGCAGCCACGCAATCCGCGCCGCGGCTTCGCCATGGCCCAGCCCGTGCGGCGGGCGGATGTTCGACACGCAGTTGCGCAAGGCATCAGGCGTCCCCCGCACCGGCGCAAAAGTGAGATACGCCCCCAGGCTGTCGGGCGCGCTCAACCCCGGCCGCTCGCCGATCAGCACCAGCACCAGCAGCGCGCCGAGTGCGACCGCGACATCATCGCCCAGCGCCACGCGGGCCTGGCACGCCACCACCGGCGGCGCGACCCGCCAGCCGGGGAGCAGCGGCAGCAGCGCCGCGATCACCGGCGCCGCATGGGTGGCCACCGCGGTTGCCGACAGGCCATCGCCGATCAGGATGGCAAGGTCCCAATCGCCGCGCACCAGCGCCGCGCCAGTGCCGAGGCGGCGGCCAAGATCGGGGCGTTGCAGATAGGTCGCCCGATCACCGGCTGCGCTGGCGACCACCACCCCGCCGAGCGCCGCCGCCAGTGCTGGCGCGTCGAGCGCGGCGTGCACCGCATCGCGCGCCCGCGCATGCGCCAACTGGAAGTCGAGCAGCGCCGCCGTCGGCAGCCCGGCCCCGGCGCGGCCAAGGCCGACGCGCGCCTGGGTGAGCCCGCGCAGCCACAGATCAGCCATCGATCAACCCCGGCAGCGCCCGCCGCGCCAGGGCCCGGGCATCGCCGCCGATCACCCGGCCGGCGCTGTCCGCCAGCCCCATCGCCTGCAACCAGGCGGCGAATTCGGGCGCCGGCTGCAAGCCCAGTGTCTCGCGCAGGTACAGGGCGTCGTGAAAGCTCGTCGACTGGTAGTTGAGCATGATGTCATCGGCACCGGGCACGCCCATGATGAAATTGACGCCCGCCACCCCCAGCAACGTCAGGATCGCATCCATGTCGTCCTGGTCGGCCTCGGCATGGTTGGTGTAGCAGATATCGACCCCCATCGGCAGGCCGAGCAGCTTGCCGCAGCAATGATCCTCGAGCGCGGCGCGCAGGATCTGCTTGCCGTCATAGAGATATTCCGGGCCGATGAAGCCGACCACCGAATTGACCAGCAGCGGCCGGAATTGCCGCGCCACGGCATAGGCACGGCATTCGAGCGTCTGCTGGTCGACGCCGTGGTGGGCGCCCGCCGACAGTGCCGATCCCTGCCCGGTTTCGAAGTAGAAGGCGTTGCTGCCGACCGTGCCGCGCGCCAGCGCGGCGACCGCCGCTTCCGCCTCGCCGAGCAGCGCCAGGTCGATGCCGAAGCCGCGATTGGCGCCTTCGCTCCCCGCCACCGACTGGAATACCAGGTCGACCGGCGCGCCTTGTTCGATCAGCGCCAGCGTGTTGGTGACATGGGCGAGGACGCAGCTTTGTGTCGGGATCGCCAGCCCCTGCCGCAGGTCATCGAGCAGCGCCAGCAGGGTTGCGGTGGCGGCAAGGCTGTCGCCCGCCGGGTTGATGCCGATACAGGCATCGCCCGAGCCGAGCAGCAGGCCATCGAGAATGGCGGCGGCAATCCCTGCCGGATCGTCGGTCGGGTGGTTGGGTTGCAGGCGCGTCGCCAGCCGGCCGGGCAGGCCCAGCGTGGTGCGAAAGGCGGTGACGACATGCAGCTTTTTTGCCACCGCGATCAGATCCTGGTTGCGCATCAGCTTGGATACCGCCGCGACCATTTCGGGTGTCAGCCCCGGCGCCAGCGCTGTGATCGCGGCGCCATCGGCGGCAAGCAGCCAGTCGCGAAATTCCCCCACCGTCAGCGCCGCGACAGGGGCAAAGGCGGTGGCATCGTGGCGGTCGATGATCAGCCGGCTGACCTCATCGGCCTCGTAGGGAATGACCAGATCGGCAAGGAACACCGCCAGCGGCAGGTCGGCGAGCGCCAGCCGTGCCGCAACCCGCGCCTCGGCGCTTTGCGCGGCAATGCCCGCCAGCACATCGCCGGATCGCAGCGCGCTGGCCGCCGCCAGCAGCGCCGCCAGCGTCGCAAAGCCATGGCGCGTGCCGCCGAGATCCTGGGAGTAGCCGCTCATTGTTCGAGGTCCGTCTCGATCGCGGCAAGCGACCCCGGATGGCGGCGGCCCTGCCACCAGAACCACATCGCCCCCAGCGCCATGTACAGCGCGAACAGCCCGGGCAGCGTGTCATAGGGCGCCGCCGGCACCGGCCAGACGCTGCCGACCATCACGAAACCGATGACGATCACCCCGGCCAATGCCGCAACCGCCTGGCCCCGGCCAAGCCCGCCCGACCGCCGCAGATCGACCGGCGCGACGAGGCAGACCCCCATGTAGACCAGCAGGAACCCCAGGGTCGCAAAGGTGCCGGTCAGCCCGAAGGCGAGCAGCGCGCCCAGCGGCAGCACCGCCAGCGCCGCCGCCAGCACCAGCCCGGCGCCCGCCAGCATCGCGACATGCGGGGTCTGGTGGCGCGGGTGCAACGCCCCCAGCGGCGCCGGCAGGAAACCATAGCGTGCCATCGAAAACAGCAGCCGCGACCCGGCGTTGAGCGACGCGAGGATGCAGCCGAAGCCGCCGATCGCCGCTGCAAGATAGACGATGACGGCGAGCCAGCCGAAGCCGGCGGCGGTCGTCAGCATGGCAAAGGGCGCCGCGCTGGCGCCGATGGCCCGCGCGCCGCCGGGGCTGCCGAGCACCATCAGATAGGCGATGACGGTGAAGAACAGCCCGACGCCGCCTGCGCTGACCATCAGGATGCGCGGCAAGGCGCGCGCGCCGTCGCGGGCTTCGCGCGCCAGCGTGGCGGCACTTTCGAAGCCGACGAAGCTGAACACCGCAAAGGCCAGCCCGGCGCTGATGCCGCCCGCTGGCAGCGCCTTGAAATCGAGCTGTTGCGGATCGATGATGGTGCCGTGGCGGTGCACGACGGCGATGATGATGGCGACCACGATGGCCAGCGACAATGCCTCCAGCCCCAGCGCCAGCCGCGACGACAACTGGATCTCGCGATAGCCCGCTGCCGCCGCCAGCGCGACGATGCCGGTGACAAGGCACCACGCCGGCGGCAGCAGCGCCGCCGCGCCGACCAGACGCAGCACATCGCCGATGAACAGCGATACCCCCAGGCTGATCGCCACCGCGGTGAACAGATAGGCCGCCACCATTGCCCAGCCGGCCAGCGCGCCGGCCAGCGGCCCGAAATTACGGCCGATATACAGGAAGAACGACCCCGATTGCGGGTGCCGCCGCGCCAGCGCGCCGATATTGGCGGCAACGCACATCATGCCGATGGTGGCGACGAGATAGGCGAGCCACGTTCCCGGCCCGGCGAGCGCCGCGACGACGGTGATGTTGAGCGTCGGCGTCAGGCTTGGCCCGACATTGGCGATCGACTGGCCATAAAGCTCGACCGGAGACAGACGAGCCGTTGGTGCGGTCATGGCAGCAAGGCGATGGCGCTCGGGTGCATCGCGCCATCATTGCGATAAGCCGCCCAAGGTCAATGCGCCAAAGACCGGGGGTCCTTGGCGAAAAATTGGCGCGGCAACGAAATTTTGGTTATGCCCGCCGCGCGGCGTGTTGCCGCCGGCTTCGCGGCGCTGCGGGCTGTATCCCGAAAAGAAGGCTTTCATGTCCGATCTCATTTCCCTCACGCTCCCCGATGGCTCCGTGCGCAGCGTGGCGCGCGGCACTACCGGTGCGGATGTGGCGGCGAGCATCGGGCCGGGGCTGTTGAAGGCGGCGCTGGCGGCGCGCGTCGATGGCGAGCTGGTCGACCTGACGCGGCCGATCATGGCCGATGCCAGCCTGGCGCTGGTGACGGCGAAGGACGAGGCCGACGCGCTCGACCTTGCGCGCCATGATTATGCGCATCTGCTCGCCGAAGCGGTGCAGCGGCTGTTCCCCGGCACGCAGATCACCTTTGGTCCGTCGACCGACGATGGCTTTTACTATGATTTCGCGCCGCCTGCGGGTCGCGGGCCGTTCACCGACGAGGATTTGCCGGCGATCGAGGCCGAGATGCGCGCGCTCATCGCCGCCAACAAGCCGATCATCAGGCAGGTGTGGAGCCGCGAGCAGTTGATCAGCCGCTGGCAGCAACAGGGCGAAAGCTTCAAGGCCGAATGGGCCGCCGAATTGCCCGGCGACGAAGACCTGACGGTCTATTGGTCGGGTGAGGATTGGCTCGACATGTGCCGCGGGCCGCATCTGCCCGCGACCGGCAAGCTTGATCCGGCGGCGTTCAAGCTGACGCGCGTGTCGGGGGCTTATTGGCGCGGTGACCAGAACAACGCGATGCTCAGCCGCATCTATGGCACCGGCTGGCTGAACAAGAAGCAGCTCGATGCGCACATGACGCGGCTTGAGGAAGCCGCCAAGCGCGACCATCGCAAGCTGGGCCGCGAGATGGACCTGTTCCATCTGCAGGAAGAAGCGCACGGCAGCGTCTTCTGGCACCCGCGCGGCTTCGTCATCTATCGCGCGCTCGAGGCCTATATGCGCCGCCGGCTCGATGCCGCGGGCTATCGCGAAGTGAAGACGCCGCAGATCATGGACGCCCGGCAGTGGGAACAATCGGGCCATTGGGGCAAATATCGCGAGAACATGTTCGTCATCCCCGACGAAGTGCCCAATACCGAAGATGACGGCCCGGTGATTTCGGACAAGGCGCAGTGGATGGCGCTGAAGCCGATGAACTGCCCGGCGCATATCCTGATCTTCAAGCAGGGCATCAAGTCGTATCGCGACCTGCCGCTGCGCCTGGCCGAAATGGGCTGCTGCCACCGCAACGAGCCGCACGGCGCGCTGCACGGGCTGATGCGCGTGCGGCAATTCACCCAGGACGATGCGCATATCTTCTGCCGCGAAGACCAGATCGTCGGCGAAATCGCACGTTTCTGCGACCTGCTCGACGTGGTCTACAAGGATCTTGGCGGCTTTTCCTATGCCATCAAGCTGGCGCTGCGCCCGGAAAAGCGCTTCGGCAGCGATGCCATGTGGGACTGGTCCGAACAGTCGATGCGCGATGCCGTGGCGGCGACGGGACGCGACAACAGTGATTGGGGCTGGGAAGAACTGCCCGGTGAAGGCGCCTTTTATGCGCCCAAGCTGGAATTTCACCTCACCGACGCGATCGGGCGGACGTGGCAGGTCGGCACCATCCAGACCGATACGGTGCTGCCCGAGCGGCTCGACGCCAGCTATGTCGGCGAAGATGGTGCGCGCCATCGCCCGGTCATGCTGCACCGCGCGATCCTGGGCAGTTACGAACGCTTCATCGGCATCTTGATCGAACATTTCGCCGGGCGCTTCCCGACCTGGCTGGCGCCGGTGCAGGCAGTGGTGGCGACGATCGTGTCCGATGCCGATGGCTATGCGCTGCACGTCACCGAAGCGCTGCAAAAGGCCGGCATCCGCACCGAGACCGACCTGCGCAACGAAAAGATCAACCTGAAAGTGCGTGAGCATTCGTTGCAAAAGGCCTCGTACATGCTCGTCGTCGGCCGCCGCGAGGCGGAGGAAGGCACGGTTACCGTGCGCAACCTTGCCGGCGGTGACCAGCAGGTGATGGCGCTCGCCGATGCGGTGGCGCTGCTGGTGGCGGAGGCTACCCCGCCGGATCTGCGCTGACGCTGCGTCCGTTGGGGTTTGGTCTGTCAGCCCGGGCTTGACCCGGGGCCCGGTCTTTCTTCGAAGCGCGCGCTCCCTTCCTGTCATGCCAGCCTTCGCTGGCATGACAGGAAGGGAGCTGGGCCCCGGGTCAAGCCCGGGGTGACAGGTGCGCGCGGCGCGCGGCGCACTCTTGACGGGACGAAGTGTTCCTCTATTGTTCTCCCAACAAACGGAGTGATCAATGGCGCGCGCGGCTACCCGCTATGTCTGCCAGGCGTGCGGTGCGGTGAGCAGCCGCTGGCAGGGGCAGTGCGGAGATTGCGCGGCGTGGAACACCATCCAGGCCGAAGCGGCGCCGGCGGCAACGCCCTTTGCCGCCAAGCATTCGCTGAATAGCGGCGGGCGCACCTTCACCATGGCGTCGCTTGCCGATGAGGTCGAGCTGCCGCAGCGGCTGTCGACCGGGATCGGCGAACTCGACCGTGCGCTTGGCGGCACCATCGGCGGCCCGGCCGGGTCGGGCGGCGGGTTGGTGCCGGGCTCGGTCATCCTCATCGGCGGCGATCCGGGCATCGGCAAATCGACTTTGCTGTTGCAGGCGGCGGGGCGAATGGCGCGCGATGGCCATGCCGTCGCCTATGTCTCGGGCGAAGAAGCCGCCGACCAGGTGCGGCTCCGCGCCCGGCGGCTGGGGCTGGCGCGCGCCGATGTGCAACTGGCGAGCGAATCGAACGTCCGTGATATCCTGACGACGCTGGCGACCGGCAAGCCGCCGGCGCTGCTCATCATCGATTCGATCCAGACGATGCATTCCGATTCGCTGGAGGGCGCGCCGGGCACGGTTTCGCAGGTGCGCGCCAGTACCCAGGAACTGATCCGCTATGCCAAGACCACCGGCACCGCGCTGATTCTGGTCGGTCACGTCACCAAGGACGGGCAATTGGCCGGGCCGCGCGTGCTCGAGCATATGGTCGACACGGTGCTCTATTTCGAAGGCGAGCGCAGCCACCAGTATCGCATCCTGCGCCCGGTGAAGAACCGCTTTGGCGGCACGGATGAAATCGGCGTGTTCGCAATGGGCGCCGAAGGGCTGGAAGAGGTCAGCAACCCGTCGTCGCTGTTCCTTACCGATCGCGACACCGCCGTCACCGGCGCGGTGGTGTTTCCGGCGATGGAGGGCACAAGGCCGGTATTGTGCGAAATCCAGGCACTGGTGGTGCGCGTGCCATCGGGCGCCACGCCGCGCCGGGCGGTTGTCGGCTGGGATTCGGGGCGGCTGTCGATGCTGCTGGCGGTGCTCGAGGCGCGCTGCGGATTGGGCTTCGGCATGCACGAAGTCTATCTGAACGTCGCCGGCGGGTTGAAGGTGCAGGACCCGGCGGCCGATCTCGCCGTGGCGGCGGCGCTGATCTCGGCGCTGACCGACCGGCCGATCCCGCACAATGCCGTTGCCTTTGGTGAAGTCGCGCTGTCGGGCGAACTGCGTCCGGCCGGGCTGGCGACCCTGCGGTTGAAGGAAGCCGCCAAGCTGGGCTTCGCCATGGCCTTTGCCCCCAAGGGCACGGCGAGCGGCGCGCTGCGCGTCGAAGCGCTGCCGACGCTGGCAGCGCTCGTTGACCGACTTGCCGGACAGCCCTAGAGGCCGGACATGGCCGAATTGACCGCTTTCGACGTTGTCGTCCTTGTCCTTGTTTCGCTCGCCGCGCTGGCCGGGCTGGCGCGCGGCTTTGTCGGCGAAATCGTCTCGCTGATCGCCTGGGTCGCGGGCATTGCGGCGGTGCGCTTTTTCCACACGCCGGCCAAGGCGATCGCGGCGCAATGGACCGGCACCGAAGCCGGCGGCGCCATCCTGGCGGTTGTCGTGCTGTTCCTCGGCGCTTTCATCGCGGTGCGGGTGATCGGCGGGATGCTGAGCAACAGCACCAAGGCGTCGCTGATCGGCCCGGTCGACAGGCTGCTCGGGCTGGGTTTCGGCGCCGGCAAGGGCGTGCTGGCGGCGGCGCTGCTGTTCCTGCTGGCCAACCTGACCTTCGATACGATCGATCCGGGTGAGCCGTCGCCCGAATGGCTGGCGCAGGCGCGCACGGCGCCGACGCTGGCGATGGTGTCCAAGGCGCTCGTCGATTTCGTCGAGGAACAGCGCCGGGTCGATCCCGCCAGCGCCGGGCTGAATGTGCCCGAAGACGCGCCGGGCGGCGATGGCTATGCCCCGGGGCAGCGCAGCGCGCTCGACAAGCTGCTCGATGCGCAGGAAAAGCGCGAACCCTCAACCGCGATCTGAACGGCAATCTGATGACGATCCGGCTCTACAACACGCTGACGCGCCGCAAGGACGTGCTCGTTCCCATCGATCCCGAACGGGTGACGATGTATGTCTGCGGGCCGACGGTCTATAGCCGTGCCCATATCGGCAATGCCCGGCCGGCGGTAGTTTTCGATGTGCTGCGGCGGTTGCTGCGCCACCAATATGGCGCCGACCATGTGCTGTATGCGCGCAACATCACCGATATCGACGATCGCATCATCGCCGAAAGCGCCGCCACCGGCGTGCCGATCGGCGAGATCACGCGCCGCACCGAAGAATGGTATCTGGCGGACATGGGCGCGCTTGGTGTCGAGCCGCCCGATATCGCCCCGCATGCGACGACGAGCATCGCGGCGATGGTGGCGATGATGGAGACGCTCATCGCCAAGGGCCATGCCTATGCGGCGCAAGGCCATGTGCTGTTCGATGTGCCCAGCTTTGCCGGCTATGGCGCGCTGTCACGGCGGCCGCTCGACGAGATGATCGCCGGGGCGCGGGTCGAAGTCGCGCCCTACAAGAAAAGCCCGGCCGATTTCGTGTTGTGGAAACCATCGAGCGACGAGCAGCCGGGCTGGGCATCCCCCTGGGGCCGCGGCCGCCCGGGCTGGCATATCGAATGCTCGGCGATGATCGCGGAATCGCTCGGGACGACGATCGATATTCACGGCGGCGGACAGGATTTGCAATTCCCGCATCACGAGAATGAACTGGCACAATCGGCCTGCGCCCATGACGGCGCACCGCTGGCGCAGATCTGGATGCACAATGGCTTCCTCAACATGGGAAGCGCCGAGAAAATGTCGAAATCGCTGGGCAATATCCAGACGATCCCGGAGTTGCAGGCGCAGGGCTGGCACGGCGAGGTGCTGCGGCTGGCGCTGCTCAGCGCGCATTACCGGCAGCCGCTGGA